>DASTCC010000040.1:0-9341 GCA_035711465.1 Vicinamibacterales bacterium
AGCGGCCATCCCGTGACCAGGAGGTCGGTATCGTCGCGCGCTCCAACTTCAGCAGCAGCTCCTCGCCTCCCGGACCATTCGCCGGCTTGATGAACATGTTGGCCGGACCGTTGCGGGTCGAGTTGAAGACGATGCGGCGGCCGTCCGGCGACCACACCGGCCCACGATCGGCCGTCGGGTTCGTCGTCAATGGCGTGAGGACCTCGCGATCCAGATCCGCCACCCAGACGTCGGCATTCGGGCTCGGTTGAACGGTGACGGCGGCGCGACGGTCATCGGGCGCGTTCTCGATGCCGGCAATGGGTCCGTGGATCCGCAGGACCTGCGTCGTCTTGCCCTGACGATCCACCCAGGTGAGCTGCGCGTCGGGGCTGGCGCCGGAGACCGCGCCGGTCCGGTAGACCAAGGCGTTCGCGGACGGCGAGAAGAATCCCTGGGCGCCGTTGTTGCCGACGCTCTCGGCGATCGGCACCGGCGCCCCGACGAGCGCGGCTTTGACGGGGTCGAACGGCTGCGCCATCAACGTGCCTTCGCGGAGGTACAGAAGGTGTCCCCCGAGTGCGCCCATCGGGGAGAACGTCGCGCGGCCTTCGATCGTCAGCAGCGGCTCGCGATCCTGCTCTTCCGGCCTGCGATCGATCGACCCGACGAAGATCGCGGACTGCTCGTTGACGGCCGACACGCGCAGGTACACGAACCGACGGCCGTCGGGCAGGAACGACGGCAGACCGTGGGCGAGGTCACGCCGGGTCGCGTCGAGCGCCGTGAGTACCGTGATTGCGCCGCCGGTTTCCGGCACCGCGCGCATGACGCCAGCCGTCGTGCCACCAAAGACGACGACGCCGGCCGGGCTCCACACCGGCCCGCCCAGCGCAGCCGGCGATCCCACTTCGCAGAGCGTCACAACGGGGCCGCCTCCGAGCGACACGCTCTTCACCCAGCGATCGACGGTAAAGGCGATGGCCCGGCTATCCGGCTTCCATCCGAGGCTGCGCGCGCCTTCTGTGCCCGAGATCGGCTGTGCGTCGAGCTCATCGAGCTCACGCACCCACACTCGCGTCGTCCCACTGTCGTCGCGAGCAACGAACGCGACGCGCCGCCCATCAGGCGCCACGGAGAAACTGTTCTCGAAGGTGTTGCCGGGCGGCGGCGTGATCTGGAAACGCACGGGCTCAGGAACGATCGGACGTTCGCCGAAGTGCACGAAGCCGAGTGTGCCGAGCGCCGCGAGCAGCACCGCCGCCGCACTCCAGCCCAACCAGGCGCCGCGTGCCGGCGCGGCGACCGTTCCTGGAGCGTCGAGCTGGCGCGCCCAGTCGCCGACGTCCCTCAGTCGCCGCGCGGGATCTTTCTCCAGGCAGCTCTCGACCAGCCGGCGGCATCTCGGCGGGACGACGGTCAGGTCCGGCTCCGTCTTGATCACCGCGGCGAGCACTTCAGACACGGTGTCGCCGTCGAACGGCCGCCGGCCGGTGATCATCTCGTAGACGACAACGCCGAACGCCCAGATGTCGACGCGCTTGTCGACCGGCTTGCCCTTCGCCTGCTCGGGCGCCATGTACGCTGCGGTCCCGAGAATCGCGCCGATGCCGGTGAGCGCCGGACTGGTGACGGTCGCGGCAAGAGTGCCGCCGGGGATGTCCAACTCGGGAGCGAGCGCCTTTGCGAGGCCGAAGTCGAGCACCTTCACCGTGCCGTCGGCGCGCACGCGGATGTTGGACGGCTTGAGGTCGCGATGGACGACGCCGAGGCCGTGCGCGGCGGCAAGCGCGTCGGCAATCTGGCCGGCGATCGCGAGCGCGTCGTCGATGGGAATCGGCCCGCGCGCGATGCGGCGGGACAGGTCGTCGCCGTCGACGAACTCCATCGCCAGCGCGTGCTGCTCGAGCCCGTAGATCTGGGCGATGTTGGGGTGATTGAGCGTCGCCAGGGTCCGCGCCTCGCGCTCGAAGCGGGCGAGTCGGTCTGGATCTCTGGCGACGGCGTCGGGCAGGACCTTGATGGCGACGGTCCGATTCAGGCGGGTGTCGCGGCCGCGATACACCTCGCCCATCCCGCCGGCGCCGACCGCGGCGATGACCTCGTAGTGACCGAGGCGCGTCCCTGGGGACAGGGGCATGGAGGGCTCAGGCGGATTCTACAGAAACCCTCTCGCGCGGTCACATGCGCCTGGGCTCGGAGCAAGACGCCCCGACCAGTGCCGTCTCACGCGCGCCGCGCGCTCCGCCATCTGGTCGTGTACGGAAGGGCGAAGAGATAGAGCCCGGTGAAGAGCAGGAACGCGAGCGGGAACAACGGCGAGTAGGTCACGAAGCCAGGAGGCTGTGCGCCTTGACCCGCTGCCAGCGCCACGAAGTTGGCGATGACCGTCAGTGTGAACGCGATGGACATCCACCGGTGCGTCTGTCGAATCCATTTGCTCCAGCCCACTGGACACTCCTCCCGTCTACGATTCGTCTGTGCGCTTCGGCGGCCAGGCCGGCGCCTTGATGCCGAATTCGGCCGCATACTCGACGTTGAGGCGAGGCCAGTCGAACTTCATCGCCTCGCCGGCGACGATGCGGCCGATCGGCTCGCCGCCGAGCGATCGATCGAGGACGTCGAGGCAGATGTGCCAGCCGGCGGCGCCCATGGAGATGAAGCGGCGATCGATGTTGTGCCAGAGCGTGAGCCGCGTGCCGCCCACCACCGCTTCGAGCTCCCACTTGAGGTTCTGATCGCCCCAGTTGTACTCGAGCACCCGGGGCGCGTCGGCGCGCGTCACCGTGCCTTCGCTGACCACCGGCGTCGGCGCGCCGACCGTCGTCAGCGTCACCGTGTTGCCGGCGACGCCGAGATTGCCGTCGGCGTCGAACGGCGCCCACTCGCGGAGGTGGACCGGATCCACGAGCGCCTGCCAGACTTTCTCGGGCGCGTGACGCAAGTCGCGCACGAGCACGAGCGTCCATCGATCGCCGTCCTTGATCACCCGGGCGCCGCTTGCCGGACCGGGTCTGTAGTGCTCGCGAGCGGCCATCTACTTTCTCCGTGTCTTTCTCTTCGCGACCGCCGAACGATCCATGCGGTCGAGATGACGCTCGAGCGCATCGAGATGTCTGGACCAGAACCGCCGGAACTGCGCAAGCCAGGCGTCCACTTCCTGCAGCGGCTCGGGCCGCAGACGGTAGAGGCGGCGCTGCGCGTCGACGCTGGACTCGACCAGCCCGGCCTCGCGCAGCACCCGCAGGTGCTTCGACACCGTCGGCTGCGGGATCCGCAGGCGGCGCTCGATCTCGCCGACCGACTGCTCCGCCGAGCCCAGCAGGCTCAGGATCGCGCGCCGGTTCGGCTCGGCGAGGACTTCGAACGCGGACGGCACGCTCTTTATATACCTACAACGGCATATACCAGTCAAGGCATATTCTGAGTCCATCGGAGCGCGTTGCTGAAGTCACGACTCGGGTCGGTGCCGTCAGGTGCTCCGGGTCCGACGGGTGCGGGCGGGGGCTCGGAACGAACGGACGCTCGTCAACTCGGAATCGATCTGGCCCGTCGACCATCGAATCCGAGATGGCCAGCGTCAGCGCATTCCTGGCCCCTGCCCGCACCCGTCGGACCCGGAGCACCTGACGGTACCGAAGAAGCGTGGACGAGCGAGGATGCTGTCCGATCATCTTCGCAATTGACGGGCCGCGATCGCGAAGGCCTCGGCGACATTCAACGCGACGTCGCGCATGTTCGCGTAGGAAATGTTGGTCATCGCCGCGACAGCGAGCCCGCGATGGGGAAAGAGCAGGAACGAGACCGAGCTGCCGACGAGCGTGCGGTTGGCGTGGTTGGCGAGCTCCGCCGTCTCGCCCGCGAGCGGCGTCGCGTCGAGCATCCAGCCGAGGCCGTACTCCGTGCTCTTGCCGGACACGAGCGCCTGCCGGGTGTGCAGCATGCGGACGGTCTCGGATCTCAGCAGCGTGCCGTTGTCGAGCGCGAGTCCGAAGCGGACGAGATCCGACGGCGTCGACACGATCGCGCCGGCGCCCGCGAAACACGAGTAGTCGACGTCGCGCGCGGGGCGCCGCGCATCCAGCCACCCCGCCTCGTAGAAGGTCGCCAGATCCGCAGGCGGCCCGCCGGCCGAGTCGAACGACGTCCGCGTCATGCCCGACGGATCGAAGATCTTCGCGCGCATGACGCGGTCGAACGGCTCGCCGGCCGCCGCTTCGACCGCGGCGCTCACCAGCACCCAGCCGAACGTCGAGTACTTGTACGCGGTCTCCGGCTCGAACAACAGCGGATCGCCGGCGAATCGGCTCAGGCCTTCCGACGCGCTCGTGCAGTGCGCGGACGGCATGAAGTCCGCTTCGTTCTCGTAGTGCCTGATGCCCGCCGTGTGCCCCATCAGCTGCCGCAGCGTGATCGGCCACGCCTTCTTCGGAAATTCGGGGACGTAGGTCTGAATCTCGGAATCGAGATCGAGCTGCCCCTGCTCGACGAGCTGACCCACCACGGCCGACGTGAGCGCCTTCGAGGCGTGTCCGAGCCGAAAGCGCATCGTCGGCGCAGCCGGCACCCGCTTCTCGAGATTTGCCCAGCCGAAGGCTTCCGCCCACACGATCTCGTCGCCGACGCCGACTGCGACGGAGATGCCTGGCAAGTCCTGCCCTCCGAGAGCCGCCCGCGCGATTCGCTGACTTTCGTTCACCGCTTCATCCCATCGCGGTGACGGCGTCGCGGCTTTCACTGACGGTGCGGCCTCAGGATTCGGATGCAGCGAGGGCGGCGCGGTGGACGTCAGGAACGAATACAGGCTCATCCCCGCCGCGGCGATCACGCCGAGGGTCACGACGAGGGCCGTGAGCCAGGTCTGGAAGCGCTCGGACACCACCATGAACTTTATACCGCAAAGTTCACGAACATCAAATCGGCTCATAGAGCTCGACGAGGTGCAACCGCGCCATCCGGGCGAAGTCGAAATCCAGTGACCAGACGGCGCGCCCGCTTCTCTGGCGATTGCGCCGATCAGCAGGTCGCCAACACCGAAGTGCTCGCCGCGCTCGGCGGCTTTCATGGCCCACTGATCCATCAGCTTCCACGTTTCGTCCGTGGGGTACGCGATCGGAAGCGCCGTCAGCGCCCGCTGCAGCGCACGTCGATCGGCGGGCCGCACGCCCCGCAGCAATTCCGTCCTGACGGGCGCGACGAGAAGGTTCTCGTCCGCGTCGAGCAGATCCGTGAACGCTTTCGTGTCAGCTGTCGATCGGTGTGGCCGCGGCCGAAGGACGGCCACCCATACCGAAGTGTCGGCGACGATCACGCGCGCCGCTTGCGCGGCCGGCCCGGCCGTCGCCGGCTCTCGGCGAGGTCGACGTCGAGCTGAACGCGGCCGAGGAGCGCCTTCGGGTCGTGGCGCCAGAACCGAACGCCGTCCCTGTTCGTCTTTGGTTCGAGGAGACGTCTATTAATGGCTTCAGATCGCAGCGCCGGCATCCTCAACGGCGCCACCACGGACATCCGCCACGCGTTCCGCCTGCTTTGGAAGTCGAAGCGCGTCACCGCGACCACGCTGCTGACGCTCGCCCTCTGCATCGGCGCGACGACGGCGATTTTCTCGACGGTGTACTCGCTGATGCTCAAGCCGCTGCCCTATCAGGAGCCGGAGCGCATCGTCGAGCTCTACGGATCCGCGCTGAAAGGGGGCCTCGATCACACGCCGGCCAGCGTGCCGATGTACGTCGACTACTCGCAGAACGCGACTTCGTACGAGAGCGTGGCGTTGTGGGCGTTCTTCTACGGCCTGGTCGGCGAGAAGGACTCGGTCGCGCGCGTCGCCGGCGTGCGGACGACCGCTGAAATCTTCGACATCCTCCGCGTCCAGCCCGTGCTCGGCACGTTCTTCACCAAAGAACAGAGCCGGCCCGGCGCCGACAAGGTCGTCGTGCTGACGCAGTCCTACTGGCAGCAGCAGTTTGGCGAGAGCCCCGACGTGATCGGCCAGGAGATCCGCATCGACGACGAGACCTACACGGTGATCGCGGTGGCGCCGCGCGTGCTCGAAGCGTTCGACGCGCGGGCAAAGTTCCTGATGCCGTTGACCTGGCCGCCGGCCGCGGAGAACCCGCAGGGCCGCTACGGTCTCGGCATTCCGATGTTCGGCCGGCTGAAGGCCGGCGTCAGCGCGGCACAGGCCGATGCCGAAGCCAAGGTGATCGAGAAGCGGTACTACGACGCCGGTCCGCCGCCGCTGAAGGATTTCGTCGAGCGCACCGGCATCACGATGAACGTCGGCGGCGTCCAGGAGCAGCGCGTCCAGCCGGTGCGGACGACGCTGCTGATGCTGCAGGGCGGGGTCGCGTTCGTGCTGCTCATCGGCTGCGTCAACGTCGCCAATCTTCTGCTCGCACGATCGAACGCGCGGCAGTCGGAGCTCGCCGTACGGACCGCGCTCGGCGCCGGGCGCCTGACGATCGCGCGGCAGCTGATGCTCGAGAGCGTGCTGCTGACGCTGGTCGGCGCCGCGCTCGGCCTGGCGGTCGCCTGGGGATCGCTGCGGGTCACGAACTTCTACCTGGCGAAGATGCTGCCGCAGTCGCTGCCGGCATCGCTCGACTGGCGCGTCCTCGGCTTCGCGGTCGGACTCTCCGTCATCGTCGGCGTGCTCATCGGCCTGATCCCGGTGTTTCACACGCTGCGGACGAACGTTGCGTCCGTGATCCAGAGCAGCTCGCGAAGCGCGTCGTCGAGCCGCGGGGTGCGCGCGCTCTCGGGCGTGCTCGTGGTCGCGCAGGTCGCGGTGGCGTTGATGCTGCTGACCGGCGCGGGTCTGCTCATCCGCAGCCTTGCCGAAGCGCTCCGCGTCGACACCGGGCTCGACGCGAAGGGCGTCGTTACCGCGCGCCTCGCGCTGACGCGCCAGTACCGCACCAGCGACGAGGCCGCCGCGGGCATCCGCGATCGGCTGGAGCAGGCGATGCGCGAGATTCCCGGCGTCACCTCGTCGGCCCTGTCCTTCTCGACGCCGTTCCAGGGCGGCCTGCCGCTCAATGCCTTCGGCCTGGAGCGCGACACGCTTCCGGCGGGCTCGCCGCAGCCGGCCGCGTACCGCGTGATCGTCACGCCCGATTACCTGAAGACGCTGGGCCTCGAGCTGGTCGAGGGCCGCTTCTTCGACGAAGCGGACAGCGCGCCAGACCGCAACGTCTTCGTCGTCGATCAGAGCTTCGCCAGGATGTTCTTTCCGAACGGCTCGGCGGTCGGCGGCCACTTCAGCTTTGGCGGCCGGCCACAGAACCCGACGGATTGGTCGACGATCATCGGCGTCGTCAAGGACGTGCCGCACAACGGCGTCGAGGAGAAGACCGGCAATCCCGTCGTCTATCAGATCATTCAAGGCGGGCGTCCCGGGGGCTACACGTTGTTCATGCGGACGACGCGGCCGACGGCGGACGCAGTGGCGGCGCTGCGCGAAAAGGTGCGCGCCATCGATCCTGGTCTGCCGCTGTTCGAAGCCGGCAGCCTCGAGAACGCGATCGGCACGTCGTTCGACAATCGCCGCGCGGTGATGCTGCTGCTCGGCGCCTTCGCGGTGCTCGCGCTGTTCCTGTCGGCGCTCGGCCTCTACGGTGTGCTCGCCTACGACGTCTCGCAGCGGACGCGAGAGATCGGCGTGCGCAACGCCATCGGCGCGTCGCGCGGCCAGATCGTCGGCCTGGTGCTGCGGCAGGGACTCTGGAAGGGCGGCGTCGGCGTGCTGATCGGCCTCGTCGGCGCGTCGCTGCTCAGCAGCTCGATGTCGTCGCTGCTCTTCAACGTCCAGCCGACGGATCCGGTCGTGTATGCGGCGGTGTCGGCGGTGCTGATCGGGGTCGCGCTGCTCGCGAGCTATCTGCCGGCGCGGCGGGCGTCGCGGATCGATCCGTTGCTGGCATTGCGGGACGAGTGAGCCCTAAGCCCGCATCCGGTACACGGATGAGATCTTCTTCGCGACCTCGACGTCGCGATCGGTGACCCGGCCGCCGAGGTCGTAGCGCGTCAGCTCGAACGTCACTTCGCTGTAAGCGATGCGGACGTCGGGGTGATGGTCGACGCTCTCGAAGTAGGCGACGAGGCTGTTGACGAAGCCGAGCGAGTCGACGAAGTCGCGGAACTCGAACGTCCGCACCAGCTTGTGGTCGCGGTGCTGCCATCCCGACAGCCGCGGCATGATCACGCGCAGCTCCTTCGCCGTCAGCACCTTCGGTTTGTCCACTCCTGACAGGGTACTTCAGCGTCTGCCGGCGATGCCGTCACTTCTTCATTGCCAATCTGTCGCGGCTCCTGGAGACTCCTTCGGGATCTCACCTGCGATCGGATCGCGGATGAGCCCGCCGAAGGAGGCGTCGCATGCTGAGCGCACCGTGGGTCGTGGGCCCGATCACTCCATGCAGCCGCTACGTGCGCGTCGAGGGCCTGCTCCCGCGCGCCACTGTCCGCCTGTTCCAGGACGGCAACATCCCGATCGGCACCACCGCGGCACAGCTGCCGTTCGAGCTCGTTCAGCTCGACGCCTCCGTGCAGCTCGAGCCGGGGGCGATCATCACCGCGACGCAGGAAAAGGACGGCGAGGTCAGCGAGCACTCGCCGGTGCCGTATCAAGTCCTGCTGCCGCCGCCTGCGGAAGCGTACGACCGGATGTTCTTTCTCTCGCCGCCGGTGCAGTGCGCCACGTGCGTGTCGATCGGCGGCGTGATTCCCGGCGCCACGGTGACACTGGAGCTCAGCGACAATCCCGCGGTCACGACGGTCGCGCAGTGGACGATCGTGCGTCTGCCGGTCGTCGACGGGATCAACCTCGGTCCGGGCACGCCTCCAGTGCCCGGAAAGATCGTCGTCCACCAGGCCGGCTGCGGCAACGATCGCGGCGGCACGATGACGTTTCCGCCGCCGCTGCGGTTGAGAAAGACGAATCTTGCCGCGGTGCCGGAGTTCGCGCCGGATTTGCCGGCGCCGGTCTTCGATCCGCCGCCGCAGGCCTGCCAGCGCCTCCTGCACCTCACCGGCCTTCAGCCTGGCGCAACCGTACGAGTCGAGCGCGCCAGCGGAACGATCCTCTCCGGCTGTTTCGGATTCACCGAAGGCGACCTCGTCCTGCCGGACCTCGGCCTCGAAGGCAACGAGGTGCTGACCGTCTGGCAGCAGTACGACACGCGCGAGTGCAATCGCGTCGGCACGAAGCGCGAGGTCAGGGTCGAGCCCGGCCGTCCGGAAGCGCCGTCGTTCGCCGTGCTGCCTCGCGCAGGCGATGTGTTCGCGACCGTCGGCAATCTCGTGCCCGGCGCCGTCGTGCAGATCTTCCGCGACGATGACACGCAGCCGTTCCTGATCGGCGC
>DASTCC010000041.1:0-5917 GCA_035711465.1 Vicinamibacterales bacterium
CTGCGATCCGAAGTAGAGCAGCCGCGGATCGTGGCGCGACAGCCGGATCGGCGCGTTCCAGTTCCATCGCAGCGTCTGGCCCGGCGGATTCTGCGGCTGAATCCGGCGCCGCTCGCCGGTGAACGGATTGAAGCGCACGAGCGCGCCGTACTGCGCCTCGGTGAAGACCACCGACGGATCGGTGGGATCGATCTGCAGCGAGAAGCCGTCGCCGCCGGTGGTCACGTACCAGTCGTCGTTGACGATGCCGTCGCTGTGGCGCGTCGCGCTCGGTCCGCCGAGCGAGTTGTTGTCCTGCGTGCCGCCGTAGACGTAGTAGAACGGCTCGCGCAGGTCGACGGCGATCGCGTAGAACTGCGTCAGCGCCATCTGCCCGTGGAACTGCCAGGTCTCGCCGCGATCGCGCGACTGGTAGATGCCGCCGTCGTTGCCGAGCACCAGGTGGGTGTTGTCGGCCGGGTTGATCCAGAGCGCGTGATGATCGACGTGCACGCCGCGGCCGGGAATGTTGGTGTGGAACGTCGCGCCGCCGTCGGTCGAGGTCGCGAGCTGCGTCTGCAGCACGTAGACGCGCTCGGGATCGGTGGGATCGCAGCGGACCTGGCCGTAGTACATCGACGAGGCCGGCATCTCGTTGCGTCGCGTCCAGGTCGCGCCGGCGTCCGTCGATCGGAACACGCCGCCGGTCTTGCCCTCGATCACCGCGTAGACCGTCGCCGGTCGAGATCCACAGATCGAGATCCCGATGCGTCCGACCGGATCGGCCGGCAGGCCGGCGCCGAGCTTCGTCCAGGTCTCGCCGCCGTCAGTCGACTGGTAGATGCCGCCGTCGGCGCCGACGTTGACGAAGCTCCAGTCGCGGCGCTCGCGATGCCACGCGGCGGCGTAGATCCGATCGGGCGCCGACGGATCGATGGCGACGTCGACGATGCCGGCGCGCTCGCCGGCCGAAAGGACTTTCCGCCACGTCCGGCCGCCGTCGCGCGTCTTCCACAACCCGCGCACGCCGTTCTTCTTCGCGTCGTGATGCCACAGCGAGCCGAGTACGCTGGCGAACACGACGTTCGGATCCGCGGGATGGATCGCGATCCGGCCCATGTGCTGGGCGTCGGCGAGCCCCATCTGCTGCCAGGTCCGCCCGGCATCGGTGCTCTTGTACGCGCCGCTGCCCCACGAAGTGCTGCGCAGGTTGCGCATGTTCGGCTCGCCGGTCGAGACCCAGACGATGTCCGGGTTCGACGCCGACAGGGCGATGCCGCCGAGCGACACGGTCTCTTCCCGATCGAACGTCGGCGTCCATGTCGTGCCGCCGTTGACCGTCTTCCAGACGCCGCTCGACGCCGTCGCGACGTACATCACCTTCGGATCGCGCTCGAGCACCGCCAGATCGACGATGCGCGTGCCGGTGGCGCCGGGGCCGATGTTGCGCCACTGGAGATGAATCGGCACGTCGGCCGCGGCGGGCGTCGCCGTCTGCGCCATCGGCAGCGCGGCGGCGACCAGGAACGAGACGCCGGCGATCGGCGCGAGCCAGGCGCGACGCGTGTTCGCGGCCGCGCTCATTTGATCACCCACAGCGACGTCTGCGGTCCGGACATGTAGGTGGGCGGCCCGGTCTTGGACGTGATCTGATCTTCTTCGCGCTGCATCGCCACCAGCGCGCCGCCCCACTCGGGCACCGCAGTGCGGGTGCGGAACTCGAGCGAGAACCACTCGCTGCCCTGGAGCGGCGTGCGCGGATGCGCGCCGTAGCGCTCGGGCCAGTCGAACACGGTCCAGGTTCCGGCGTCGTGCACCCAGTAGCCCTGCACGTGCGAGTAGACGAGCAGATCGATCCCGGCAGCTTTGCCCGCCGCTTCGGACCGCGTCTTGATGTCGATGCCGGTGCGGCCGGCGAGGATCTCGGCGGCGTGGATCTCGGCGCCTGTGACGGAATCGGCAAACGCTTTGACGAGGCCCGGCGGCGGCGCCGTCTCGCCCTCGCGGAGCACGTAGCCCATCTTCTGCTGATCGGTCACCACGCCGGCGAGGCGCACGCCAAAGTCGACGTGGAGCACGTCGCCGCGCTCGATGACCGGGTTGTCGGCGTCGTCGAGCGCGATCACCTTGCCGTCGCGGTAGCGCTGGATGTCGAGACTTGCCGGGAAGTTGAACTCGAAGTTCTGTCGCTTGCGCTCCGCCGTGATCCAGTAGTGCACGTCCATCAGCGTCGTCTTGCCGGGCGTGATCACTTCGTTGGACAAGGCGCGCTCGAGGATCTTGTAGGTGGCGATGGACGCTTCGGTTTCGACGGCGTCCTCTTCGGGCGTGTGCACCGAGACGTAGTCGACGAGGAGGGGCTCGGACGTGACCACGCGCGCCGCCAGCGCCGGGCCGATCGCGTCGGTGAAGTAATCCTTGAGCTCGGCGGTGAGGCCGTCCGCCATGCTGATGGTGCGCGACTGATTGATCGCGATGCGCTTCGGCTGGCGCGCGGCGACGTACTTCTGGAGGTGCGGCTTCAGGCCCTCTTCGCCGTAGCTCTGGCTGGTGCCGTAGAAGGCTTTGAGGTGGCCGGAGAGATGCGTGCCGATGACCGTCGTCTCGAGGCCGGCAGTGCCGGCGTCATAGAGGAGGTAGGCGTTGCGGTGGCCGTACCAGCCGGTGATGCCGTTGCCGCCGAAGAGCTCGACCGCCGGATCGGGGCCGTTCTCGCGGCTGATGATGGCCCAGAGATCGATCTGATGCTTGCGCATCAACGGCAGCAGGTGCTGGCGCATCTTCGCGGCCTTCATCGACCACTCGCGCTCGGTGCGGGCGCGGACGCTGTCGGGTGTCAGCGATCCGACAGGGGTCTGACCCTGCTCCGACCCTACTCCGACCCCGGTCTGACCCGCGTCTGACCCCACCGCGCAGCCGGCGCTCGCGGCGATAGCGATACTCACCAGACATGCCCGCAGCATTCGAAAGGCTCCTCGTGTTTGGGACGGGCGGCATCATCCCATAACGGCATCCGTTGCGTGAACTGCCTGCATGGCAGCGATGCAAACAAATCGACGCGCGCCTTCGGCAGCTTCGCTAGTGTGGTCGCCATGGCTCGCTACCTCGATGCGGTCGTGCTCGATGCCACGCAGGTCGTGCGGCGACTGAGACGTCGCTGGACCGGCGCGCTGGCGGTCCTCGTCACCGTCGCGCTGGTCGTCGGCGCGGGGACTTCGCTCCTGGCGGTCGTGAGCGCGACCCTGGTTCGTCCGCTGCCGTATCCGGATGGCGATCGACTCTTCGTCATCCAGACCCAGCCGCCCGGCACCTCGAGCCGCGCCGATCGCGGGCCGCTTCACGCGATCGACATCGCCCGCTTCCGGCGGGAGCTGACGACCGTCGAAGCGGTCGAGGGCGCCTGGGCGCGCGACCGCGCCCTCGGCGGGGCAGGCGAGCCGGTCAGCGTCGAAGCGGCGCAGGTGACACCGGGATTCCTGACGCTCCTCGGCGCCCGCATCGCCGCCGGGCGTTTCTGGACCGACGCCGAGGACGACGCCGACGCGCGCGTCGCCGTGATCAGCCACGGGCTCTGGCAGCGGCAGTTCGGCGGCGATCCTGGCGTCGTCGGCCGAACCATCCGGCTCGATCGCGAGGCCTACCAGGTCATTGGCGTCCTCGCGGCCGGATTCCGGCCGAGCTTCATCGTGTCGGAGCTGTGGACGCCGCTGCATCTGGCCGACGGCGCCAACACGCCCAATCCGCGCAACACCTATATCCCGACGATCGCTCGGGCGCAGCCGGGGATCTCGGAAGCGGTGCTGCGCGACGAGGTCCAGGCGGCGATGCGGCGAATCGTCGCCGATCTGCCGGCGACGCACAACGGCTGGAGCGCCGACGTCCTCTCGCTGCGTGAACAGGAGTACGGCGATCACGGCCGTGCGTTCGCGATGCTCGGCGCCGCCATCGGCGTCCTGGCGCTGATCGCGATCGCCAACCTCGCCAACCTGCGTCTGGCGCGCGCGATCGCCGAGCGCAACGAGATCGGCATGCGCCTCGCGCTCGGCGCATCGTGGCTCCACCTGGTCCGCCTGCAGCTCGTCGAAGACGTGTTGCTCGGGGCGATCGGCGCCGGGCTCGGCGTGGCCTTGGCCTTCATCTCGGTGCCGCTGCTGATGGGCCTGGATCCGAACGCGTCGAGAACGCTCGGGCAGATCTCGATCGACTGGGCGGTCGTCGGCGCGGCGGCGGCGCTGGCGTTGGCCGTCTCGGTAACGTCGGGTCTCGTGCCCGTGATGCGCGAAGCGAGGCGTCAGTCCCTGACCGGCTCGTCCGGGCGCCGCGCCGTCGGCTCGCGCCGCGACACGCGGTTCCGGCGTCTGCTGGTCGCTGCCGAAGCCGGGCTCGCGCTCGTGCTCCTCGTCGTCGGCGCGCTGATGCTGGCGACGGTCTCGCGGCTTTCAGAACGCGGCCTCGGCTTCGATGCCGCCAACGTGCTCGCGGCGCAGATGCGGCTGCCCGAGTCGGCGTATCCCAACACGCGCGCCCGCGCCCGCGTCGTCGCCGACGTGCTCGAGGCCGTGCGAGCGCTGCCCGGCGTCGTCGCCGCCAGCACCACGCAGAATCCATTCCGGCGCGGCATCTTCTTCGTAACCCAGGTCGAGATCGAAGGACGGCGGACGCCGGATGGCGCCGGCCACTTCGTGCAGTTCCGCCGCGCCAGCGACGGCTATTTCGAGACGATGCGAATCCCCGTCCTCGACGGTCGCGCGATCAGCGCCCGAGATACCGTCGATTCGCCGCAGGTCGCGATCGTGAGCCAGTCGATGGCGGAGCGTTTCTGGCCGGGCGAGCGCGCGGTCGGTCGACGGATCACGCGCGCCGGTTCGACGCTCGAGGTGGTCGGCGTCGTCGGCGACGTGCGCGACGTCGGCGCGGCGCAGCCTCCGGGGCCGACGGTGTACGTGGCCTACGCGCAGAACAACGCCGCGATCGCCGTGGCGACGATGGTCGTCCGCACGGCCGGTCCGCCCGCCGACGCCGTCGCGGCGATCCGCGCGAAAGTGCTCGAGATCGATCCCGATCTGCCGCTCGAAGGTGTCGGCGAAGTGGCGGAGTTCATGACCATCACGCTCGGGCCCGATCGCTTCCGCGGCACGCTGCTCGGCGTGATCGCGGGACTCGGCCTGCTGCTCGCCGCGGTCGGCATCTATGGCGTCACCGCGTGCGCGGTCGAAGAGCGCACGCGCGAGATCGGCGTGCGCCTCGCCCTGGGCGCGAACGCGCGCGGCGTCTGGTGGCTGGTGGTCGCGCAGGCAGTGAGGACGGTCGCCTTCGGCGCCGCCGCGGGTGCGGCGGCGTCGGCGGCCGTCGTCTTCGCTCTTCGAACGGCGGTGCCGAATCTCGACTGGGCCGACGCCTGGTCGGTTGCGCCGGCCGCTGCCGTTCTGGCGGTCGCGGCGTGCGTGGCGGCGGGCATCCCGGCGGCGTTCGCGCTTCGCGCCGATCCCACCGTGGTCCTCCGCCAATAGTCCGGTAAGCGGTCACCGTCGCCGGTGAACGGCCAGCACGGCGCGCCGAGCCGTATCGCGCGGCCCGCTTCGTGCGACGATCCGGACGATGACGCCTGGCGTCCGGCGCTGGCTGATCTTCGCATCGATCTGGGCGGCAGCGACGCTGCTCTGGACGCTGGTTGCGGCCTCGTCGCCCACTGAAACTCCGCTGCAGGCGCTCCCGTTCGGCGCCGCGCAGATGGGCGTCGCGGCGCTGCTGGCGCTTGGCGTCTGGAGACTGACCGCGGCGGTGCCGTGGGCGCCGCATTCGATCCGCTTCTACGTCGTTCACGGCGCCGCGATGGCCGCCTTCGCGCTGCTGTACGCCTGTGCGCCGCTCACCATCTCGGTGTGGATGGTCGGCACGCGGCGCGCCATCGAGTCGGCAATGATGATCGGCGCGTGGA
>DASTCC010000042.1:0-10585 GCA_035711465.1 Vicinamibacterales bacterium
GGCCGGCGCCGCCGGCGCGGCCGCGGCATCAGCCGGCTCGGGCTCGGCCTCGGCGCGCGGCGCGACGACGTGGACGATGAGCAGGTCGCCGTCGCTCACCGGCGTCCACTTGCCGCCGGTCGGCAGATCGCGGACGCGGACCCCGTCGTGGAGCATCAGCTCGGTGACGTCGACGGTGATGTGCTCGGGGATGTCGGCGGGGAGGCACTCGAGTTCGATCTCGCGGTGCACGAAGTCGACGATGCCGCCCTGCGCCTTGACGCCCTTGGCTTCACCGGTGAGGTGAATCGGCACGGTGACCTGCAGCACCCTGTCCATCGCGACGCGATAGAAGTCGGCGTGCAGGAGCTTGTGGTTCACCGGATCGAGCTGGTACTCCTTGACCAGCACCTTGGTCGCGCCGCCGCCGTCGAGCGTCAGGGTGATCAACGTGTTGACGCCCGAGTCCGAATGCAGGATGTGCATCAGCGCCTTCGGATCGACGGCGATCGGCTTGGCGCCATCGGCGCCGCCGTAGAGCACCGCCGGAATCTGTCCCGCCGTGCGCAGCCGGCCGGCGTTGTTCCGGCCGAACGAGTCGCGGGCTACTGCTGCAAGCGTGGCATCCATAGAATCCTTCGTCCCTTCCTCATACGAACAACTTCGAGACCGAGGTCTCTTCGTGAATACTGCGAATCGCCTGCGCGAGCAGGCGCGCCACCGACAGGACCACGATCTTCTCGGACGCGGCCGTGTCGCCGGCAATCGGAATCGTGTTGGTCACGATCAGCCGATCGATCGGCGCCGCGTCGATGCGCTTCATCGCCGGCCCCGACAGCACGCCGTGCACGGCGCTCGCGAACACCCGGCTGGCGCCGTTCTCCTTGAGCGCCTGCGCGGCCTTCTGAATCGTGCCCGCCGTGTCGATGATGTCGTCGGCGATCACGCAGACGCGATCCTGGACGTCGCCGACCACGTTCATCACTTCCGCCGTGCCGTCCTCGCTGCGGCGCTTGTCGATAATCGCCAGCTCCGCGTCGAGGCGCTTCGCATACGCGCGGGCGCGCTCGGCGCCGCCCGCGTCCGGCGACACGATCGTCACCGGTCCGAAATTCTGCCGCGCCAGGTACTCGATGATCACCGGCGCCGCGAACAGGTGGTCGACCGGGATGTCGAAGAACCCCTGGATCTGCGCCTTGTGCAGATCCATCGTCAGCACCCGGTTCGTGCCCGCGGCGCTGACGAGATTGGCCACGAGCTTGGCCGAGATCGGCACCCGCGGCTTGTCCTTCCGGTCCTGCCGCGCATAGCCGTAGTACGGCATCACCGCGGTGATGCGCGACGCCGACGAACGGCGGAACGCATCGATCATCACGCACAGCTCGACCAGATGCTGATCGACGGGCGAGGAGGTCGGCTGGACGATGAAGACGTCCGTCCCCCGGATGTTTTCGTCGATCTGGAACGAGACCTCGCTATCCGGGAAGCGATGCAGCCGCGCCGCGCCGAGCGTCGTGCCGAGATGCTCCGCGATCTCCTTCGCGAGCCCGGGATGCGCACTCCCGGTGAACAGCTTCAACTGGCCGTGACCCATGACGTTGGGAATCCAGTATCCGAGTTGGTTGGGGCGGAAGGATTCGAACCTTCGAATACGGGATCCAAAGTCCCGCGCCTTACCGCTTGGCCACGCCCCATCACTGCCAGGCAGGCGGGGTCTTCGCGAACACGAAAGTTTATCACGGCCCGCGGCCCGTTCCGCCGCAAGGCCAGCATTCACGCGGAATTCGGCAGGCTACAGGCCGATTCGGCGGGCCGCTTCGCGCCGCGACAGCGTCCGTGCGAGAAGCACGAGCCATTCAGGCCGCTGCAGCCGGCGACAGGCTTTCCGGGCGACGGACTCGGCAAACACCGCGAAAACCGCCGAGCCGCTCCCGGTCATCGAGGCGCCGAGCGCCCCTTCCCGCAGACAAGCCCAGACGATCTCGTCGATCTCGGGATGCCGGCGTGTCACCGGCGCCTGGAGATCGTTCTTGAGCAGGACCGGCCCCGAAGGCCAGCCCACGTCGATGGCGCGCGCGGTGTCGCGCCCCGGCCCGTCGACATTGGCGGCCCGATCCTCATCGCACCAGCGGTAGGCATCGGCGGTGCCGACGCCGAACGACGGCTTGACGATCACCACCCCGAGCCGGTTGACGTCGTCGACCGGATAGATTTCGTCGCCGCGGCCGACGCCGATGGCGGTTCCACCCTGCAGGAAGAACGGCACGTCGGCGCCCACCGCCGCGGCGATCCGCATCAGATCGCGCCGCGGCAGCCGCGCCTCCCAGATCACGTTGAGCGCCGCGAGCGCCGCGGCCGCGTCGGCACTGCCGCCCCCGAGACCAGCGGCCATCGGAATCTTCTTGTCGAGCTTGACGTGCGCATCGCGCGGCTCGCCGGGCCGGCCGATAGCGGCCCACAGCTGCTCGGCCGCGCGCCAGATCAGGTTGTCGCGCTCGGCCGGCATCCCCGGCGCCCGCGCCGAAATGGCCAACGGGCCCCGCCGTGCCGACATCGTCATGGTGTCGTGCAGCGAAATCGACTGCAGCAGCGTCCGCACGTCGTGATACCCATCCGCCCCGGCCGCGCCGACACGCAACATCAGGTTCAGCTTGGCCGAGGGACGGAGGATGAGGGTGCGCATGGGAAACTCAAAACTTCAAACTCAAAACTTAAGACTGGGGTTCCCGGATGGCGAGTCGGAGTCCTCACCATAAGGCTTCAGGCGGGAAAGATCCAGCTGATGAGGCACGAGCCGCAAGAACCGACTCTCCGTGAACCGAGTTTTGAGTCTTGAGTTTGAAGTCTTGAGTTATCTAACGCTTCTTGGAACCCAGCGGTCCCGCCTGCCGCAATTCCTCGAGCGTCATCGGCTCGGCGCCAGGCGGCGGGCGGTAGTCGAAGGCTTCAGGCGCGAGAGCATCATCGACCGTGCGCTCGTCGATTGTCAGTTGCAGTTGCACGCGCGGATCGTGTGTCTGATCCGTGCCGAGCAGCACCTGCATCGGCGCGCCGTTCTCGTAGGCGCGGTACTCGACGTTCAACTCGTCGAAGCGGCCCCAGATCGTCCGCCAGCGTCCGTCGGCGGAGACCAGGACCAGTTGCGCATCGGCGGTCCGTACGCGCATGAAGTCGCCGAGGCGATCGGCGCTGCGAAAAGTCGGATCCATGGTGATGCAGCCGGCGAGCACGCGCAGGAGCCGGACCGGACTGATGCGCATGCCGATCAGCGCTTCGACGATGTCCTCGGCCGGCGCCGTGAGCGTGCGGTTGTCGTCGTGCAGGTACACCGTCGCGGTGCCGGCGCGGCCGGAGACGACGAAGCGCGTCGATCCGGCAGCGCTGAGCATGAGGCGAACGTGGCCATCGATCGTCGCCGCACCGCGCAACGTCACCGACGGCACGCGCCGATCGCCGAGCCGGCCTCGCAGGCGCATGATCGCGGTGATCGTCTTGATGTCGCGGCAGCGCTCGACCGCTTCGGCCAGCGCGGGCTCGCCCTCGGGCGCCGGCGCGCCCGGTCCGGCCGGCGGCACGAACAGAGTGACGCTGCTGCAGGCCGCGGCCACGAGCATCGCGGCAAGGAACAGCGCGCGCGGGATGACGTGCCACGCGCCGGCGCGCGGCCTGTGCACTACCGGCCCGCCAGCTCGCGGGCGCGATTGCGCTTGCGCGTCACGTCGTCGACGTCGATGCCCTGCTTGTCGCCGGCGAGCGCGCGCTCGAATGCGGCGACCGCGGCGCGGTAGTCCTTGAGCTCGAAGTAGACGTCGCCCATGTGCGCCTGGATAACGGACGACGTGGGCCGTCCGGCCGCCGCCTTTTCGAGCGGTGCACGGGCATCGCTCGCCTGGCCGCGCTTGAAGAGCGCCCAGCCGAGACTGTCGAGATACGAGGTGTTCTCCGGATCGATGAGCAGCGCGCGACGCACCAGCATCACCGCCTCGTCGAGCTTCTGGCCGCGCTCTGCGAGCATGTAGCCGAGGTAGTTGAGCGCCGACGCGTTGCGGGGATCGCGCGCGATCAGATCGCGGAAGCCGGACTCGGCCTTGTCGATCTGCCCGGCCTGCTCGTACATCGCCGACAGGTCGAAGATCAGGTCGTCGTCGTCCGGCGTCCGCGTCGCCGCCGCCTCCAGGATCTGCAGCGCTCTCGCCGGGTCGCCCGTCTGTCGATAGGCGTTCGCCAGCTCGCCGGCAAGGCGGGCGTGGAGTCCGGTGTCGTTGTCGCCGGCCCGCGGCGAATCCACGCGCGCCTGCAGCGTGTCGATCACCGCGCGGAAGTCGCCGCGGACCGTCTTGGTCTGCGCGAGCGCGAGCAGGCCGCGCGGATCGTCCGGATCCTGTTCCAGGATCCTCCGCGCAGCGGCCTCGGCCGCATCGAGGTTGCCGAGCCGGCGCTCGACCTGCGACAGCAGGTACCAGCCGATCGGCTCGCGCGGCAGATCGCGCGTGAACGCCAGCAGCGTCTCTTGCGCGCCGGCGGTATCGCCGGCGTTGAGCTGCGCCGTCGCCTGGCGCGTGCGATAGAGCGCGGATGTCGGGGCCGTCTTTGCCAGCCCGCCCCAGAGCGCCGCCGCTTCGGGCCACTTGCCCGCCACCTCGAGCATCTCGGCGAGTTGGACGCGAGCGCGCGGCTCGTCCGGCGCGGCCCGAAGCGCCTCGGTCAGCACCTCGATCGCGCCGTTGACGTCGCCCTGCGCCTGCAGCGAGACCGCGAGCATCTGCAGCGCGTCGGGATAGCCGGGCTGCATCAGCAGGAACTCGCGCAGGGACTTGGTGGCCTCGGCGTACTGCTGATTGCGAAGATAGAGCCGGCTCAGGGTGAGCTCCATGCCGGGATCGCGGCGGCCGACCAGCGCCTTCTCGAGGTGGCCGATCGCCTCGGCGACCATCGCGATCGTGCCGCCCTGCGGCGGAATCCGTTCAGAGAGCGCCGACTGAACGAAGCCGAGAATCCGGTGCGCCTCGCGGCTGTCGGGATCGAGCGCCAGCGCGGCCTCGGCTTCCGTGATCGCCTCCTGCGCGCGGCCGTCGCGCGCATAGAGGGCGGCCAGCTCCGCGTGCGGCTCGGCCGCCTGCGGCAGCAACTCGATGGCGCGGCGGTGGGCGGCAATCGCCGCGTCGAGCTGGCCGCGAGCCTCGAGCGTGCGCGCCTGTAAGAAGAGGTAGTAGGCCTCGCTGACGGCGTCCGTCGAAGGCGACGCCTGGTTCGCGGGCGGACGGACCGGCGTCGTCTGCGCGAGCGCGCGCGCCGCCGGCGCTCCGAGAACGAGGACGACGGCCGCGGTGAGGATCGGCGAGCGCTTCATGAGAATGATCGATTCTTTCACAGTACATCCGCCGGCCGGGCCCGGGCCGCTGGCGGGCCTGCCCACGCTTTCGCTATATTCCCTCGCATGGCGGTCGATCCTGCCCTGCTCGAAATTCTGGTGTGCCCCGAGTGCAAGGCGCCGGTGCGGCTCGTACACGACGGCGCCGGCCTCAGGTGCGAGAAATGTCATCGGGTGTATCCGATCAAGGACGACATCCCGGTGATGCTCGTCGATGAAGCAAAGATCGAACACTGAGGCGTCCCGCGCGCCTCGCCGGTGAAGATTCTCCTCGTGCGCCTCCGCCTGATCGGGGACGTCGTCTTCACGACGCCCGTGATTGGCGCGTTGCGCCGGCGCTACCCCGACGCGCACCTCACCTATCTCGTCGAACACGCGGCCGCGCCGGTGGTGTCGTCCCATCCCGGACTGGACGTCGTCCGCCAGGTGTCGCACAGCCGCGGCTGGCAGCGCGTGCGCGACGACCTCGCGCTCGCGCGCGAGCTCCGCGCGGCACGATTCGACGTCGCCATCGACCTCCATGGCGGACCGCGCAGCGGCTGGTTGACCTGGGCGAGCCGCGCGCCGGTGCGAGTGGGCTACGATGTTGCGGGCCGCGGGTGGATGTACACCCGGACCGTGCATCGGCCGCGCGAGCTGCGGCCGCGGCACTCGGTCGTGAATCAGTGGGACCTGCTCGGCGCGGTGGACGCCGCGTTCGCCGATCCGCCGGATCCGGATCGCGACCGCGTCGCGATGCCGGTCACGGCCGAGGCGGCGAGCGCCGTCGCGGCACGCCTCGCCGGCTACGGTGTGGCGACTGATGAGGTCGTCGCGGTGCTGCACGTGAGCGCGGGCAATCCGTTTCGCCGCTGGCCCGAAGCGTCGTTCGCGGCATTGGCGAGCGGTCTGGCGACATCGCCACGGCGGCCCTGGGTACTCGTGACGAGCGGTCCATCCGATCACGAGGCCGCGGCGCGCGTCGTCGCGCGGGCGCGAACGATCGCCGCGGTCCACGGGCCGCGGATTCTGGATGCTGAGGGACTGACCCTGGTGGAGCTTCGCGCGCTGATGGACCGGGCAAGTCTGTTCGTGGGCGGCGACAGCGGCCCACTGCACATCGCCGCCACTTCCGAGGTCCCGGTCGTCGGCCTCTATGGCCCGACACTGCCCGCGCGATCGGCGCCCTGGCGACCGCGGCACGTGCCGACGATCTCCGTCGACGCCGGCGAGCTGCCCTGCCGGCCGTGCGATCAGCGCGAATGCGAGCCGGGCGATTTTCGCTGTCTTACCCACATCACCGCGGATGCCGTGTTGTCACGAGCGCTCGAGCTCCTGGAGGCGCGCGCATGAGCGTGCGCAGCGATCGACTGGAATGGATCGGCTTTCTGCTGATCGCCGCGTGCCTCGGCGTCGTGCAGTTCTCGATCTTCCTGGCGCAGAGCGTGCTGTTCTCGTTGGCCGCGATCCTCTGGCTGATCGTCACGGTTCGTGACGGCCGCCGGCCGGATGTCCCGCCCTTCTTCCTGCCGCTCGTCGTCTATGCCGGACTGACGCTGGTGAGCTCGGCGTTTTCGACCGACCCGTCAGAGAGTTTCTGGGATTCGCGTCAGCTCCTGCTCTGGTTGCTGGTGCCGATCGTCTGCCGCTTCGCCCGCGGCGGCACCAGGGCGACGACGGTGCTGAACGTGATCATCGCGCTCGGCGCGGCTGGCGCGCTCGTCGGCATCATCCAGTGGGCGATGTTCGGCTACGACAACGAGACCCAGCGGCCCGTCGGAACGCTCAGTCATTACATGACCTACTCGGGCGTGCTGATGCTCGTGACCGCGACTGCCGTCTCGAGCCTCGTGTTCCGGCAGCGCGAGTGGGTCTGGCCGGCGATTGCCGTGCCGGCGCTCGTCGCCGCGCTCGCGTTCACGCTGTCGCGAAGCGCCTACGTCGGCATGTTCGCGGCGGTGCTGTTCCTGCTCGCGCAGAAGCACTGGAAACTGGTGCTGGTGGCGCCGGTCGTGGCAGCGCTGCTGGTCGCCATCGCGCCGGCGACGGTGCGGAACCGCGTGTTTTCGATCGTCGACGTGAACAACCCGACCAATCGCGATCGGGTCGCGATGTGGAAGGTCGGCGCCGGCATGGTGCGCGCCCATCCGCTCTTCGGCGTCGGCCCCGAGCAGGTCGGATCTCAATACCACCGCTACCGGCCGGCCGAGTACGTCAACGCGACCAACCCGCACCTGCACAACGTGCCGATCCAGATCGCGGCCGAGCGCGGCATCCCGGCGCTCCTCGCCTGGCTCTGGTTCGTCGTCGTCGCCGCGCGGGATCTGCTGCGGCAGACGATTCGCGGTCCGAATCGAGCGGTGGCCGGAGCCGGCGCCGCCGCGGTCGTGGCGATGCTCTTCGCCGGCATGTTCGAGTACAACTTCGGCGACTCGGAGTTCCTGATGCTGTTCCTCGGACTGATCTCGCTGCCGCACGCCGCAGCCGCCGGTGAGGACCCGGCGGCCGACACCGCCGGCGTCCGCCCGATCGCCCCGCGCCGCGAGCCGGTCGCGCACGTCGGATGAGCTCGCTCGCCCGTCTCGTCTCGCGATTCGGCTCGCGCGCCGTGACCGTCGTCGGCGACGTCATGCTCGATCACTTCGTCATCGGCCGCGCGGATCGCATCTCGCCGGAAGCGCCGGTGCCGGTCGTGCTCTTCGACCGCGAGTCGTACCGGCTCGGCGGCGCCGGCAACGTCGCCGTCAACCTGTCGACGCTCGGCGCGCGGGTCAACCTCATCGGCGTCGTCGGCGCAGACGATGCCAGTGAACGCCTGTCGGAGGCCGTCGCCAGCGCGGGCATCTCGACGGCCGGCCTCGTCGCCGACGCCGAACGCCCGACGACACGCAAGGTGCGCGTGGTGACGACGCGGAATCAGCAGGTCGCGCGCATCGACTACGAACGCGACGCCGACATCGCCAACGACGCCCGCGATGGCGTGATCGCGCGGCTGACGTCCGCCGCCGCGCAGGCGATGGTGATCTCGGATTACCGCAAGGGCGTCGTCACCGAGGACGTGATCGCGGCCTCGATTCGCGCCGCCCGCGCCGAGAAAGTGCCGCTCCTCGTCGATCCAAAGGTGCCGGTCGCCGAGCGCTACCGCGGCGCGACGCTGATCACGCCCAATCACCACGAAGCCGAGCTGATGACGCAGCGGCTGATCCGATCCGACGACGATGCCCGGGCGGCGGCGCGGGCGTTGCACGATCGGACCGGAGCCAGCGTGCTGATCACGCGCGGCGAACATGGGATGTGGGTGTTCGATGCGACCGGCGCGTCGACCGTGGAACGCGCGCTGGGTGCGGTCGCGCGCGAGGTGTCCGACGTCACCGGCGCCGGCGACACCGTCATCGCCGTGCTGGCGCTGAGCCTGGCGGCGGGGGCGACGCTGGTGCAGGCGGCGGAGCTCGCGAACGTCGCGGCCGGCCTGGTGGTCGCGCGCTTCGGACCGGCGGCGGTCACCGCCGCCGAGCTGACGGCGGCGATCGCCGCGCGGCCTCACTGATCCGACGCCGCCACTCAGCGGCAGCGATTCGTTATCAGCAACAGATCGGGCGGCGGCACGCCCGACGCGATTCTGCCGAGCTTCTCGTTGAAGGCGAACAGATGCCGGCGGTCGGCGACGCAGGCGTTCGGTGTCAGCGGCTGGATCTCTGCCCACTCGTTGCTGCCGGTGATCAGCCAGGCTTCGGCGAGCTCGCCCGAAGGCTTGGTGGTTTCGAGAAAGCCTTCGGCGTTGTACGGTGCGACCGGCAGCTCGGTCACCGGGCGGCCGGCGTAGTAGACGAGGCTCGGCAGCATGATCGCGTAGGAGCCGAGGCGCGCGTCGGGCGACGCGCGCGACAGAAACGTGCGCGCGAGCGGCTCGACCGGCTTGAAGCGCTCGACGTCGGGCAGCACGCGGGCCACGAACAGATAGTTGAGGGCGACGAAACCGGCGGCGAACACCGCGATTGCCGGCGCGAATCCGCCGCGAAGGATCAGCACGGCGGCCATGACGCCGGTCGCCACGAGCACGCCGCCCGTCGGCCAGATGCCGGCGACCGCGTAGTAGCCGGAGCCGAGCAGCCACGGCAGTCCGACGCCGGCCAGGCCGGTGACGATGGCGATCGTCAGCAGGCCGTAACGCAGACCGCGGTGCGTGGCGCCAAAGCCGGCCGACTCCAGCGCGTCGGCCACGAGCACGGCCACCGCGGGCGCGACCGGCAACAGGTAGAGATCCTGTTTGGTGCGCGAGATCGTGAAGAACACGAAGATCGCGACGATCCAGATCCAGAGCAGCCGGCGGATGGACGCGTGCGCGGCATCTTCTTCTGAAGCGCGAGGACGCCACGCGGCGACGAGCGGCACGATGACGAGCGGCGCCCACGGAAACAGATCGCCCAGCAGCACCGGCACGTAGAACCAGAACTCGCGCGCCCCCGGCACCATCGACGTCGTGAAGCGCTCGACGTTCTCGCCCAGCACGAACTGGCGCAGCGGATCCCAGCCGCGCTCGGCGACGATGGCGATGTACCAGGGCGAGACGATGGCGAGCACGATCGCGATGCCGGCGACGGCGTGCAGCCTGAAGACGTCACGCCAGCGCCCCTCCATCGCCAGCCAGATGCCGCCGGCGAGCAACGGCAGCGCAATCGCGACCGGCCCCTTCGTCAGCACGCCGAGCCCCATCGCGACGTACATCAGCAAGAGATAGCGCCGTCGATGCTCGGGGAAGCGCTCGGCCATCACGAAGAACGCGAGCGACAACGCAATGAACAGCGTGATGTAGATGTCGATGAAGATGCGCCGCGAGAACATCACGAACCGCGGCGCCGTGGCGACGAACAGCGCCGCCAGCAGTCCGGTCGACGTCGACCGCAGCGCGCGGCCGATCAGAAACGTCGCGGCGATGATCCCGAGCGCGCCGAGCGCGATCCCCAGCCGCTCGACGGCGACGGAGACGCCGAACAGGTTGTAGAGACCGGCGACGATCCAGTAGCTCAGGACCGGCTTGTTGAGCCGCGGCGCGTCGTTGAACACGGGATTCACGTAATCGCCGCTGATCACCATCTGCCGCGGCGTCTCGACATAGAACGCTTCGTTCGCGTCCCAGATCGAATTGGCGCCCAGAAAGATCAGGAAGACCGGCAGCGCGGCCAGGAGAAGGGGCGTGAGGGGGACGGAGCCCTTTTCCACAGAAATGGCGGAACCGGGGACAGAGGTCCCTCGGTT
>DASTCC010000043.1:0-18807 GCA_035711465.1 Vicinamibacterales bacterium
TGCGGCGACCACCGGCCCATGTGGAAGTTCAGCGAGAAGATGATCCGCGCGCAGCGATGCATCCGCCAGAAGAGCGCGCCGATCCGCTCTTCGGGCGTGTCGTTGAACCCCTTGTCGTAGAGCACGAGCTCCCAGTAGAGCGCCCAGCCCTCGCCGAAGAATGGCGTGCCGGCGCCGAGGTCGGCGCGGTAGTCGTCGAAGCGCGACCCGATGTAGCCGGTGAAGTTGTGCCCCGGGATCATCTCGTGATGCGCGGTCGCGTGCGAGAACGCGGTGGTGTTGCCGCGCATGCTCTGCAGCCGCGCGTCGTGGGCCATCGTGTTGGTCGGGTACGACACGGTGATGCGCGCGCCGCCGGTGAAGAACGGGTTCACCAGCTGACGCTCGGGCGACATCATCGCCATGTGCAGCGATTCGGCGGCGACCGGCGGCACCGTGATCAGGTTGTTGCCGCGCACGTAGTCGACGGCTTCGTGCATCAGGTCGCGGATCACGGCCGGCTGCCCGCCCGGTGGCGCGTGCATGCTCTTGACTTTCTCCATCGCCGCCTTCCAGTTGTCGCCGAAGCCCATCTCGCGCGACGCCTTCAGCATCTCCTGGTCGCACCAGGCGAACTCCGCTTCGGCGAGCGCGATCAGCTCCTCCGGCGTGTACGGAATCAGCACGTCCTGCAGATCCCAGATCAGGCCCTCGCGTCCGCGCGCCGGGCCCGGAATGCCGCTCTGGTCGGCCTTGCGCGGATTGGCTTCCGGCGCCGGCAGCGACCGGCCGTCGCGCGCAATCCGGATCTCGCTCATCTTCTTGATGAACAGGTAATTGACCTGGGCGTTGCGGCTGAGCTCGTCGAAGTCGAGCGACGTCAGGGCCCGAAGCCACTGTCGGTAGTAGTCTGCGCCGCGCGCCGGCGCCGCCCCGCGCCCGCCTCGTCCACCGCCGCCGGTACCGGCGCGATAGAGCGCGACGATGTCGGTGAGCTCGTCCTGCGGCAGCGCGATCAACGACTTCAGATCCGGCACGTCGCCAAACTTCCGATCCTCGCGCGGATTGGCGGTCGCCGCGGTGGCCGGGAGCGCCGCCGGCGGCGCCGCGGCGCGGTTGGCCGGCGCCACCGTGCTGCGGAGGAACGCCGCATACTGCGTCAGCGCGGCCTGCGCATGCTGCCAGGGCAGGCCCATCCACCACGTGAACAGCGGATCGTAGCCGTTGTAGAAGTTGAACCACTCTTCGAGCTCGCGCGTCAGGCCTTCGACGGCCACCGCCGCCTGTTCGGCCTGAGCGGTGCTTGCCGTCAGGGCGTTGGCGCCGCCGTCGAGGCCGGCCTGGATCCGCGCCCGTGTCGCGGTGATCGACTCGGTCGCGCGTGTCAGCACGCCGGCGGCGGCCTGCGCGTCCATGTCCTTGATCCAGATCCGCGCCTCGATCGTGTCGACGAGCGGCGCGGCGAACGGCAGCAGCGGCGTCAGCGTCGCGATCGTCTGACGCTCGGCATCGAGCGCCGCGAGGTTGGCCGCCACCGTCTTGCCCAGCGCGTCGAGCTCGGTCTTCGCCGCTGCCGAGAGCGACCCGGCGTCGAGCGCCGCGAGCGCCGTCTGCCACGCGGTGTCGAAGCGGCGCAGCCGATCGATCCGCGCCAGCGACATCGACACCGGTCGCGACGGCGGTGCCTGCGGCGCTGCGGCTGCCGCGCCGCCGCCGCGTCCGCCGCGCCCGCGGCCGCCGCCGGATCCGCTGCCGGCGTAATTGGTGTTGAGCGTCTGCCGATCGAGCGTATAGGTCCGCGCGACGATCGCCATCTCGCTCGTCTTCGGCGTCAGCAAGGGGCGCAGATCGGACGGGACGGTCTGCGGCGCCGCGGGAGCCTGCGCGGCGGCTTGATCGAAGGTGGCCGACGCGGCCGGCGCCAGCGCCAGCATCGCGCAGAGGGTCGACGTGGTCAGCCAGTGCAGATGCATGCCGAGAGTTTACGGAGTGACGGGCACGTCGGCAATCAGGCTACTAATATCGACGCATGACTCCAGTTAAACCCCCGGTCGGCATCGACGTGCTCGATCGCATCGACATCCGCGTCGGCACGATCCGCGTCGTCGAAGACGTCCCCGGATCGAAGAAGCTCGTGCGCCTGGTCGTCAGTTTCGGCGATCACACGCGCCGCATTCTTGCCGGCATGAAGCTCGAGCGCGCCGACGTGCGCGAGATCGAAGGCAGGCAGGCGCTCTTCGTGGTCAACCTCGAGCCGCGGGTGATGATGGGCGAGACCTCGGAAGGCATGCTCTTCGATATCGGCCACGATGACGGCCTGACGCCCGTGCTCGCGGTGCCCGAGGCGGCGGTGCCGGACGGCACGCGAGCGGGCTGACCGCTCGCGATCGCCGCACGCCCCGGTCTCGCGCGAACGCGGGTAAGATCGAGGGCGATCGCGCCGGCCCGACGAAACGGGATCGACCGGCGCCGCGTAACTGGAGGGGACATGTCATCTCCTTCGGCCCAGCCGCCGCCGCGCCGCGTGCTCGTCGTTGAGGACGAGCCCCACATTCGCGAGCTCGTTCGTCTGCACCTGGGCCTCGAGGGTCTGACCGTCACCGAAGCCGCCGACGGCGCCTCCGCGCTCGAGCTCGTGCAGCACGAGCCGTTCGATCTGCTTATCCTCGATCTGATGCTGCCGAAGCTCGACGGGCTCGCGCTCTGTCGCGCCGCGCGCGGGGGCTCCGCCAACGCCGACGCCCCCATCCTGATGCTCACCGCGCGCCGCGAGGAGTCCGACAAGGTCGTCGGCCTGGAGAGCGGCGCCGACGACTACCTGACGAAGCCATTCGGCGTGCGCGAGCTGGTCGCCCGCGCCCGCGCGCTGCTGCGGCGGCCGCGCGCGCGGCGCCAGGCTGCTGACGGCATGATCAGCACGGCCGGCCTGACCATCGACCGGGCGCGCCGATCGACGACGTTGAATGGCCGGACGGTGGATCTGACGCCGTACGAGTTCGAAGCGCTCGCTCTGCTCGCCGCCCATCCCGGCATTGTCTTCAGCCGCGAGGAGATCCTGAAGAAGGTCTGGAGCCGCGACATCCACGTGACGACGCGCAGCGTCGACACGCTGATCAAACGGCTGCGGCAGAAGATCGAGACCGACACCAGCGATCCTCAGCACGTGCTCACCGTCTGGGGCACGGGATACAAGTTCCGCGATGGGTGAGATCGTCTGGTATCGCAGCCTGTACTGGCGCATCGCGATCGGCTTCGTGGTGCTGCTGGCGACGCTGCTCGGCGCGCAGGGCCTCTTCTCGCTCTGGCTGGGCGGCCGCATCGCGGCGATGCTGCCCGGCCCGACGCCGGCGCAGTTCGGCGAAGCGTTCGCATCAGACATTGCTGCCGGGATCGCCGAGACGCCGACGTTCGATCTGGCGGCGTTTCTGAAGAGCCGCCGTCCGGCGACCTCGTACACGTACGCGATCGCCCTGCGCGACGGGCAGTCGGCCGTCAGCGAGCCGGTTCCGCCGCCGGGGAATGCGATGCGCGCGGCGCGGATGCGCCTGGCCGGCCTTGGCGGCTCCCAGGCGGCGGCGAATGGCCGCGGCGGCGGCCCGCCGGCGCGAGGCGAGGGCGTCGGCCGGCGCGGCGACGGCCGTGGCGGCCGGGAAGGATTCGGCCGCGGCGGTCCGGCATTCGAGTTCGCGACGATCGCCATCGCCGGCGACGTTCGCGGCGTCGTCGCCGTGACCTCGGAACCGCCGCCGCTGCAGGTGGCGCTGCGTGGCTTCGCGCCGCTGCTCGCGGCGGTCGGCATCGGTCTGCTCGTTGCCGGGACCACGGCTGCAGCGCTGCTGGTATTTCGTCCGGCGCACCGCCGGCTGCGCGCGCTCGAGCAGGTGGCGCGGCAGATCGGCGCCGGCGACGCGAGCGCGCGCGCCATCGAGACCGGCGGCGACGAGGTCGCGGCGCTCGCGCGCACGTTCAACGAGATGGCCGAGGACCTGCACTCGCGCGAGCGCGCACTGGCGGCGTCCGATCGCACGCGGCGGCAACTGCTCGCCGACATCTCGCACGAACTGGCGACGCCGCTGGCGGCCATTCGCGGCTACGCCGAGACGCTCTCGATGCCCGGCGTCGGACTGGACGAGCCGACGCGCCGTCGCTATCTGCAGGTGATCACCGACGAGACCGATCGCCTCTCGCGCATCGTCGGCGATCTGCTCGACCTGGCGCGTCTCGAAGGCGGCGCTCTGCCGCTCGAGCACGCCGAGGTCGGCGTCGCGGCGCTGTTCGCGCGCGTCGAGCACCGCCATGAACCGGTCCTGCGCGAGCGCGCGATCTCGCTCGTCAGCGAAGTCACGCCGCCGGGCCTGACCGTTGCCGGCGATCCCGGCCGGCTCGAGCAGGTGCTCCAGAACCTCGCCGCCAACGCGGTGCGGCACACGCCGGACGGCGGCCGCATCGTCCTCCGCGGCGATCGCGTGAACGATCAGGTGCGGCTCGTCGTCGAGGACAGCGGCGACGGCATTCCAGCCGAGCATCTGCCGCACGTCTTCGATCGCTTCTACAAAGCCGACGCATCGCGCACGGGGACGCCGATTCCCTCGGGCAGCGGGCTCGGGTTGTCGATCGTGCAGGCGATCGTCGAACGCCACGGCGGCCGCGTGGCCGCGAGCAACGCCGAATCGGGAGGCGCACGGTTCGAAGTGCTCTTACCGGTTACGACGGGTTACGGCGGGTCACCGTCGTCACCCGGCGAGCGTTTGACCACGCTTTGTTGAGGGGTGTATGGTCGCGGTATCTTCTTCTTTTCCCCCACATTGACGATGCTTCGACTTTCCAGCTCTCTGTCACGCGCGACCACCGCCCGGATGCGGCCGATCGTTGTCCTGGTCGCGGTTGCGGCTGGTGCGGCCATGCTCGACGCCAGCGACTGGACCGAGGTCCGCGGTCCCAACCGCGACGGCACGTCGGCCGAAACCAACCTGCCGTCGCGCTGGTCGCCAACGGGCGAGAACCTCGCATGGACGCTGCCATTCGGCAGCCGATCGACGCCGGTCATCCGCGGCAACCGTCTGTACATGCTGACGACCACCGAGGGCGACGTGGCGGCCACGCAGGAACGCCTGGTCGCGGTCGACGTCAACTCCGGCAAGGTGGTCTGGGACCATAAGTTCAGCATCTACCTAAGCGACGTGCCGCAGCACCGCGCCGGATGGGCCTCGCCGGCCATCGATCCGGAGACGGGCACCGTGTATGTCTTCACGGTCGGCGCCGAGCTGACGGCGCTGTCGCCAGAGGGCAAGGTCTTGTGGACGCGTTCGCTGCCGGAAGAGTACGGCGCGATCAGCACCCACGGCGGGCGGACGACGTCGCCCATCGTCGAGGGCGACAAGTTGATCCTCAACGCGCTGTGCATGGGCTGGGGCGATCTCGGCCGGCCCGGCAACCGCTACTTCGCCTTCGACAAGCGCACCGGCCAGACGATCTGGGTGAGCTCGCCCCAGACACGGCACTACGACACGAACTACTCGACGCCGGTCGTCGCGAACGTCAACGGCGAACGCCTGCTCATCGTCGGCGGCACGGACGGCGCCTTCTACGCGATGCAGGTGAATACCGGAAAGCCGGTCTGGAGCATCGAGGTCAGCAAGCGCGCGATCCTCAACAGCGCCGTCTATCGCAACGGCGTCGTCTACATCACGCACGGCGAGGAGAACATCGACACCACCGAGATGGGGATGGTCGCGGCGATGACGCCGAACGGGACGGGAGCGCTCACCGGCTCCGCCTTGAAGTGGGTCAAGCGCGGCTTCCTGCCGACGTTCGCGTCCCCGGTGCTCGACAACGATCGCCTGTACACGGTGGACAACGGCGCCATTCTCGGCGCGTTCGATCTCGCCACCGGCAACCAGGTCTGGACCAAGACGCTCGGCACGCTGCAGAAGGGATCGCCGGTGCTCGCCGACGGCAAGCTGTACGTCGGCACCGAGAATGGCAAGTTCTACATCCTGCGCCCGAGCGCGACCGGCGTCGAGGTGCTCGACGAGGATCTGCTCGGCACGCCGGCCGATCCTGAGCCGATCGTCGCGTCGCCCGCGATCTCGAATGGGCGCATCTATGTGACGACGATGGGGCCGCCGACGCGAGACGGGGCGCCGGGGCATACGTACGCGATTGGGACGGGTACGACGGGTACGACGGGTACGACGGGTACGACGGGTACTCAGAGTGCGGGCGGCGGGGCGGTGGCGCAGGTGCAGGTGTTTCCGTACGAAGCATTGCTCGATCCGGGCAAGACGCAGAAGTTCACGGTGAAGCTCTACGACGCGAAGGGGGAGTTCGTCCGCAATGCGGATCCCGCGTCGGTGCAGTGGTCGGTCGATCAGCTGCAGGGCACGGTCGCGGCTGACGGCACGTACGCCGCGCCGGCGGCAGGCGGTGCGGCCGGCTACGTCAAGGCGACGGTCGGCGGGGTCAGCGGCCAGGCGCGCGTGCGTGTGATTCCGCCGCTGCCCTGGTCGTACGACTTCGAAGGGGCCAAAGCCTCGATGCCGTGGTGGACGTCGAATCTGAAGCTGGTGCCGGACGCGATCGATAACGGCGGCGTGATGAAGCGGCCGCGCGACGAGACCGTCGGCCGCCGCGCGCGTCTGATCATGGGCCGGCCCGACTGGTCGAACTACACCGTCGAAGTCGACGTCCGCGGCATCGAGTCGCGTCGCCAGCGCGGCGACGTCGGCGTGATCAACCAGCGCTACGCGATGGTGCTCTTCGGCAACGCGCAGAAGCTGGAACTGCACCCCTGGCAGGCCGCCGACGAGATGACCGTGCGCGTGCCGTTCAAGTGGGAGGTCAACGCCTGGTATCGGATGAAGATGCGCGTCGAGAACCGCAAGGACGGCACCACGCTCGTGCAGGGCAAGGTGTGGCCGGCAGCGTCGCCGGAGCCGGCGGCGTGGACGATCGAGAAGATCGACAAGATTCCGCACCTCGTCGGCGCGCCGGGGCTCTACGGGGATGGGATTTCTGACGTCTTCTTCGACAATCTCAAGGTCTATAGGAATCAATAGATGTCGGTGCCGCCTGGTGCGGCCAGGTGCGACGGGGCGGGCGGGTCTGGAACGCGCGTCGCTGGTCGACTTCGGATTTGGAGAGCTGAATGAGTAGATCGGTATTCGTCGCCCTGGTTCTGGCCTCGATTCAGGCCGCGTCCGCCGGCCAGAAAGGCGTCAACGACTGGCCGATGTGGGGCGGGACGCCGGATCGCAACATGGTGTCGGACGCAACCGGTCTGCCGAGCGAGTGGGACGTCAAGTCCGGCAAGAACATCAAGTGGGTGGCGTCGCTCGGATCGCAGAGCTACGGCAACCCGACCATCGGCGGCGGCGTCGTCCTTGTCGGCACCAACAACGAGGCGGCGCGCGATCCGAAGCAGGGCGGCGACCGCGGCGTGCTGATGGCGTTCCGCGAGAGCGACGGCGAGTTCCTCTGGCAGGCGACCTTTGAGAAACTCTCGACCGGGCGCGCCAACGACTGGCCGTTCCAGGGCGTCGCTTCGTCCCCGCTGATCCTCGGCGAGGTCGCCTACTTCATGTCGAACCGCGCCCAGGTGATGGCGGTCGACATCCGCGGCTTCCAGGACGGCGAGAACGACGGTCCTTATAAGGAAGAGAAGCTCACCGGCCAGCACGACGTCGACGTCATCTGGTCGTTCGACACGATGGAGGAAGTCGGCAACTTCCCGCACAACCTCGCCAATTCGTCGCCGAACTACTTCGAGAACATCCTGTATTTCTCCACCGGCAACGGCCAGGACGAGAGCCACGTCAACGTCCCGTCGCCGCGCGCGCCGTCGCTGATCGCGCTCGATCGCAATACCGGCAAGCTGCTGTGGGAGGACGGATCGCCGGAGGAGCGCATCCTGCACGGCCAATGGTCGACGCCCGCCGTCGGCATGATCGGCGGCGTGATGCAGGTCGTGCACGGCCAGGGCGACGGCTGGGTGCGCGGCTTCGACGCCAAGACCGGCCAGAAGCTCTGGGAGTTCGATCTCAATCCGAAGGAGTCGGTCTGGCCGCGGACGCGTAACGAAGTGATCGCGACGCCGGTGATCGTCGACAACGTCGTCTATCTCGCCAATGGCCAGGACCCGGAGCACGGCGAAGGCGTCGGCCACATGTACGCGATCGACGGCACCAAGCGCGGCGACATCACCAAGACCGGGCAGATCTGGCATTTCGACAAGATCCGCCGATCGATCTCGACCGCGGCGGTCAAGGACGGCATCGTCTATAACGCCGACTTCAGCGGATTCCTGCACGCGATCGACGCCAAGACCGGGCAGGAGCTCTGGCAGCACGACATGTTCGCGGCGATGTGGAGCTCGCCGATGGTCGCCGACAACAAGCTCTACCTCGGCGACGAGGACGGCGACGTCGTCGTCATGGCGCCCGGCCGCGAGAAGAAGCTGATCGCGGAGATCAACATGGGCAGCTCGGTGTACTCGACGGTGATCACGTCGAAGGGCGTGATGTACGTCATGACGCGCAATCAGCTGTTCGCGATCGCTCAAGGCGCTCAGTTGAAGCGGTAGCCGTGAGGACGGGTACGACGGGTACGACGGGTACGACAGGTACGACAGGTACGACAGGTAACGACAGGTACGACAGGTAACGACAGGTGACTACGGGTAACGACAGGTTACGACGGCTGACATTGCTGCTTGGCGCGCTGCTCGCGATAGCGCTGCCGATGCGGCCGACGGCGCAGCCCGCGTCCGACGACTGGCCGCAGTTCCGGCGCACGCCGGCGCTCACGGGCGTTGCCGGCAGCTCGCTGCCGACGTCGCTGAAGGTGCACTGGACCTACGAAGCGAAGGCCGCGATTGAGTCGTCGGCCGCGATCGTCGGCGGCACCGCTTACGTCGGCACGGCCGCCGGCACGTTGCTGGCGATCGACGCGGCGACGGGCAAGTTGAAGTGGGAATACCAGGCCAACTCACCGGACCTCGGCATCGGCGAGTCATCGCCAGCGGTCGCCAACGGCACCGTCTACATCGGCGATCTCGACGGCGTCCTGCACGCCGTCGACGCCGCGAGCGGCAAGCGCAAGTGGACGTTCAAGACCAGGGCAGAGATCAAGTCGTCGCCCGTGGTCGTCGGCACTCGCGTGCTGATTGGCTCGTACGACGGCAATCTCTACGGCGTCGACGCCGCCACCGGCAAGCAACTCTGGAACGTCGGCACGGCCAACTACGTGCACGCGACGCCGGCGATCTGGAACGGCGTCGCCTACTTCGGCGGCTGCGACGAGAACTTCCACGGCGTCCGCCTGAGCGACGGCGCCGCCGTGCTCGACCTCCAGACCGAGGCCTACACCGCCGCGTCGCCGGCGATCGCGAACGGCGTCGCCTACTTCGGCACCTTCGCCAACCACGTCGCCGCGGTCGATATCGCCGCGAAGAAGGTGAAGTGGCGCTTCGAGGATCCCGACCGCCAGTTCCCGTTCTACTCGTCGGCGGCGCTCACCGGCGACGTGATGGTGCTCGGCGGCCGCGACAAGATGGTCCGCGCGCTGGATCTCGCGACCGGCAAGCCGAAGTGGTCGTTCGCGACCCGCGCCCGCGTCGACTCGTCGCCCGCCATCGCCGGCGACAAGGTCGTCGTCGGCGGCGGCGACGGCAGGATCTACGTGCTCGATCTCGCCACCGGCAAACGCGTCTGGGAGTTCGAATCCGGCGCCGGTTTCACTGCCTCGCCGGCCATCGCCAACGGCCGCATCGTCATCGGCGACGTCGACGGCAAGCTCTACGGCATCGGCGGCTGAGCGAACCGCAGACCTTCCCGCCGCAAGCTCCAAGCGTTGACGATGCACGCATCAGACTAGTCATCAAAACTAGTCACATGGACATCGCTGCTGCCGCATTCAAGGCCCGGTGCCTCGCCCTCCTCGATCGCGTGCACGAGCGGGGCGAAGTCATCACCATCACCAAGCGCGGCAGGGTCGTCGCCCGGCTGGTGCCCGCCCGCGACGTCGACGCGCGGCCCTGGGAGCGGATTCGCGGCACGGCGATCCGTTCGCGCCCGCCGTCGACCGCCAGGACATCGACGCCGATCGATGACGCCCGTCCTCGACACCCACGCCTGGATCTGGTGGGTCGATCAGGATCGCCGGCTCGGCGCTTCGACGATTGCCGCGCTCGACGCCCTGCCTGACGACGACCGGCCGGTGCTCTGCGACATCAGCTTGTGGGAAGTGGCGACGCTGGTCGAGCGCGGGCGCCTGTCGCTCGATATACCTCTCGCCGAATGGCTCGACGCCGCCGCGCATCCACGGACGGTCCGAATCGTTTCGATGACGCCCGCGATCGCCGCTGAAGTCGCGACGCTGCCGGAGTCATTCCATCGAGATCCTGCCGACCGCCTGATCGTCGCGACCTGCAGGGCGCTCGGTGCGCCGATCGTTTCTCACGACAAGAGGATCACGGCCTCGAGGCTCGTGAAGCGCTGGCGGCCGGCGAAGTAGGCATCGGGCTAGAATAGACTCCCGAGTTCAGCTGAGCGGAGGTCGAGTGACTCCAACGGATGGTCTGGTTCCCGATGCATCGACCACTTCGGAGCCGCGCCCGTCCTGGCTGGCGCGAGCCTTCGCGCCGATCCTGATCGAGCTCGCCCAGTGGATGCGCACGCTAGGCTCGGCCGCGGTCTACGCGACGCTGATCATCACGTTCGTTTTTCAGATCGCACGCGTCGATGGCCAGAGCATGCAGCCGACCCTCGAGGATCAGGATCGCTTGATCGTCAACAAGTTCGCCTACCGGCTGCACGCACCGCAGGCCGGTGACATCGTGATGCTCTACTACCCGTTCGATCCGGAGAAAGCGCTCGTCAAGCGGGTCGTCGCCGGCCCAGGCGACACCATTCGCAGCGTCGCCGGTCGCGTGTATCGCAACGACATGCCGATCCCGGACGACGCGATTCCCGAGAGTTTTCGAACGACCGAGACCTGGGGACCGCAGATCGTGAAGCCAGGCCACTATTTCGTGCTCGGCGATCATCGGAACAACAGCTCCGACAGCCGCGAATGGGGCCTCGTGCCGCGCAAGTACATCGTTGGCAAGATTGAACTGAGATGGTGGCCGCTCGGTCACGCCCGCCTGTTCTGAACGTCGGCCCCCGCAGCCCGCAGCCCGCAGCCCAACGAATCACTTCCTATCCGCGTAGTACGTCTTGTTGACGATGAGCCACGTGCCCTTCGTCTCGACCATCGAGAAGTAGTCGGTGAACTTGACGGTGGGATAGTCGAGCTCGACCTTGACCTCTGCGATGTTGCCGGTGATGTCGATTGAAACGATGCGGCGCTTGCGCTGCGCTTCGTCGGCGGCGGGCTTGCCGGACGCGGACTTGATGTAGTCGGCCGACGTGCGCTGCATCACGCTGCCGTCCGGGCCGATCCAGAAGAGCTTCGCGTCCGGGTGGAACACTTTGGCGAAGTGGCTGCCGTCGCCGGTGGCGTGGCCCTGGAAGTAGTGCTGCACGGCCGCGCGCACCGCGGCGTCCTTGCTGGAGTTGCCTTGCGCCCGCATCGTCGGCGCCAGCAGCAGCGCGGCGACGACACACCAGGCGATCATACGGTTCATCGGGGCCTCCTCGTATTCGGAGGTCTATCTTCACCGAGAACCTATATGCGAGTGCGGAACGTGAGCGTCCGGCAGCGGTCAGCGCCGCTGATCAGGCGGCGCGTTTCGCCGCTCGCGACAGGCGACGCTTGAGCAGCGCCAGCACGGCCTGCTCCGCCGCGCGCGGCAGCGGCGAGCCCGGCGAGGCGACGACGCGGCGCTGTCCTGGCGGCACGTCGATGGTCTCGCCGTCGAGATAGGCCTCGAGCACGGCCGGATGGATGTAGCAGCGCCGGCACACGGCGCGCGTGTTCCCCAGCCGGCTCGCGACGACGTCGACGGCGGCGACCAGGGCGCGCTGCCGCGCGGTCTGGCTGACGGCGTCGGGCAGGTCGGCGAGCACCATCGCGGCGAGCACGGTGCCAGCCCAGGTGCGGAAGTCCTTCGCGGAGAAATCCTCTCCGGCGGAGGCGCGGAGATAGGCGTTGACGTCGCCCGAATCGACTGCCTGCGCGGCGCCGTCGTCGTCGACGTACTGGAACAGCGTCTGTCCCGGCAAGTCCTGGCAACGGCGTACGCTGCGTGCGAGCCGCGCGTCCTCGAGATCGATCCGCTGCGGCACGCCGCTCTTGGCGCGGAACGTGAAGCGCAGCTTGGCGCCGCGAATCGAGACGTGACGGCTTCGCAGCGTCGTCAGTCCGTAGGAGCGGTTGGCGCGCGCGTATTCGTCGTTGCCGACGCGGATCAGCGTCCGCTCGAGCAGACGCATCACCATCGCGAGCACGTGTTCGCGCGATCGCGGCGGCTGACGCAGATCGGCGGCGACACGACGCCGGATGGCGGCGATCGTCTGGCCGAACTCGATCATCCTGCCGAACTTGGCTTCGTCGCGGACCGTGCGCCACTGCGCGTGATAGCGATACTGCTTGCGGCCACGCGCGTCGCGCCCGACCGCCTGCAGGTGACCGTTCGGATCGGTCGAGATCCAGACGTCCTGCCACCCCGGCGGGATCACGAGACGGCGAATGCGCAGCAACGTCGCGGCGTCGTTGACGCGCGATCCATCGGGACGGCGATAGACGAAACCGCGGTCGGAGCGCTGCCGCGTGATGCCAGGCCGCTTGTCCGAGACGTAGCGGAGGCCGGCGGAGCGTGCGGATGCCTCCTCGGGCGAAACGCCCGTTTCCCGCCGTTTCTGGACCAGCTGGAGCCGCCCCACGCCGGGGGCCGCTGCAATCTCCTCGCCAGCCGGCCGATCGCGCCAATTTACGCGGGAAATCAGAGGATTTCGCCAGGGCCGGACGAACTTGCACGGTTGCGACACCGGAATTGTCTGCGAACTGCTCGGTCCGCCGCCGGTGAACCGACACAGGGGTCTTCCCGGGGTTCGCGCGTCGGCAGCGGACCTCCGGGCAGCGTTGCGGCGCGGTCAGACCTAGATTATCTTGGGCAGAACGATCCGCACTGCGGCGTCGTCCAATAGCCCATGTTTCGAGCCACGTTCGTCTGCCTGATCGTCCTGTTCGCCGGTATCAGCGCGCACGCGCGCGACTGGCCGTCCTTCCGTGGTCCATCGTCGAGTGGTGTAGCTGCGGGCGCGCCGCCGACGTCCTGGAACGTCAAGAACGGCGACCGCGTCGCGTGGCGGACGGCGATTCCCGGACTCGGGCACTCGAGCCCGATCGTCTGGCAGGACCGCGTGTTCGTCAGCACCGCCGTCGCCATGACCGGGAGCGACGTGTCGCTCGCGAAGGGCGACAGCAGCGTCGCCGGCATCGACTCGGCGACCGACACCGGCGAGCACGAGTGGCGGCTCTACGCGATCGACCGCGCCAGCGGCAGGATCGCCTGGCAGACGGTCGCGCATCGCGGCCCTCCGCGGATCAAGCGGCACGTCAAGGCGAGCCACGCGTCGGCGACGCCGGCGACCAACGGCCAGGTCATCGTCGCGCTCATGGGATCGGAAGGGCTGTTCGCCTTCGACATGAACGGACGGCCGCTGTGGCGCACGGACCTCGGCCTCATGGATACCGGGCTGGTCGACGATCCGACGTATCAGTGGGGACCGGCGAGCTCGCCGGTGATCTTCGAGAACCGCGTGCTGGTGCAGAACGATCGGCACCGCGACTCGTTTCTCGCCGCCTACGATCTCGCGACCGGGAAGGAAGTGTGGCGATCGATGCGCGACGAGATGCCGTCGTGGGCGACGCCGCTCGTGGCCCGGGTCGGCACGCGCGCGATCGTGGTCACGAACTCGCCGCGCGGCGTGCGCGGACACGATCTGGCGACAGGCAAGGAGATCTGGCGCGTCGCCGACGAAACCCAGGTCAAGGTGCCATCGCCAGTGCTCTCCGGAACCAACGTGATTGCCACCGGCGGCTACGCGGCGGGAACGCGCCCGACGTTCGCCATTCCGCTCGCGTCGACCGGCAGCGTCAGCGACGATCGGCTCGCCTGGCGGATCGACCGCGGCTCGCCGTACACGTCGACGCCGCTCGTCTACGACGGCCTGCTCTACATCGTCACCGACGCCGGCGTGCTGTCCGCGTACGACGCGGCGACGGGCGCGCGGATCTATCAGCAGCGCCTCGGCAGCGGCGGCATCGGCATCAGCGCGTCCCCCGTTGCCGCCAGCGGACGCATCTATGTCGTGAGCGAAGACGGCGACGTGTTCGTCGTCCGCGCCGGTCGCACGTTCGAGCTGCTCGCGACCAACGATCTCGGCGAGCTCGCGATGGCGACGCCGGCGATCGACGGCAATCTCCTGATCTTACGAGGGCGCTCGCATTTGATTGCTGTCGGGTCGCCCTCGTAGGCTCGGGGCCGGTCTCGCCGCTCTATTTCAAGTCACGCGCCCTGAACGCGAGCGCCTGGGCCAGCGGCTTTGCGCACGCGCCGAAGCCAGCGGCGAGCAGCAGCGCCGCGGCGGCGGCGACCGTCCACGGTCCGCTCGTGTCGAGGTCGAACGGCGTCAGCATCACGGCGCGATGGACGCCATAGGCGATCAGCGCTCCGGCAAGACAGCCGGTGACGAGCATCACGCCTTTGTTCGTACCGTCAGCGCCAGGATTCCCGGCGCCCACGCGAACGCCCAGGCCAGGAACTGCATGAAGTAGCTGCGTTCGGCGCCGTGGGGACGGCCCCAGAGGGTGTCGACGACGAGCCAGAAAGCCAGCCCGCCAAGCATCGCCGCGACCGATCCGCGAGCGATGGCCTGGCCGAGCGATCGCTGGCCCGGCCGGAGCAGGAGCGCGTCGAAGAGCGCGAGCAGAATCCAGAGCAAAGCCCACGCGACGATCATCGCGGCGTAGCCGAGCGCCGGCGCCAGGGCGTAGTACACGAGCGCGCCGCCGACACCCGCCGCGGCGCCGAGCGGCAGGCCACGGAGGAAGCGGCCTGCCGCCGCACCGATGACGCCGCCCACGGCGGTGAGCAGTACCGCGCCGTGCAGAATGCCCGCGGTTGCGCGATGCCGGACGCCGAGCTCGTACCAGACCCAATCGCCTCCGGTCGAGACGAGCGCGACGATGAGGATGCCGATGGCAATGGTGATCATTCGGGCAACTCGTCGCCGGCCGGTTCGACCAGCAGGAAGCTCATCAGGAAGCCGATCGCGTACACGGTCGTGCCAACGATCGCGGAGGCCTTGGCGAGCGCCAGCGGCGGCGGTCCCGACATCAGCGGCAGCACGAGGGCCGTGGTGATGTAGGCACACGAGGTGCCGAACATGCGGCCGCCGATGTTGGCCGCGAACCCCTCACCGGTGCCGCGCAGATGTGTCGGGTAGACGCGCGGCAGGTAGTTGCCCCAGAAGCTGTACTGCGCGACGGTGCAGAAACCGACGAGGAGGATCCCGATCTTCACGGTCGTCAAGTCGCTCGACGTCGCCGTCCAGAAGACAATCGGAAGGAGGATCAGCCCGGGAATCTGGAACACCCAGAGCAGCTTGCGCCGGCTGACGATGACGAGCAGCAGCAGCGCGAGCGCGACGCGCCCGAGCAGGCCGCCGATCTCCTGCCAGTTCTGCACCGACGAGACGACGAGCTGCTGCGCCGGCGGCGGCAGCGTCGCGACCTCGGCGATGCCGGGCACGATGCGAGGCATCTGCTGGATCGCGCCGAAGGCGGCGCCGTAGGCGAGCGCGAACATCGTCGCCGACACGATCGTCACGCGGCGCAGCTCCGGGCTGAAGATCTCGGCGAGGCTCGGCCGGCGCAATGTCCCGGCCGCGTGCTTGGCGGCCCAGGTCGGCGACTCGGGCAGGAACGGACGGATGAGGATCAGCGGCAACGCCGGAATGACGCCACTCATCAGCGTGTAGCGCCACGCGGCGTGCTCGCCGTAGATCGCCGGCAGCGAGTCGGCGTAGCGCACGCAGAGACCGTACGCGGTCGCCACCATCACGCCGCCGATCGACGAGAACGCCTGCGTGTAGCCGAGCACGCGCTCGCGCTGCTTGGGGTCGGAGAACAGCTCGGCGAGCCAGGCGACGGCGGCGACGAACTCGACGCTGACGCCGATGAAGGTCGTGCAGCGGAAGAACAGGAACTGCCAGATGTTGGTGCTGAAGCCGGCGGCGAAGGCGGAGAAGGCGTAGAGGAGAATACTCCACACGAGTACGCGGCGGCGGCCGAGCCGATCGGTGAGGTACCCGCCGAGTAACCCGAACAACCCCCCGGCGACGGCCGGAATCCACAACAACAGCCCGACCCACTCGCTGAATTCGGGCGTGCCGCGGGCGACGTGGCCGAGATCGCCCAACGCCGGCCCGACGATCAGCGGCAGCATGAGGATCTCGTAGATGTCGAACGCGAACCCGAGCGAAGCGATGGCGCAGATCAACCACTGCACCGGGGTCAGACGCGTCGGCATGTTCGGGTCGCTCCTCGGCCCGGAGTCCCTCGGTGGGCTCCTCCAGGCCCCGCGATTATAGAGGCATCTTCAGGCGCGCCCGGATGGCATCGGGAATCGGCACGGACTGGATGGGTTCGGGTTCGCGCCGGATGCAGCAGGCGGTGTGCGTCGTCGTCGCGACGCGCTCTCCGCCGCGGCTGACGATCGATCGATAGCGAATCGTCCGCGACGTCACCGCCTCGATGTCCACGTGCACTTCGATCTCGTCGTCGTACCGCAACGGCGCGTGATACTCGATCGCGAAGGCGATGCGCGGGAAGCCGAACGGCGACGCCGGATCGGCGATCGAGAGGCCGGCCTCGCGCCAGAGCGCGTGCTCGGCCTCCTCGACGTAGCGCAGGTAGTTGCTGAAGTGCACCATCCCCGCCATGTCGGTCTCGGCGAAGGCGACCCGGCGGCGGTAGCGGTGATCCCGGTAGCCGTCGCTCACGCCGTGGTGGCGTCCATCTCCACGCGCGGGTTGCGGGCCTTGTACTCCGCGAGCGCCGCGTAGAGCGGCTGCAGATCGTTGAAGACGTTGCCGACGAGCGTGTCGACGATCAGCGAATGCAGGTGCGGGTAGACCTGCAGGAACTCGCGGAAGCTGAACGACAGGTCGTAGAAGGCGGTCACCAGGTGGCGGAAGCTCTTGACCGCGTGGCGCTGCTTCTCGAGATAGGGCGCCAGGTGCTCGGCGGTCACCGGCTGGCCGGCCGCGAGCGCCGCGTGCACGGCGTCGGCCGACATCTCGCCGCTCTTGAGCGCGAGGAAGACGCCGGTGGAGAACAGCGGATCGAGGAAGGCGAAGGCGTCGCCGACGAGCACGAAGCCGTCGCCGCCGATCTGCTTCGAGTGATATGTGTACTCACCGGTAACCCGCACCGGTTCGCACTGCTCGCCGACCTCGACGTGCTCGCGGATCCACGCGCAGTCGCGAACCTCGCGCGCGAAGATCTCCTTCGGGTCCCGCGTGTCGCGATAGAGATACCCGGGCTCGCCGACGACGCCGACGCTGACGATGTCCGAGTGCAGCGGGATGTACCAGAACCAGCCCTTCTGCGGCACGTAGGCGACCGTCGTCGCGCCCTCGTCGAGGCCGGGATCGCGCATGGCGCCCTTGAAGTAGCTCCACACCGCGATCTTGTTGAGATCCGGATCGCGATCCTTCCAGCCGAACTTGCGCGACAGCAGCGAATCGCGGCCGCTGGCGTCGACGACGACCTGGGCGCGGAGCTCGACGTTCTTCGCGCCGTCCTTCTGATCGGCGCGGACGCCGACCACGCGCGAGCCTTCCATCAGCACGTCGCGCACGGTCCAGAAGGGCCGGATCTCGACGCCCTTGCTGCGGGCGTTGTCGAGCAGCATGGTGTCGAACTCGCTGCGCAGCACCTGCCAGGTCTGCGCGCACTCGTGCTTGATGGTCTGGAAGAAGTAGAAGGGCTGCGACACCTTGCCGGTGATCGAGACGAACTGGACGCTGTACTTCTTCGGGCACGCCGACTTGTGCAGCCAGTCCACGACGCCGAGACGGTTGAGCGTGAACCACGTGTACGGGATCAGCGACTCGCCGATGTGGTAGCGCGGATGCGGCTCGCGCTCGAGCAGCACGACGCGGTGGCCGTACTCGGCCAGCAGCGCCGCGGCGGTCGATCCCGCCGGCCCGCCGCCGATGACGATGACGTCGATGTCCGTGCTCACGTGTAGCGCACTCCTTTGTGTTCGGGCAGGAAGAACCGGTGCAAGAGCATGTCGACGCGCAGCAGTCCGTCACGCGTCAGCGCGATCCGATCCTCCGACGCCTCGGCGAGATAGCCGTCGCGCCGGATCGACGCCCAGACGTCAGCGAAGCGTTCGCGGACGTCGACGCCGAACTTGCCGGCGAAGTAATCGGGCGCGATCGCGCCCTTCTTGAGCTGCAGGATGGTCTCGCGGATCAGCCGTTCGTCGGCGCTCGGCCGGTAGCCGCGCCCGAGCGGGAGCTCGCCGCGGCCGATGGCGGCGCCGTAGGTCTCCCACTGATCGAGGTTCTGCATGTGCACGCCGTTGACGTGGCCGAACGAGGCGACGCCGAGCGCGGCGAGATCCGCGCCCTGCCACAGCCGATCGCGATAGACGAACTTCGTCCCCGACGCGTCCTTCACCGCCGTGTAGGCGCTGCCGATGGTGTAGCCGGCCGCCTCGAGCGCGTCGAACGCCTCCTTCACCCAGCGGCGCCGCGTGTCCCAGCTGGCGACGTGCTGATCGAACTGCTGCGTGCCTTGGAGGATGTCGGCGCTGATCGTCGTGTTGAACGGCAGCTCCATCTGGTAGATGGTGACGCTGTCCGGATC
>DASTCC010000044.1:0-13611 GCA_035711465.1 Vicinamibacterales bacterium
ATGGCGGAAGAATCCGTCTGTCTCGAGCCCCGAGCCCCGAGTCCCGAGCCTTCGAGTAGCGGGCGCAGCGCATTTGACATCGCCGGTCCCCCTCAGCTATCAGTAAGAAAGATGTACCGGCGTGCTGCCGCGGTTCGCTGCACCTGTTGTCGGCCCACGAGGGCCTTCACGCCGGACGTACGCGCACATGGAGTGAGCACCGCCTAACAGGCTCGTTCGACTCCCGCGGATTCAGGCAAAGGCCCGGAACACACGTTCCGGGCCTTTTTCTTTTTGGAGCGTGCATGTCTCTCGATTCTTCCGTCGCGCCGATGCCACTCGATGCCGCGGCGCTCGCCCGCGCCATCGGCCGGACGCCGCTCGTGCGCCTGCGCCGGTTCGAGCCGCGCGACGGCGTCGAGATCTACGCGAAGCTGGAATCGCGCAACCCGGGCGGATCGGTCAAGGACCGGGCGGCGCTCGCAATGGTCGTCGCCGGCGAACGCGCCGGCGCGCTTCGTCCCGGACGCGTGCTCATCGACGCCTCGTCGGGCAACACCGGCATCGCTTACGCGATGCTGGGCGCCGCCCGCGGCCATCGCGTGCGGCTCTGCATTCCGGCGAACGTCACGCCGGAGCGCAAGCGGCTGCTGCAGGCTCTCGGCGCCGATCTCGTGCTCACCGATCCGATGCAAGGCACCGACGGCGCCATCGTGGAGGTGCGCCGGATCTACGCGGGCGCGCCGCATCTCTACTTCTATCCCGACCAGTACAGCAACGACGCCAACTGGCGCGCGCATTACGAGACGACGGCGGTTGAGATCCTTGAACAGACCGGAGACCGCATCACGCACTTCGTCGCCGGCCTGGGCACGAGCGGCACGTTCATGGGCATCGGCCGGCGGCTGCGCGAGGCGCGGCGATCGATCGTGCTCGCCTCGGCGCAACCTGACAGTCCCTGGCACGGCCTCGAGGGACTGAAGCACATGGCGTCGGCGATCGTGCCGGCGATCTACGATCCGGCGCTCGCCGACACCAGCATCGGCGTCGACACCGAGAAGGCGTTGTCGCTGACGCGGCGTCTCGCGCGCGAGGAGGGACTGTTCGTCGGCCCGTCGAGTGGCGCCGCGCTCGCCGCGTCCCTGCAGGTCGCGCACGACCTTCGCCAAGGCGTGATCGTCACCGTCTTCCCGGACGGCGGCGATCGCTACGCGTCGGAGCCCTGGTGGGACGAGACCGACACGCCCGCGCTCGCGATTCGGCCGTCGGCGCGCGAGGCGATCGCCGCGCACGCCGAGGCGGGCTATCCGCACGAGTGCTGCGGCGCGCTGATCGGCGCCGCGCCCGGCGCCGTCGACGAAGCGCTGCGGCTCGACAACGTCACCTCGGACGAACGCCGCCGGCGCTTCCTGGTCAGTCCCGAGGCGTATCGATTCGCGGAGGCGCACGCCGATCGCCTCGGCCAGACGCTGCTCGGCTTCTATCATTCGCATCCCGATCATCCCGCCGAACCGTCGGCCTTCGATCTCGATCATGCCTGGCCGAACTTCAGCTACGTGATCGCCTCGGTGCGCGATGGCCGCTTCAGCGAGATGCGCTCGTGGCGCCTGCGCGCGGATCGATCCGCTTTCGACGAAGAACGCCTCGACGCGCAGCCGGACACCGTGACACCGGATTCACCGATTCTCGGCGATCCGATCGGCGATTTCCCGATTACCCATCTACCCGACTATCGATAGCGAGAGCCCCATGCCGATACGCATTCTCATTCCGACGCCGCTCCGTCCTTTCACCGGCCAGCAGGCCTCCATCGAGGTCGACGGCCAGTCCGTCGACGACCTGCTCGGCGCGCTCACCGCACAGCACTCGGACCTGCGGCCGCACCTGTTTCGTGAAGACGGGCGATTGCGCAGCTTCGTGAACATCTACGTCAACGACGAGGACATCCGTCAGCTCGGCGGCATCAGCGCGCGGGTGCAGCCGGGCGACACGATCAGCATCGTCCCGTCGGTCGCCGGTGGATCGCCGGCGACGGCCACCGACGCGCTGCCGGCGCTGACCAACGACGAAATCGCCCGTTACAGCCGGCACCTGATCGTGCCGGAGGTCGGACTCGAGGGACAGCGCAAGCTCAAAGCCGCGCGTGTGCTGTGTGTCGGCGCCGGCGGTCTCGGATCGCCAGCCGCGCTCTATCTGACGGCCGCCGGTGTCGGCACGCTCGGCCTCGTCGACTTCGACGTCGTCGACGTCAGCAACCTGCAACGGCAGGTGCTCTACTCGACCGATCAGGTGGGACAGCGGAAGCTCGCCGCTGCAGCATTCCGGCTCACGGGTCTCAACCCCGAAGTGCGCGTCGTTCAGCACGAGACGCCGCTGACGTCGGCCAACGCGCTCGACATCGTCAAGGACTACGACCTCGTCGTCGACGGCGCCGACAATTTTCCGACCCGATATCTGGTGAACGACGCCTGCGTGCTGCTCGGCAAGCCGAACGTCTACGGCAGCATCTTCCGCTTCGATGGGCAGGCCTCCGTGTTCGCCGTGAAGGGCGGACCGTGCTACCGCTGCCTCTACCCGGAGCCGCCGCCGCCCGGACTGGTGCCGAGTTGCGCCGAGGGCGGCGTACTCGGCGTGCTGCCCGGCCTGGTCGGCACCGTGCAGGCGACCGAAGCGATCAAGCTCATTCTCGGCCAGGGCGAATCGCTCGTCGGCAGGCTGCTGCTGATCGACGCGCTCGACATGCAGTTCCGTACGTTGAAGCTGCGCCGCGATCCCGATTGCGCGATCTGCGGGGACCATCCGACGATCGCGAAGCTCATCGACTACGAACAGTTCTGCGGCGTGCCGGCGCGCGGCGCCGCACCTGCCGCCGGTCTGCCGCCGGAGTTCGAGACGACCGTCGACGAGCTGAAAGCGCGTCTCGATTCCGGCGAGCCGACCTGGATCCTGGACGTCCGCGAACCCAACGAGTTCGCGATCGCCCGCATCCCGGACTCGACGCTGATCCCGCTCGGCGACCTCGCCAAACGCCTCGCCGAGATCCCCCAGGGTCCTGACGCCCCGGAGATCGTCGTCCACTGCAAGATGGGCGGGCGCAGCGCCAAGGCCGTCGCACTGCTCCGCGACCACGGCTTCACGCGGATCAGGAATCTCAAGGGAGGGATTCTGGCCTGGGCGGATCGGATTGATTCGAGGGTGCCTAAGTACTGAGGCGGCTCGAGGCTCGAGACTCGGGGGGCGAGGCTCGGGGCCCGGCAAGGACTCGACAGTACCGGAGCCCCGAGTGCCGAGCTTTCACTTGCGCTTGACCATCAAGAGGGCCTTCATATTCGGGTGGTACTTACAGAAGTACTCGAAGGCGCCCGCCTTCTTGACCACGATCGAGCCCTTCTGGCCCGGCGCGAGCGTGACGTTCCATTCGCCCTTCCTGTCCGTGGCCGTGTGATCGACGACGTCCTTGTTGATCCATTCGATCGTGTCGCCGACCTTCGCGGTGACCTTGGCTTGCTTGAAGGTCATCTGATCGATCGTGATCTGGATCGTCGCCGCGCGGGCCGGCACCGCGGCCCAGGCGCCGGCGGCGAAGACGACGACTGCGAGCAGCTGTGCGACCCGCGCGGTAGACATCTCGCTTCGCCTCCTACTTGACCAGCGTCGCCGTGTGCTCGGCGTGCTGCTGGTGGCCGCGGAAGAGCTTGAGGCCGGTCTGGAGCAGCGACTTCAGCTCGCCGTTCGACGACGAGGGAATGAGCGTCGACTCGAGCGCGCCGTTGACGGTCTTGTGGTACGCCACTTCGTTGGCGATGTACGCCTTGTCGAAGGCAGCGCCCAAGAGCTTCGCGAGCTCGGCGCGCTTGGCTTCGGCTTGCTTGGTCAGCGCCTTGCTGGTGTCGTTGTCCTCGGGCGTGACGCCGAGCTTCTTGCACAGATCGAGCGCCTGCTTGTTCACCGCGGTGTGATCCTTGACCATCTGCTCGGCAAACGCGCGGACGTCCTTGTTCTGCGACATCTTGAGCGCCTGTTCGCTGGCGGCGATGTCGAGCTGGCCGGCGGTGTAGGCGATGTGGGCGATCTGCGGATCGGTCGGCTTGGTCTGCTGCGCCATGAGCGCGGCGCCCGCCACGCACAGGACCGCGATCGCTGAAAACACTCTCCGGGACATGGATACCTCCTGAATCGAAATCGAGAATCGGCGATCGGGAATCGAGATCGACAGGCGAAGATCGAGAATCCCAATCGAGGGGCGCGTCGGAATCGGCCCTTCGACAGGACCTACGGCGCTCTATTGGAATTAGATTGCCGGGGGCGGCAGAGGTTCCCGGAGGCGGCGGACGACGGCGTCGGTCATGCGCTGGCAGCGCTCGCCGTCGAATGCGAAGGCCTCGGCGATCATCGGGGCGCAATCCTGCTCGAGGATCCGTCGCAGCTGCACGCGCGCGCGGTGGACGCGGGTCTTGACGGTCTCCGGGCGGAGTCCGAATGCGGCGGCGGTCTCTTCGATCGTCATCCCTTCGACCAGCCGGGCGACGAAGATGATCCGGAACGGCTCGGGCAGCCGATCGATGGCGCGCTCGAGCGCGGCGCGCAGCTGTTCCTGTGCCATGAGCGCCTCCGGATCTTTACCCCCAGCACGCATCGGCACCTCGTCCACGTCCACCGTCGGCCGCTGCTTGCGCTTGCGGCCGAGCGCTTCGTTCATCGCGATCCGCACCAGCCACGTGCCGACGCCGGCGTCGCCGCGAAACGAGTCGAGGTGCGTGAAGGCGCGGACGTAAGTGTCCTGCACCACGTCTTCCGCTTCGCTGTCGTCACGAAGGATGCTTCGCGCGATGCGGAAGAGCCGCCGGTTGTAGCGGCGAGTCAGCTCGCGCACCGCGGCCTCGTCGCCGGCACGACAACAGCGCACCAGCTCGACGTCCGGCGTATCAGTCCCGATCGCAAGGCCGACGGGCGACATTCCTCGATCCTAACCGTTTGATGCGGCCGCGCCCGCGAGGTTCCCGGAGGGCGCTGCGGGCTGCCGGCAGCCCGCAGCCCGTAGTCACTCCCCCCGAAGCACCAGCGCCGAGTCGATCGTCGTCGCCCGTCGCCAGGGGACGGCGGCGGCGACGACGGCGGCGCTGAGGACGACCGTGATGGCGGCGATGTAGGCGAGGGCGTCGCCCGGCGGCGTCGCGAACAGCAGTGGCGTCAGCTGATGCGCCAGCACGCTGGCGGCGACGATGCCGCCGGCGATGCCGATCGCGAGCGGCGTCACCATCTGCCGCAGGACGAGCTTGGTCACGGCGGCGCGCGTCGCGCCGAGCGCGACGCGGACGCCGAGCTCGCGGTAGCGCTGGCCGACGTAGAGCGCCATCACGCCATAGACGCCGATGGCCGCGAGGCCGAGGCCGCAGCAGGCGAAGGCCGCGAGCAGCAGCATGCTGAAACGCGCGTGTGACTGGCTGCGTCCGCGAGCTTCGGACGCCGTGAAGACATCGGCGATCGGCAACCTCGGATCGATCGCCCAGACGCTGGCCTTGAGCTTCTGCACCATCGGCGCGATCGCCGAGTCCGTGCGCACGATGACCGTGCCGGTTGCCGGCCGCGTCTGCGCGCGCGGATAGTACAGCTGCGGGCGGTCCGCGGCTTCGGTGAAGTCGGTGGCCCTGACGTCGCTGACGACGCCGACGATCCGCGCGAACGGGTCGGCCGGACTCAGCCTGATCCGCGCGCCGATCGGGCTCGTCGAGTGGAAGTACTCGCGCGCGAACGCCTGCCCGACGATGGCGACCGGATCAGCCGCGGTGACGTCCTCGTTCGTGAACGGCCGCCCCTCGACAATCGGAATGCGCAGCGTCGCGAAGTAACCAGGCGTGACGCTGCCGCCGGCAAATACCGACGACCCGCGCGATGTCGCGCCCGGCGGACGCCCTTCGATTTCGAGCGCGCCGAAAAGGACGCCCGCCTCGGACGGCAGTCCGCTGCCGATGGCCGCCGCGCTGACGCCAGGCACCGTCTGCACCTGCTCGAGGACGCGGTCGAAGAACTGCGATCGGCGCGCGGCCGCGGTCTGGGGATCGGCGTCGCCGTAGCGGCTCGGTGGGAGCGACACCCGCATCGCCACCAGCCCCGCCGGATCGAAACCCGGCTCGACCGCGGTCAGGCGCGCGAAGCTCCGCACCAGCAGAGCGGCGCCGACGAGCAGCACGAGCGCGACGCCGACCTGCAGGGCGGTGAGGACCTGCCGCTGTTGCAGTCCCTCCGCCGTCGTCGTCCGGCTCGTCGGCGAGACGAGTTGCTGAACCGCCAGACGCGAGCCGCGAAGCGACGGCCACAGGCCGAAGACGATCGCGGTCAGCATCGAGATCGCCGCGGCGACGCCGATGACGTGCGGATCGATCGCGACCCGGCCGAGCACGTCGAGGTTCCGAGGCTTGATCCAGATCATGCCGGCGACGAGCCATTGCGCGAGCAGCAGCCCGAAGGCGCCGCCGACGATCGCGAGGACGCCGCACTCGATCAGCAGATACCGCAGGACCTGAAGGCGCGACGCGCCGATCGCCTGGCGCAGCGCGACCTCGCGCGTTCGATCGCTGTTGCGCGACAACATCAGGTTGGCGACGTTGACGCAGCCGATCACGAAGAGTAGACCCACGGCGGCCGTCAGCGTCCACAGTGTTCGAAGGACAGGCGCGCCGTTGTAGTCACGCGGCGACATCGCCACGCCGCGCCAGCCTTTCCGATCCGGATCGTTCCCGGCCGCGGCCATCGCGGCGAGGGCGGACTGAGCGTCCGCGACGGTGGCGCCGCGGCGCAGCTTCGCCAGCGCGTTGCGGGACGACTCCGGACGATCCGGCTGCTTCGCCGGCGCCCACAAGGCATCGCTGCCCATCGGCAGCCGGAATCCCGGCGGCATCACGCCGACGACGAGATAAGGGACGTCGTCGAGGTTGACGGCAGCGCCGATTGCGGCGGGGTCGCCGCCGAAGCGCGCCTGCCAGATCGCGTGGCTGATGAGGACGACCGGCGCGGCCGCGGGATCGAAATCGCCTTCGACGAGGCCGCGGCCCAGCATCGGCGTCACGCCGAGCATCGGCAGCGTCGTCGGCTCGAGCGCGGTCATGGAGATCCGCGTCGGCTCGCCCGCCCCGGTGAGCTCGACCTCGCGGCCGGCGTAGCGCTCGATCTGTTCGAAGACGGACGCGCTGCGCCATTCGTCGATCGCCGCAATCGACGGCGCGCGCAAGACGCCGCCCACTTTCGGATTCTCGTGCCAGAGATAGACGAGCCGATCGCCGTCGGCAAACGGGAGCGGCCGCAGCACCAGCGTCCGCAGGGCGCTGTAAATGGCGGTGTTGCCGCCGATGGCCAGCGCGAGCGTCAGCACGGAGATGGCCGAAAACGATGGCGCGCGAAGGAGGGCGCGAACGGCCTGGCGAAGCTCGGTGAACAACGTCATCTCTGGCGCCTCGCGAGGTCGCGAGTCGAGGGCAAAGACCATCGGTCGCGTATGAGAAACCTGTGCCACGGGCATCGGTGGAACGCCGGCACGAATGGCCGGAAAAACAGCGGCCCGCGCGTCGAGGCGGGACGAGCCGTCGCGAAACCGGGAGCGGCGGCATCGTTTTCGCGATTCAGCCCGCCGCCCGCGGTCCGCCGCCCGCCGCCCGCCGCCCGCCGCCCGCAGCCCTTGACACCCGTGTGTCTGTACTGAAATATGTTTCACTCAAACATATGAGCGACCCGATTTCCGATGCCGCCGCACGCAAGGGCAGCGCCGAGCTGCTGATCCTCGCCTCGCTCGAGCCGGGCGAGCTCCATGGCTACGACATCTGCCGCGCGATCGCGGAGCGGTCGGAAGGGCTGCTGACGTTTCGCGCCGCTTCGCTCTACCCGCTGCTCTACCGACTCGAAGATCGCGGCTGGATCGAAGGTCGATGGCGGCAGGGGACCGGCGAACGTCGGCGGCGCTGCTATCGGCTCACCGTCGAAGGGCGCAAGGTGCTGGCCGCGCAGCGGACCCGGTGGACGTCGTTCATCCGCGCGCTCAGCCGCGCCGCGGGGCTGCGCCATGCGTGAGTGGGCCGCGGTCGTGCGCGAGCGGCTCGAGGCCGAGGGCCAGCGGCCGGATCTGCATCTCGACGCGATCGACGAGCTCGCCGCGCATCTCGGCGACGTCTATCGGGGCGCGCGCCAGGCCGGCCAAACGGACGCCGACGCGATCGCCGCCGCACAGGCGGAGCTCGACGGCCTCGGTCCGCTCGCAGCCGCGATCGCGGCCCGGCGCGCCGCGCCGTTCTCCGGATCGCGGCCGACCCGCCGCGCCTCGATCGGCAGTCTCGGCGCCGACGTCCGGCAGGCCTTCCGGATGATCCCGCGCCGCCCTGGCGTGTCCGCGCTCGTGATCCTGACGCTGGCGATCGGCATCGGCGCGTGCACGGCGGTGTTCACGCTGTTCAACGCCGTCCTGCTCGGCACGCTGCCCTACCCCGACGGCGATCGGCTCGTCCTGCTCTGGGAAGGCGAACGCGACACGCCGAACGTCTCGACGATCGTCGCCGCGCCGGTCTACGAGGACTGGCGGCAGATGAACCGGTCGCTCGAATCGATTGGGATCTTCGAGAACCTGACCTTCAACATCGCCGCCGGCGACGAGCCCGAGCAGGTCACCGGCGTCCGCGCCTCCCCGAGCCTGTTCGACGTGCTGAAGGTTGCGCCGGCACTGGGTCGCACGTTCCGGCCCGACGAGGACGCGCCGGGCCACGCCGTCGCGGTCATCAGCGACGCGGTCTGGCGCTCGCAGTTCGACCGCGCTGCCGACGTGCTCGGTCGCTCGATCCGGTTGAATGGCGCCGCTCACGAGGTCATCGGCGTGATGCCCGCCGGCATCGAGTTCCCGCGCCAGGGCGCCGGTATCTGGGTGCCGATGGCATTCACCGAACGGGATCGCGAACGCGACTCGCATTCGTTCTACGTCGTCGGACGGTTGAAGTCCGATGTGACCTTCGCCGAGGCGCAAGCCGAGCTCGCCGGGATCGGCGAAGTGCTGGCGGCGCGGCACATCGAGAACCGTCACGAGACGACGGTCGCGACGCCGATGTCGGAGTTCGGCCTGCGCCGTGTGTCGCAGATGCTGAACGTGCTCTTCGGCGCGGTCGCGTTCGTGCTCGCGATCGCGTGCGTGAACGTCGCCAACCTGCAGATGAGCCAGGCGCTCGCCCGCCAGCGCGAGTTCGTGATGCGGATGACGCTCGGCGCGGGGCTCGGACGGCTGACGCGCCAGCTCACGCTCGAAGGCCTGGCGCTGGCGGTCTGCGGCGGTGTCGGCGGCCTCATCATCGCCTGGTTGGGCACGCGCGCGGTCGGCGCGATTCTGGGTCCGCAGTTCTTCAGCTTCTGGTTCCGAGGTCCGGCCGCGGTCGCGATCGACGGCCGCGTCCTCGCCTTCGCCGCCGGCATCTCGCTCGTCTGCGCGCTGGTCTTCAGTCTGGCGCCGCTCCTGACGCTGCGCCGCGGCGGCCTGGCGCCGGCGCTCCACGACGGCGCCCGCGGCGCCGTCCGCTCGGCGCTCGGACTCCGGCGCGTCCTCGTCGCGCTCGAAGTGACGCTCGCGATCGTCGTGCTCAGCGGCGCCGGGCTGCTGATCAAGAGCTTGAGCAAGCTGATGGACGTCGACGCCGGTCTCGATCCGGCGCGGGTGATCACGCTCCAGGTGTCGCTGCCGCAAGCCGAGACCTACGGCGCCGCCGAACGCGCCACGTTCTGCGAGGATCTCGCGCGCAGCGCCGCGGCGACGCCGCTGTTCACGTCCACTGGCGCGATCAGTCATCTGCCGCTGAGCGGCGCGAATGCCGGCCGCGGCTTCACCATCGAGGGCCGGCCGGAACCGGCCTCGCCCAACGACGGCGCATCGGCGAACTATCGCATCTCGTGTCCCGGCTACTTCGCGACGCTCGGCATCCCGATCGTCCGCGGCCGCGACTTCACCGCTGCCGATCGCCGGCAGGGCGCCCACGTCGTCATCGTCAACCGCGTCGTCGCCGAACGGTACTGGCCAGGCGAAGATCCCATCGGCCAGCGGCTGAAGACTGGCGGCTACGCGAGCACGAATCCGTGGCTGACCGTCGTCGGCATCGCCGACAACGTCCGCCACTTCGCGCTCGAAGACGAGCCGCGGCGCGAGATCTTCGTGCCCTACGGCCAGGCGTCGTGGCCGGTGATGACGCTGGTCGCGAAGACGCGCGGCGAGATCACCCCAGCGGCGACGCGCGAACTGCGCGAGGTGCTGCGCCGCATCGATCCGTCGCTGCCGCCGGCTATTCAGCGGACGATGACGGCGGTGGTCGAGGGGTCGGTGAACTGGCGGCAGTCGATCATGCGGCTGCTCGGCATCTTCGCCGGCGTCGGCCTCATCCTCGCCGGCGTCGGCGTCTACGGCGTGCTGTCGTACTACGTCTCACAGCGCACGCGCGAGATCGGCGTCCGGATGGCGCTCGGCGCCACGCGCGCGCTGGTCGTGCGTCTGGTGCTCGGACAGATGTCGGCGCCGATGATCGTCGGCGTCGTGCTCGGCGTCGCCGGATCGATCTGGACCGGCCGCTTGTTGACCGGACTCCTCTACAACGTCTCCCCCGGCGACCCGCTGGTGAGCGGCGTCATCGTCGGCGTGCTCGTCGTCGTCGGCCTGGTCGCGAGCTGGCTGCCGGTCCGGCGTGCGGCGGCGATCGATCCGGTCGTGGCGCTGCGGGAAGATTGATTCCTTTCGGCTGACCGCGAATCCGGGCCAGCCTGGACCAAAGCTCGAACATGGAGGCCACGTAGGGCCATGGAGCTGTCATGGTTCGCGAGCCCTGGTGGCCGCTTTCGGTACGAACCGACGCTTGTCACGGATCACCATGCAGCACATGCTGCACATGCAGATGTTGGCTGACCGGCCCCTCTGAACAGGCTTCTCAACCTGCACCCCGACAGCGAGCCGGTCAGGTGGGCGAGTCACGACGCTCACGCCTGACGCTCTTCCTGCATGTGCTGCATGTGCTGCATGGTGAATCCGTGATCGAGATCGAAGCCCTTCAAAGACGCGCCGAAGGCGCCTCCTGTGATCTCCATGGGCCCCCATGGCCCCTCATGTTGAAATGTCTTGCTAGCGTCGATCCGTAATGCCGCGGCTCACTCTGAGCTTTCGGGTACAGTTCTAGCTTCTTGCCGACGCTTCCTGCCGTTGAACGTGCGCTGACGTCCGACGAGCGCGCGATGTTGGATTCGCAGCTCGCCGAGGTCCGGCGGCGGCGTGCGACGGTGCTGCCGAAGATCGGGCTCGTCAGCGCGGTCGGCTGCGCGCTTCTGGCGGTCGCGACACTCGCCGCTTCCGATGCGCCCGCGCCCGTCATCATCGCTTTCTGGACGGCGATGGCGCTGATTTTCACGGTCTGGATTGGCTGGCCTGAGGTGCGCCGCGAACGTCAGCGCGAAGGCGTGCTGAACGAAGCGCTGCGCACCTCGCGCGGCCGCGCGACACGCATCGCCAGCTCCCGCATGGTGTCGTTCGACGAGATCGAAGACGAGGGCGCGTGCTATGCGTTCGCGATCGACGACCGCACCGCCGTCTTCGTCGTCGGCCAGCAGTTCTACGAGTCGGCCGAGTTCCCGAACGACGACTTCGAGCTCGTCCAGGTGCTGGCGTCCAACGGCGCGGTGGTCGACGAACTGCTGATCACGCACGGGCGCAAGCTCGCGCCGGAGCGGACGATCGCGGCGGACGTCAAGGACACCTTGGAAATCCCGCAGCACCTCGAGACCGTGCCCGCGAGCCTGGACCAGATCGAAGCCAGCCTGCGGCGCTGACCGATCGCGCGTGGATCGAATTCGCTACTGCGCGCGCAGCGCCTGCGTCGGATTCACGGACGCGGCGCGTCGAGCCGGCAGGAGCGCGGCGAGGACGGCGGTGAAGATCAGCACGCCGGCCGCCGTCGCGATCACGATCGGATCGCGGGCGCCGACTTCGTAGAGATACGTCGCGACCCAGCTGCTCGATGCAAGCGCGGCGGGCACGCCGATCGCCAGGCCGAGCAGCGTCTGAATCACCGCCGATCGCACGACGCCGACGACGATGGCGCGTCGATCGGCGCCGAGCGCCATCCGCACCCCGATCTCGTGGACGCGGCGGCTCACGCCGTAGGCGGTGACGCCGTAGAGGCCGAGCGCCGACAGCAGCAGCGCGAGCACGCCGTAGCTGCCGGCGAGCGTCGCCAGCAGCCGGTTGTTCCTGAAGTTGCCGGCCACCTGGACGTCGAGCGGCAGGATCCGGGTGACGGCCATCTCCGGGTGTGCGTCGGCGAGGGCGCGACGAATGCCTGGCTCGAGGTTCGTCGCACCCGAGCGGACTTTCAGCTCGATCGCGCGCACCAGCATCGATCGCGTCTGCGTCTGCAGCTCGCTCTGGCTCGTGTACGGCGCGGTCTGCATCACCGGGAAGAAGATCATCGGCACGGTCGGCCGGCTCGGTCCCGAGTACTTCACGTCTTCGACGACGCCGACGATCTGAAAGTCGTTGGCATGCGACGCGTCGCCGCGGCCGAGCTGGACCCCGAGCGGATCGCGGCCTTCGAGGAACTGCCGCGCGAAGGCGCTGTTGACCACGGCGACACGCTGCGACGTCGCGGTGTCGGTTTCGACGATGCCGCGGCCGCGAAGCACACGAGTGCCGAGAGTCTCGAAGTAGTTCGGGCCGACACGGTTCCACGACGAGATGTCGCGCCTCTCGGGATCGATGGGCCGCCCGGCGATCGCGATCGGCCCCGACCAGTTGTTGCCCTCCATCGGGCTGTAGAGCGAGTAGGTCGCCATCTCGATGCCCGGCACCTGCTCCAGCCGCTGCCGCATCGTCGTCAGCACCCGATCGAGCTGGTCGAGATCGGCGGCGAGCGTCGTCGGCGGATCGACCCGCACGATCCACCGGCGCTCGGCGTCGAAGCCCATCGGCTGGTTCTCGAGCCGGCTCAGGCTCTTGGTCAGCAGCCCGGCGCCCGCCAGGAGCACGATCGACAGCGTCACCTGGACGACCACGAGCGATCGACGAGGCACGAACGACCGATCGGCGCCTTCGCGCGACAGGCCGCGCAGCGCGTCAATCGGGTTGGTGCGCGCCATCGCCCAGGCCGGTGCCGCGGCGAACAGGATGCCGGTGACGAGCGACAGGCCGATCGAGAACAGCACGATCGTCGACGACGGCACCAGGTCCACGGGCATGATCGTGTCGGGCGGGAAGGCCAGCGCGATGATCGAGCGGGTCGCGAACATCGAGACCAGGAAGGCGCCGACGCAACCGACGAGCGCGAGCACCACGCCTTCGGTGATCGACTGGCGCACGAGCCGGATCGCCGACGCGCCGAGCGCCGCGCGCACGGCCGCCTGGGCGCGATCGGCGCGCGCCAGCAGCAGGTTGGCCAGATTGGCGACGGCGATGAGCAGTACCAGCGCCGACATCACGAACAGGAGCGTCAGCGACTGCCCGAAGTTGCCGCGCATCAGCTGCACGCCGCCGGCCGCCGACGTCACGGTCAGGCGCGACTCGGGCAACCGTTTTCGATCGCGGTCGGACAGAAAGCTCTGCGCCCCGAGCCACGTCTGCAGCGCCCGCGTCGCGTGCTG
>DASTCC010000045.1:0-2457 GCA_035711465.1 Vicinamibacterales bacterium
GACCCTGCTCCGACCCCACCGTCTCGATCCCGGACGCCAGATCGAAGCCCTTCGCGGTCAGCGCCGGCAGCGCGGCGTCGAGCAGGTCCACGACGAAGCGGTTGTCGTCGTGCAGCAGCACGATGTCGCGGGGCTGGATGCCGTCGATCAGGCGTCTCGCGCCGGCCTGCGCCTGTTCGGCGCTGCGGAACGCCCAGTCCTGCACTTCGATCGACCAGGTCATGCACGACAGGCCGATCAGCTTCGGGACCACGACCGACGTCGGCGTCAGCCGCCCACCCGGGGGGCGGAACAGCGTCGGCCGACGGCCGGCGCGGCGTTCGAGCACGGCCTGGCAGCGGACGCAGTCGCGGTAGTACTCGGTGAACGTCGGCGTGCGGCCGTTCTCCGCGCGCACGTAGCCGGCGCGATGCAGCAGGCTGTGATTGCCGATGACGTGCCCTTCCCGCTGGATCCGATCGAGCAGATGCGGCGCGCGGCGGATGCGCTTGCCGACGATGAAGAACACGGCGCGGGCACGATGCGCGGCCAGCCGATCGAGCACCGCCGGCGTGACCTCCGGATGCGGCCCGTCGTCGAACGTCAGCAGCACCGCGTTCGCCGCCGCCGCGCCGGGCAGCCGGCGCACCAGCAGCGAGCGCGGAATCGCGCCGCGGAGCGCGGCTTTCGCGCGCTCGGCGATCGCGCTCATGACGGACGCTCCGTTCGGCGTCGAGGCATCACAGGCTGCCGTCTCCATCGTACAGGCAGGCGCGCCACGCCGATTCACGCGCCAGCACGGCGTCGAGCGCCGGATCGACGGCCCGATACAGGAACGGCCAGGCCTGATCGACGATCTCGCGCGGCTTCGCCTCGGCGAAGACGCGGCGCGTCGCGGCGTCGAAGCCGACCGCTTCGAGCATCGCCGCGCCGTCGGCGCGCGCCGCATCGCACGCGGCCGCGATCAGGACGCGCGTGATCGCGTCGTCGCCGTCGTCGACGACGAGATCGGCCAGACGGGCGCGTCGCAGACCGAGGTGCGCGGCGTCCTGACGGACGATCGCCGCGTAGCCACGGACGTTGCTGCCGGCGAGCGCCGCGACGATCTTCGCCGGATGCGCGCGGCCGCGCGCCGCGAAGTGCCAGCGCAGCGTCGCCGCGTCGCGCACCGCAAGCAGCCGGCTGCTCGAACGCGCCACGAGCCGCGACCAGAGCTCGTCGAACGACCCGTCGATCGCGCCAGCGTCGAGCACGCGAGTGGTCACCGGTAGCGCGGGTCGCCGGGGGATTCGCGCGCGCAACGCGTTGTCGAGCGCCAGACCGATCCCGACGAGCGGGCCGCCGAGCTGACCTTGCCACGAAGCCAGCCCCTTCCTGCGCAGCGCCGCAGGCGCGAACGAGAGCGGCCGCAGGATCCAGAACTGGCTCCGGTTGTAGTCGGGCTGCGGGATGCGCTTGAACTTCAGGAACTCCGAGATCTGCGAGACCTGCGGCGCCGCGGTCGTGTTGAGCAGCAGCTGGATGCCCGTCTGGCGAACGAAGGCGAGGTAGAGCTGGAGACTGCTGCCGCGGAACTCCGGATCCACGACCAGGCTCGCGGCGCTCGCGGCTGTCAGCGTCCGGCCGTCCAGCACGTACTGCTGCACGATGTTGGCGAGATAGCCGACGACGCGATCCTGCTCGACGAGGACCCAGCCGCGCGCGGTGTCGGGCGCAGCGATCCGTGCCGGGTTGTCGCGCCACAAATGCGCCCAGACGTCGAGCGTCGGCGGCGTCCATCCGACCGAATGATGCAGCCGCGCGACGGCGTCGAGATCGCGGTCGTCGAGCGCTCGGACGCCGGACATGCGATCAGGTGGCCGGCGCCAGGCCCGCCGGCGCGTCGAGACGGACGTGCGGCGGCGCGGGGTACGGCGAGCTCAGCTCCCAGCTGAAGGCGGGCGCCTCGCCGGAGGCGTGGCGCAGGCCGGACTTCTCCTCGAGGAACTGCCGGCACGGTCCGTTCTTCGCCGTCGGCAGCAGCGTCACCGACAGCGCCCTGGCGCCGGCGTCGCGCGCGTAGTCGATCACCGCCGCGATCATCGTCTCTTCGACGCCGCGGCCCATCACACGGCAGCTGAGCACGTAATCGACCATCGTCGCCGCGCCGCCGGAGACGGCGACGCTGGCGATGCCGGTGAGCCCGTAGTCGTCGAAGCGATCGGCGACGCGGAACACGAACGTGCGATGCCCCGGCGCGTTCGACCACTCCGAGAACTCGGTCTCGGTCATCCGCCGCGTCGTCAGGTTCATCTGATTGGTCTTGTTGAGCAGCTGCGTCGCGCGCGCCAGGCTCACCGGACCGAGCGGCTCGACGGTAACGACGAGCCCGAGAGTCGCGAGGTAGTCGTCCATCGATTGCGCCGACTGCCGGGCGACGGCGCGTTCGCGCTCGGAGACGTACATCCGGGTGCGCGACCGGTCCTCGTCGCTCACCGT
>DASTCC010000046.1:0-4623 GCA_035711465.1 Vicinamibacterales bacterium
ATCAGACCGTCTACCGGACCGCCGCCGGCGACTTCGGCGTCGTCCGGACGCCGGAGTCGACGCCGATCATCGAGAAGGTCGCGAAGGAGCGCGGTGTCAACTTCATCGGACCGTCGACGCCGCAGGGCCGGCAGATCTCGATGCCCCGCATCGGCCTGTGGGATACCTACGGCGGTTCGATGGACGCCGGCTGGGCACGCTGGATCCTCGAGCAGTTCGAGTTCCCGTTCGAGCGTGTGTTCGCGCCGGAGCTCGACGCCGGCAATCTGTTCGCGAAGTACGACGTGCTGATCTTCGTCGGCGGCGCCATTCCCGCAGCGGGTGCCGGCGGTGGACGCGGCGGCGGTGGTGGCGGCGCGGGACGCGGCGGCGGCGCGGGCGCCGGTATCGCCAACCTGCCGGCGGAGTACAAGGATCAGGTCGGCAGCGTCACCGTCGAGCGCACGCTGCCGCACCTCAAGACGTTCATCGAGCGCGGCGGCACGCTGATCGCCATCGGCACGTCGGCGACGAACCTGGCGCGGTTCCTCAACCTGCCGATGAGCAATCACCTCGTCAAGAACGGTCAGCCGCTGCCCGACACCGAGTTCGACGCGCCCGGCTCGGTGATGCGCGTCCACGTCGACACGACGAGTCCGGTGGCGGCGGGGATGAAGACCGACACGGACGTCTTCTTCGACAACAGCGAAGTCTGGACGCTGGCGCCGGATGCGATCGACAAGGGCGTGCGCGCGATCGCGTGGTTCGACAGCGACAAGCCGCTGCGCAGCGGCTGGGCGTGGGGCCAGCAGTATCTCGACAAGGGCGTCGTCGCCGTCGATGCGACGGTGGGCAAGGGCCGCGCGCTGCTGTACGGCGTCGAGATCCTGCAGCGCGCGCAGCCTCACGCGACGTTCAAGCTGCTCTTCAACGGGATTTACTTGAAGTAACGAGCTACGCGTCCAAGGGGCCAATCCCGGCGCACGAGGCGGGGCCTGTCCCGTTTGGCGAGAGCCGGGACTGGCCCCCTAGACTCCGTGATTGACACAGGAGCGGTGATATGACTCGACCTCTCTCGATCGGTCTCCTCCTCGCCGGTGTGCTCGCCGGCCCGACGGTTGCCGGCTGGTCCCAGCAGGAGCCGGTGGACGCGACGATGGTCGCCCGGATTCGCGACGAAGGTCTCAATCGATCGCAGGTCGGCGGCATGTTCACGATGCTGGTCGATCGCATCGGGCCGCGGCTGGCCGGATCGAAGGAATACCTGCGCGCCGCCGAATGGGCCCGCGATCGGATGACCGAGTGGGGCTTCGCCAACGTCCGGCTCGAGCCGTTCGACTTCAGCCGCGGCTGGACGCTCGAGCAGTTCTCGATCGAGATGGTCTCGCCCCGCTACATGCCGCTGGTGGGCTTTCCCGAAGCGTGGAGCCCGTCGACGGCGGGGCCGGAGGTGAGCCAGGTCGTGACCGTAGCCGGCAAGTCGCCGGAAGAGGTCGAGGCGATGCAGGGCACGCTGAAGGGCGCGGCGGTCCTGCAGATGCCAGCCGTCGACAACTTCATTCGCACGGATCGCGTGCAGCCGACACTCGAGCCCGAGCCTGCGGCGGCAGCCGAGGCCGGACGGGGCCGCGGTGACGCCGGACGCGGCAACCAGGGGGGCCGGCAGGGCGGCCGCGGCCAGCGCGGCGCAGGCGGCACGCCGTCACCGGCCGAGCGCATCCGGACGGCGATGACCAACGGCGGCGCGACCGTGCTGCTGCGGCCGAGCCGCGGCGAACACGGCACGCTGTTCGTGCAGGCCGGCTCGCGCGAGATCGCGGGCGACCGCCTGCCGCGCGTCGTCCTGATCGGCGAGCACTACAACCTGCTGTCCAGGCTGGTCGCGCTCGGCGAGAACGTGCAGGTTCGCGTCAACGTGCAGGCGCGCCTGCTCGACGATCCGCAGACCCACAACGTCATCGGTGAGATCCCGGGTGTCGATCCGAAGATCGGCGCGGAGGTGGTGATGCTCGGCGCGCACCTCGACTCATGGCACACGGCCGTCGGCGCCACCGACAATGCCGACGGCGCCGCGGTCGCGCTCGAGGCGTTCCGCATCCTGAAGAGCACCGGAATTCGGCCGCGGCGGACGCTGCGGCTCGCGCTCTGGGGCGCGGAAGAACAGGGACTGCTCGGCTCGCGTGCCTATGTCGCCCGGCATCTCGCCGGCGACGAGAACGCCGAGGCGCGCCAGCGCATGTCGGTGTACTTCAACATCGATCCGGGCAAGGGCCCGATCTACGGCTGGTTCCTGCAGGGCAACGAGGCGGTGCGGCCCATCTTCGACGCGTGGCTGGCGCCGTTCCAGGATCTCGGTGCGCGCAGCAACGTGATCCAGAACATCGGCAGCACCGATCACCTCAGTTTCATCAACGTCGGCGTGCCCGGATTCAATCCGGTCCAGGACTACGTCGACTACGACGTGCGCGAGCATCACACCAACGTCGACACGCCGGAGCGGGTGAAGATCGACGATCTCAAGCAGAACGCGGTGATCCTCGCCGCGTTCGTCTATCACGCGGCGATGCGCGACGCGATGCTGCCGTCGGACATCCGCAAGTGAGGCGCCGCTCGCCCCGCGCAGCCAGCGCCGCCCTGGTGCGGGTGCTTGCGATTGCGGTGGTCGCGCTCTCGGCGGTCCACTGCGGCAGATATCGCGACGTCGACGAGCCGTTCAACTACGACGTCGTCTTCAAGGACGTCTCGGGCGCCGAGGTGCGCCTCGCTGATTACAAAGGCAAGCCGCTGATCGTCAACTTCTGGGCGACATGGTGCGTGCCCTGTCAGCGCGAGATGCCGCAGCTCGTCGCGATGGCGGCGCAGTACCGCGAGGCCGGTCTGACCGTGATCGGCATCTCGGTCGACGACGGGCCGGAAGACATGCAGGCGTTCGCGAAGCAGTTCGAGATCACCTACCGGCTGCTCGTCGGGAGGGACGACATTCCCGCCGCGGAGAAGATCGGCTACACCGGTCTGCTGCCGACGACGATCTTCGTCTCCGCCAGGGGCCGGGTCGAGGGGCGCCTGATCGGGGGCGCCAGGGACGAGTTCTTCCACCGTCAAATCAAGGCGCTGTTCTGAGGCGCCGACGGACGGCGCCACCCGCGACCACCCGCGACGGCCGACAGAACTGGCCCGCTTCTGGTCTCCCGAGCGACGTTTGCGCTAGGGCGGGCGATGCCCGATTTGTAACGCGCGCAGACAAGCCCCAATTCTTTGGGAATTCCGCGAGTTTCGGTTCGGCGGCGCCCGGCATGGATCCTGCTTTTTCAGGGGGCAGACGGCACGGACCTCGAGGAGGGGCCGGCGCCGCGACGAGGAGGCGTCGTAGGGACCATGCGGGGCAGACACGATCGAGGATTCACGCTCATCGAGCTCATGATCGTCGTGGCGATCATCAGCATCATCGCGGCGATTGCGATTCCCGGTTTGATGCGATCGCGGATGACGGGCAACGAGACCTCGGCGATCTCGTCGCTGAGCGTCACGCGCGCCGCCCAGGTGGCCTATTCGTCGTCGTGCGGCAACGGCGCCTATGCGACCAGCTACGCGGTGCTCGGCACGCCGCCGGGAGGCAACCCGACCGGCGACGGCTTCATCTCGAAGGACCTCGGCCATGCCGCACCGGTGGAAAAGACGGGCTATCGGTTCGTGATGGCCCCGGGCGCCGGATCGACGGCCGGCCCGGCCGACTGCAACAACGCCGCGACGAACTCGGCGTTCCTGGCGACGGCGGTGCCGATCTCGGTCGGCGTCACCGGTTCGCGCGGCTTCGCGCTCAACGCCAGCAACACCGTGTGGCAGGACACTTCAGGCGTCGCCCCGACCGAACCGTTCACGGCCGGCGGGACGGTGTCGTTCATCCAGTAACAGGCGACCCAGCGCAGCGGAAGGCACTTGTCGGGAGCCCCGTTCAGGCCGATTCGACGGCCTGAAACGGGGCTTTCGTGCGTTCGACCCAGCCGCGGCCGCCGGTCTGCTATGCTTCTCCAGGGCTGGCAAGGAGCAGGCATATGGCAGCACGGGACCGCGGATTCACCCTCATCGAGCTCCTCATCGTCGTCGCCATCATCAGCATCATCGCGGCGATTGCCGTGCCGGGCCTGATGCGGGCGCGGATGACGGGGAACGAGGCCTCGGCGATCACGTCACTGACGACCACGCGCGCGGCGCAGGTCATGTATTCGGCGTCGTGCGGCGCCGGCGGATTCGCGGCGTCGTATCAGATTCTCGGCACCGCGCCGGGCGGCAACCCGAACGGCGAGGCCTTCATCTCGAAGGACCTCGGCCATGCCGCGCCGATCCAGAAGGCCGGCTACAACTTCAACATGTCGGCGAGCGCCGGCGCCCAGCCCGGTCCGAACGACTGCAACGGCACGGCGACGATCTCGGCGTGGTACGCGACCGCGGTGCCGATGACGATCGGCACGACGGGCCAGCGCGGCTTCGCGATCAACACCAGCAACACGATCTGGCAGGACACGACCGGCCAGGCCCCGACGGAGCCGTTCACGCCCAGCGCCACCGTGACGGTCGCTCAGTAAAGTGCGGTTCGCGACAGCTACAACTTAGAACTCAAAACTTAGAACTTGGGTTCTCGGTTCT
>DASTCC010000047.1:0-6164 GCA_035711465.1 Vicinamibacterales bacterium
CGGCGGCGTGATCGGCGCGCTCATCGGCGCCGGTATTCCGGAAGATCGCGCGTGTGCGTACGAAGAGGGCCTGAAGCGCGGTGGCATCGTGCTCGGCACCCGCGCCCGTGACGACCGTCATGCGGCCACGCTCGAGAGCGACTTCACGAGCTACGGCGGCGCGGACGTCCGGCGGTAGCGTCAGCGGATCATGCGCGCCCCGCGGTCCTCACCGCCGCGGGGTCAGCGCAGGACGCTCCCGCTACAATCGCTTTAGTCAGGACGACACAACGAGGAGGCACGCATGTCGCCATGGACCATGGCGGTGTCGGGTCTCGCGGTTGTGGCTGCTCTGGCGTCTCCGGCGCCCCCTCCTGCGCAGCGGCAATCCGTGCCCGCACTTCCCGCACTCGAACTACAGGTACTGCTCGCTCGTCAGCATTTCTCCGTGGGCGAGATCGACGGACGCCCCGGCCACAACACGTCGGCGGCGAGCGCGGCGTTCGCCGAGGCGAAGCAGCTGCCCGCTGAAGCTCGAAGCGGAGCGGCGCTCCTCGAGGCGCTCGGCAAGGGCAAGACCGAGACGATCGTCGAGTACACGATCACCGCCGAAGATGTGGCCGGGCCGTTCACGAAAGAGATCCCGGCGGATCTGATGGCGCAGGCCAAGCTCGAGGCGCTCGGCTACACGTCGGCGCTCGAAGCGCTCGGCGAACGGCTGCACGCGTCGCCGTCGCTGCTGCGCGCGCTCAACCGAGGCGCGAAGTTCGTCGAGGGCGAAACCCTCCGCGTGCCGAACACGATCGGCATTCCGGCCGTGACCGGTCCGGCGGTGCGGCTCGTCGTTTCGAAGAGTGAAGGCGCGCTCCGCGCCTACGACGGCGAAGGCGCCCTGATCTACTTCGCCCCCGTCACCAGCGGCAGCGCTCGCGATCCGCTGCCGATCGGCACGTGGAAGGTGACGGCCATCGCGCGCAATCCGCCCTTCCACTACAACCCTGATTTGTTCTGGGACGCCGACCCCACGCACTCGAAAGCGAAGATCGCGCCGGGACCGAACAACCCGGTCGGCGTCGTCTGGATCGACATCTCGAAGGAGCACTACGGGATCCACGGCACGCCGGAGCCCGGCAAGGTCGGCCAGACCGCGTCGCACGGCTGCGTGCGGCTGACCAACTGGGACGCCGGCATCGTCGCCGGCCTCGTCAAGGTGGGCACGCCAATCTTCTTCGAAGAGTGAGTCGATGACGCGAGGGATTTTGCGCGCGACCGCGCTCGCCTTCCTCGCGGGCGTCATCACGACGGTCGTCGTAGTGTCGGGACTGGCGGACTTCGCAAGCCGGCCGCCGGACTTCGTTGGGGATCACGACGACGACGAGACGCCGATGGCGGCAGTACCGGCGCGGCTGGATCGCGAGCCGCCGCCGGTTTCGCCGCCCGCCAAACCGCCGGTCGGCACGCCGCCGGCGATCGGCAGCGATCCCGTCGACGACCTGCGCAGCCGCGATCTCGCGATTCCTGTGCGCGAAATCCGCCGCGACCAGTTGCGCAGCTCGTTTCACGAACGCCGCGGCGCCGCTCGCCAGCACGAGGCCATGGACATCCTCGCGCCGCGCCACACGCCGGTGCTCGCCGTCGAAGACGGCACCATCGCCAAGCTCTTCCACAGCAAGGCCGGCGGCATCACCATCTACCAGTTCGATCCGACCAGCGCCTACGCGTACTACTACGCGCACCTCGAGCGCTACGCCGAAGAACTCCACGAAGGCGACGCGGTCTCGCGCGGCCAGGTGATCGGCTACGTCGGCACATCCGGCAATGCCCCGCCAAACACGCCGCATCTCCACTTCGCGATCTTCAAACTGACGTCCGACAAGCGCTGGTGGCAGGGGACGCCAATCGATCCGTTCGACGTCTGGAGGTAGCGCGGGCTGCGGGCTGCGGATTGCGGGCTACTGGCTGCCGGCGGCGGGCTTGCGGTGAGCGATCGGGGGTTCGGTTCTGCGCCGAGGCTCGCACGCTTGGCGGGCGCTCGCTTGATCGGCCGAGCGCCCGCCGCTCGCAAGTCGGCGCCGAACCGCGCCCCGATCCGAGCAACGCCTGATCGATTTCTATCTCAGACTCTCAAAACACCGCGCGGCCTCGGCCAGCCCTTGCGCGAACACAGCGGGTCTCTGGCCGATGCCGAGGCGCAGGTGGTGCTCGTAGCCGAAGGCCGACCCCGGGGCGAGCATCACGCTGTATTCGGTCGCCAGCTTGTCGGCCAGCGGCAGGGACGCCATCGGCAGGTCGTACTTGATCAGCGCCAGCAGGCCGCCGCGCGGCGGCGTCCACTGCAGGAAGCTCGATCGTGCGCCAATCCACTTCCCCGCCGACGCCAGGTTGGCTTCGATGATCTGCTGGTTGCGGGCGACGATCTTGTCGCGGTGCGCGAGCGCGAGCACGGCCAGCGCGTCGTTGAGCTTGCCGGGGCTGAGCGACACGTAGTCGCGGTAGGCCCAGCACTTCTGCACCAGATCCGGCGACGCCATGATCCAGCCGATGCGCAAGCCCGGCAGACCGAACGGCTTCGACAGCGTCCCGACGCTGACGCCGTGCGGGCCGAGATCGAACATCGGCGGCGCGAACGGATCGCCGTCGGGCACGGCCAGCCACCGATACGCCTCGTCGCCGATGACCGTCGCGCCGGCGTCGGCGGCCATCTCGTAGACGCGTTTCGCGTCGGCCGGCGGCATCATCGCGCCGGTCGGATTGTGCGGCGTGTTGACGACGATGGCCCTGGTCTTGGGCGTGATCAGCTTCGCGAGCGCGTCGATGTCGTAGCGGTACCCGGTTTCCGGGCCGACGTGCCAGAGCGAGACGTCGCAGCCGATCGCGCGCGGCACGCTGTAGAGCTGCTGATAGGCCGGATACGGCGCGATCAGGTGATCGCCCGCCTCCAGCAGCACGTTGAAGAGCAGGAAGTTCGCCTCAATCGCGCCCGTCGTCACCAGCACGTGATCGGCGTCGCCGCGCGCGTAGGTCGAGGCCAGCGACTCGCGCAGCTCCTGCGTGCCCCGCGCCTCCGAATAGCCAAGCGGCAGCGCCAGCAGACGATCGAGCGTCGCCGTCCGTCGATCCGGAGGCTCGAAGGCGAGCAGATCGGCGGTCGTGAGCGGCAGGATGCCGCTCTCGGCGATGTCGTACTTCACGTGCGTCTCGTGACGCGTCATCCACCGTTCGAGCAGAAAGGTCTCGATCTTCACGCCGGAGATTCTATCGCCCGATGCTCACGACGCGCGCAGCAGCGTCGCCGGAGGTGAGCGGCACACCCGCGTGCTCGGGACCCAGGCCGCCACGATGCCGATGCCTGCAAGCGCCGCGCCGGCAGCCATCAGGACTTCCGGATCACGCGCATCGACGCCGTATAACAACGGCGTCACGATCGGCGCCAGCGCGAGCGCGACGGCCACGCCGGCGAGCGTGCCGATCAAAACCAGTCCCGCCGATCGCCCGACCAGTCCGGCCGTCAAGCGATCGGGGCGCGCGCCGAGCGCGAGGCGAACGCCCAGCTCCCGGCGCCGGCGCTGCAAATCCTGCGCGACGACGCTGTACAGACCGACGGCGGCGACGATCACGCCAAGCACGCCCAGCCACGCCGACAGCCCGCCAAGGATTCGCTGATGCGCCAGTCCCATCCGGGCGTCGTCGGCCAGATGACGCAGCGTGAATCCGGCGCGCGAATCGACGGACGCGATCGCGCGTGCGACCGCCGCCGGCAGGTCTCGACTCCCGGCGTCGTCCACTCGCAAGGAGACCAACACGCGCGACGCTCCGGGCGGGCCGGGCACGCTGTATTGCGCGAGTGGCACATAGAGTGTCGGCGCCGGCGGATCGCTGACGCCTCGCGGCACGCCCTGCGGCGTGAAGCCGCCCCAGGCGATCTGATCCTCGACGACCCCGACGACGTCGCGATCGCCGACGCGCTGGCCGACGAGCGGCTCGGCGCGCGAGAGCGCCGTCGCGAGGGCGCGATTGACGATCGCGACGCCTGGCGCGGCGGCGTGGTCTGCCGCGGTGAAGTCGCGGCCGGCGACGACCCGCGTGCCGTAGGTCGCAAACCAGCCAGGACTCACGGCGGTCATTCGCACCCGCCGCTCCGGTGCGCCGTTGCCGGCGAACGCGATGGTGAGACCCGACTGCCCCGGAATCGATGTCGACACGCCCGCACGCGCGACGCCCGGGATTGCGCCGATCGCATCGAGCAGCTGCGCGGCGCGCAGCCGCCGCGCGTCCTCGCTTTGCTCGAGCGCCGGCCCGTCGATCGCCGCCACGACCAGGCGCTCGGCGTCGTACCCGAGCGGCGCCGCGGACGTCGCCGCCGCGGTGCGCATGAATTGGCTGGCGCCGACGACGAGCACGAACGAGATCGCCAGCTGCAGGACCACCAGCGACCGGGAGCCGACACTTCGCCGCCCTGCTCTGTCCGTATCGATCTGAAGGGCGGAGAGCGGCGACGACCCGCGTCCGGTGACGCGTAAGGCCGGAATCAATCCAGAAGCCGTCGCCGCCAGGAGCACCAGCACGGCAATGAACGCCAGCGCCGTGGGATCGAGCGAGAGATCGAGCGCGTCGATCGAATCCGACAGGATCTCGCTCGCCGCCACGCGGCTGGCCCACGCACCGGCCAGGACGCCTATCGCCGTCGCCACGCTGACGACGACCAGCGCCTCGACGACGAGCATGCCGATGAGCTGACGACGCGAGGCGCCGAGAGCACGACGCGTCGCAAGCTCCGCGGCGCGCGCCGACATCCGCGCCACCTGCAGATTGGCGATGTTGGCGCACGCGGCGAGCCAGATCAGGACCACGAGCCCGAGCATCGTCGTCGCGGCACGTCCGTATCGCGCGCGCGTGACGCCATGAGGACCTTCCGCCGCCGGCACGAGCGTGAACGGCTCCTCGACGAACCGCGGCAACCGGGCGCCGCCCAGAATCTCGGGTTGAATTGCACGAAGGACGCCGGTGGCCGCCGAGACCGGCTGGCCCTCTCGCAGGCGCAGCAGAATGATCAGCATCAGCGAGCGATCCGACACGATCATCGACGCCTGGCGCGCGATCAGCGGTTCGGTCTCGAGCGGCAGCACGAGATCCACCGGCCGGCCGGTTTCGAGGCTGCGGAACGCCGCCGGCAGCACGCCGACGATGCGGTATGGCACACCTTCAATGACGAGCGCGCGCCCGATCACGTCCGGCGCGCGATTGAAATGCGATTGCCAGAATCGATCGCCGATCACGGCCACCGGTCCATCAGGCCCGCCGCCGCGCACGTCGTCCGGGTCGCCGAACGTCCGACCGAGCGACACCTCCAGTCCGAGCGTGCGGAAGATCCCGCCGCTCGCGACCAGCGCGCTCGCCAGCTGCTTCTCGCCCGTGCTCGCGAGATTCACGTCGCGCATGATCCAGGCGGTCGCGCTCTCGACGACACCCGCGCGCGCCCGAAGCCGGTCCCACATGCCGTAACTCCAGCCGGGACCAGCCGGGAAGCCGAGCCGGATCGCCTCGTCGGACGACACCGTCACGAGGCGGTGGGGATCGCGGACCGGCAGCCTCCGCAGCACCAGACTGTTGACCAGCGAGAAGGCGCCGACGTTGGCGGCGATGGTGATGGCGAGCGTCAGCAGCATGCCCACGGCGGCAACAGGCGTCCGCCGCAGACCCCGAATCGCGTGCACGATCACGCGCATGATCGCCCTCGTTCCTGAATCGACCGGATTCTACGACGTCCGCGGGGGCGGCGGGGTCTCCGGCCGGGTCAGCGTCTGCTGCCGCAGCGCCGCCGCGCCCATCAACCCGCCCATGCCCATCGACTCGACCGCCGAGCTCGGCACGAGCATCAGCGCGCCTTTCTCTTTCAGTCCTTCGTAGAGCATGTTCATCGCGCGCAGATGCAGCGCGGTCGGATTGTCGTGGTACTTGCGCGCGGCCTCCTCGAAGCTCTGCGCGATCTCGACTTCCGCCTGGCCGAGAATCACACGCGCCTGCTTCTCCCGAGACGCCTGCGCCTCGCGCGACATCGCCTCCTGCAGCTGCTGGGGAATGACGATATCGCGCATCTCCACCGCCTGGACGGTGACGCCCCACGGCGTCGAGCGCGCATCGATGAGCCGCTGCAGCTCCTGCTCGATTCGCTCCCGGCCCTGGAG
>DASTCC010000048.1:0-5658 GCA_035711465.1 Vicinamibacterales bacterium
GGGGTCGCGATACTTCGTGCCGATGAGAATGCCGCCTTCCTTGAGGCCGCGCTCGTAGTCGCGCACGCGATCTTCAGGAATGCCGGCGCCAATCAGCGCGCCGATGATGCCGCCGGTGGCCCCGCCGGCGCCCGCGCCGGCCAGTGCCGCCGCGATCGGGCCGGCGACGACCAGGCCGAGGCCCGGAATCGCGACCGAGGTGCCTACGGCGAACAGCGCGCCCAACGCCGCGCCGACGCCGCCGCCGATCGCGCTGCCTTTCCCGAAGCCCTCGGCGGCTTTGGTCCCGCCGTCGAGCTCGGTGCCGGGTTTCGCGTCGCCGAAATGCCGGCTGCGCGTCTCGTCGGTCATCAGCACGTCGATGTCGCCGGCGTCGTAGCCATGATCGGTCGTCAGGCTGCCGTAGGCCCGCTGCGCGGATTCCGGCGAGTTGTACAGACCGGTGACGTAGCGGCCGGTGGCCGCCGTCCGATCGGATCCGATGGCGTCGTTGGCCGTCTGGCGGGCGCGGCCCTGCGCGTTCTCGCGTTCGCCCTCGCGCTCGAGCGACTCGTTGCCGGTCATGACGCCGGCCGCATCCTTCGTCGCGCCCTTGACGCGCTGACCGAACGCCGACACTTCTTCGCCGACCGTGTTCTTCTTGCTGTCCATTTGCTTGCTCCTGACGGCATGCGCCGCAACTCCCGCGATTCAAAGAGGCAGAACGTGACGAGCCGCGGTGCTCGTTCGCGATGAGTTGTGCAAGTCGTGTTCCACGCGCGACGCAGGAAGTCGGCGGACGAGCGCGTCGCTGACACGAGCCGAGTTCGGGGCTGCGTGTGAACCTCACTTGGTCGGCGCGTGAAAAGGAAGCGATCGTTCTTGATCGCCTCGGGGCTCGCGCCTCGGGGCTCGGGGCCGCGTCACTGGAGCGCTGGTCGGCCCCAAGCCCCAAGCCTGCCCTTGAAGTCCCGAGCCCCCGAGTCCCGGGCCGCAGCGGCTGCTCCTTCCGACACTCGAAAGGAACCTCTCGCCCTCTCCTTTCGTCTATCGAAAGAAATCCGCCTTGGGGCCAACCCGGGCACGCACACCCATGACCAAGGAACGCGGCGACATCCTCCAGGGCACGCTCGACATGCTGGTGCTGCAGGCGCTGACGCGCGAGCCGATGCACGGCTGGGGCATCACCGAGCGCATCGGACAGTGGTCGGAAAGCGTGCTGCAGCTCGGACAAGGGACGCTCTATCCGGCGCTCTACCGCCTGGAGCGCCAGGGGCTCATCCAGTCGGCGTGGAAGGTGACGGAGAACAACCGGCGCGCCCGCTATTACGCCCTGACGCGCGCGGGCCGGCGCCACCTCGCCGACGAGCTGGCACAGTGGCGGCGGATGTCTCGCGCCGTGAATCTGGTGCTCGAGGCGGCGAGGTAGGGAGGGCCGATGCGACGGATCCGCGAAGGCTGGTGGCGGCTGCGGTCGCTCGGGTCACGACGCGACGTCGAGCGGCGGCTCGACGAAGAAATGCGCTTCCATCTCGATCAGCAGATCGAGAAGAACCGCCGCGCCGGCCTGAGCGAGGTCGAGGCGCGCCGCGAAGCGATGCGGACGTTCGGCGGCGTCGAGAGCGCCAAGGAGCGGACGCGCGACGAGTTTCGTTCGCTGGTGCTCGAAGACAGCTGGCGTGACTTCCGCTACGGCCTCCGCTCGCTGCGCCGCGCGCCGGCCTTCACCCTGGTGTCGGTGCTCACGCTGGGTCTCGGCATCGGCGCCACCACCGGCATCTTCAGCATCGTCAACGGCATCCTGATCAAGCCGCTGCCGTATGCGGACGCCGACCGGCTGGTCGATCTGCGGCATCTCGCGCCCGGCGCCACTCTGCCGGACAAGAACGTCGACATGTCGGCGACGCAGTTCTACACCTACCGCGAACAGGGCCAGACGTTTACCGACATCGGCCTCTGGACGTCGTCGAACGCCGTCGTCACGGGCGACGGCGAGGCGGAGCAGGTTCAGGTCGTCGCCGTCTCGGACGGCACGCTTCAGGCGCTGGCGGTGCCGCCGGTCCTCGGCCGCTGGTTTTCGGCGGACGACCTCGATCCGAAGGCGCCGGACTCGTTGCTGGTCACGCACGGCTTCTGGCAGCTCCGCTTCGGCGGCGACCCCGGTGTCGTCGGGCGATTGGTGACCGTCGACGGCACGCCACGACGGGTGATCGGCGTGATGCCGGCGAGCTTCCGCTTTCTCGATCTGGCGCCTGGACTGATTGCGCCGCTGCGCTTCGATCGCTCCGCGCTGATGCTGGGCCGCTTCAACTACGACGGGATTGCGAGGCTGAAGCCCGGCGTGACCATCGCGCAGGCCAACGCCGACATCGCGCGGATGATCCCGGCGTGGCTTCGCGGCTGGCCGCCGCCGCCCGGCGTGGATCCGAAGATCTTCGAGAGCGCCGGCTTCGCCGCTGACCTCCGTCCGCTGAAACAGCTCGTCGTCGGCAACGTCGGCAGCGTGCTCTGGACGTTGATGGCCGCGATTGCCGTTGTCCTGGCGATCGCCTGCGCCAACGTCGCCAACCTGCTCGCGGTGCGGGCCGAGGATCGGCAGCAGGAGCTGGCGATTCGCGCCGCGCTCGGCGGCGGGCGCGCCCGGATCTCCCGCGGCCTCATGATCGAGAGCCTGACGCTCGGGCTGCTGGGCGGCGCGCTGGGGCTCGCGATCGCGGCGGTTGGCGTCGAGATGCTCGTCGCCGCGGGTCCATCGAATCTCCCTCGCCTGCGCGACATCGCCATCGACTTTCGCGTGCTCGGATTCGCCGTCGCGATTTCGATCGCCTCGGGTTTCGCCTTCGGGCTACTCCCGATTCTCAGGCTCGACATCTCTCACGCCGCAGCGGAGCTTCGCGGCATCGGCCGGACGCAGACGCAGCATCGCGGCCGACGCCGCGTCCGCAGCTCGCTCGTCATCGCGCAGGTCGCGCTCGCCTCGGTGCTGCTCGTGGCCTCCGGCCTGTTGATTCGATCGTTCGTGGCGATGACGCGCGTCGATCCGGGCTTCGCGAATCCCGGCACTGGTCAGCTGTTCACGATCGGCATGCCGGCGTCGCTGGTCGCCAGTGACGAGCAGGTGTTTCGCATCCAGACCGACATCCGCGATCGTATTGCCGCTGTCCCGGGCGTCGCCTCGGCGTCGTTCGCCAATGCCGTGCCTTTGCAGGGCGCCAGCGCCAACGATCTGCTGCTGGTCGAGGGCCAGCAGCCGCCCCCGGGCCAGGTGCCGCCGATTCGCCGGTTCCGCTTCATCGCGCCCGGTTACCTGCGGACGCTCGGCACGCCGCTCGTCGCGGGGCAGGACTTCTCCTGGACAGACATGGAGGCCGGGCGGCCGATGGCGATCGTGTCGGAGAAGCTCGCGCGCGAGATGTGGGGCAGCACCGCGGCAGCCATCGGCAAGCGGATACGCGAGAACGAGGCCAGCCCCTGGCGCGATGTCATCGGCGTCGTCGCGGATGTCTACGACGACGGCGTCAGCCGTCCGGCGCCCGCGAGCGTCTACTGGCCGGTAATGATGGACGACTTCTGGCGCAGCCCTGTGCACGTGCTGCGCTACGTGACGTTCCTCGTCCGCAGCGATCGCGCGGGCAGCGACGGCCTGACCGACGACTTGCGGGCGGCTGTTCGCGCGGTGAACGGTGGTCTATTGATGATGCAGACGCGAACGCTGGCGGAACTGCACGATCGGTCGATGGCGGGCCCCTCGTTCACGCTGGTCATGCTGGCGCTGGCCGCGGCCATGGCGCTGACGCTCAGCATCGTCGGCATCTACGGTGTGCTGGCGCATGTGGTCGCGCAGCGCACGGCGGAGATCGGCATTCGCGTGGCGCTCGGCGCTCCACGCACCGACGTCCGCCGCATGGTGTTGCGCGACGGCCTCGTGCTGGCCGTCGCGGGCACCGCGCTCGGATTGGCGGCGGCGGTGCCATTCGCGCGCTGGATGGCGTCGTTGCTGTTCGGCATCGGTCCGCTCGACCCGGTGACCTATGCCGGCGTCGCCATCGTGCTGATCGCGGCCGCGCTGATCGCCAGCTACGTGCCGGCGTATCGCGCGACCGCCGTCAGTCCCGTCGAGGCATTGAGAGCACGCTAGCTGCGCGCGCGCTACTTGCCAGCGACGACGGCCTTCCACGCATTGGCCAGCCGCTCGGTCTGCAGGCACGCGAGTCAGCTAGAATCGGCCGATTCGAATGTCCGGAGGCCCGATGTCTACGAATCGATGGTTTGCGTCCGTGCTGGTCGTTGCCGGCCTTGTCGCGCCGATCGCCGCTCAGAATCCGCAGCAGCAGGGTGGTGCGCCGCCACCGCCGCCGGCGCAGGAAGGCGCCGCGCAGCAACCCGGTGGCGCCGCCGGCCGGCGTGCGCCTCGGCCGTACGAACAGGTCATCCCCGCGCGCGCGCAGAGCGAGCGCGGCGCGCTGACCGTGCACAGGGTCGACGATCGGTACTTCTTCGAGGTCGGCTACGACATCCTCGGCCGTGACTGGCTGCTGGTGAGCCGGATTTCCGGCGTGCCGGCGGGCAGCGGCGGCTTCCAGAGCGCCGGCACCTCGCTCAACGAGCGGATGGTGCGCTGGGAGCGGGTCAACAACAACGTCCTGCTGCGCAGCATCAGCGTCGACGCGGTCGCCGACGAGTCGCTGCCGATCGCGCGGTCGGTGAGCCAGAACAACTTCGCGCCGATCCTGGCGTCGTTTCCGATCGCCGCCTTCGGCAAGGAGAACACCAGCGCGGTCATCGACGTCACCGACTTCTTCGCCGCCGACACCCCGGCCATCTCCGGTTTGTCCGCCGCCAGCCGCCGCACCTACGGCGTGCGCCGCTACGACACCGCGCGCAGCTACATCGGCGACATGCGCGCGTTCCCGATCAACGTCGAGGTTCGTCACGTGCAGACCTACGATGCGGCCGACCCGCCCGGCGATCGCACCGGCGGATCGGTGAGCCTCGAGATGCGGCAGTCGCTGGTGCTGCTGCCGAAGGAGCCGATGCGTCCGCGCCACTTCGATCCGCGTGTCGGCTACTTCACGGTCGCGCGCGTCAACTACGGGCTCGACACGCAGAAGGCGGCGACCGAGACGTTCATCACCCGCTGGCGGCTGGAGCCGAAGGATCCGGCCGCGTACGCGCGCGGCGAAGTCGTCGAGCCGGTGAAGCCGATCACCTACTACATCGATCCGGCGACGCCGACCAGGTGGCGGCGCTACGTGAAGGAAGGCGTCGAGCAGTGGCAGTCAGTGTTCGAGAAGGCGGGGTTCAAGCGCGCGATCATCGCGAAGGATCCGCCGACCAAGCAGGAAGATCCCGACTGGGATCCCGATGACGCCCGCATCTCGATGGTGCGCTGGGCGGCAAGCCTGGTGCGCAACGCCGTCGGCCCGCACACGTCCGATCCGCGCACCGGCGAGATCCTCAACAGCGAGATCACCTGGTACCACAACCACATGCGCAGCTATCGCAACCGGCTGCTGCTCGAGACCGGCGCCGCCAATCCGGCGGCGCGCACGCTCGACATCCCCGAAGAGCTGATGGGGGAGACGATGCGGCAGGTGATCACGCACGAGATCGGCCATGCGCTCGGCCTGCAGCACAACATGGTGGCCAGCAGTTCGTTTCCGGTCGAGTCGCTGCGCG
>DASTCC010000049.1:0-15569 GCA_035711465.1 Vicinamibacterales bacterium
TACGTCGGGCCGCTGCGCTTCGTCGCCGACGGGTTCGTGCGGCTGCTGCAGGTCATGGTGCTGCCCTACGTCACGCTGTCGATCGTCTCGAGCCTCGGGGCGTTGACGATCGCACAGGCGAAGCAGCTCGGCGTCCGTGTCGGCGCGGTGCTGCTGGGGATCTGGGCGGTGGCGTTCACGTTCACCTGTCTGATGCCCGCCGCCTATCCCGCGGCGGAGACCGCGTCGTTCTTCAGCACCACCCTGGTCACGCCGCCGCCGCCCTTCGATTTCGTCGGCCTCTACATTCCCTCGAATCCGTTCAACGCGCTGGCCAACAACATCGTGCCGGCGGTGGTGCTGTTCTCGATCATGCTGGGCCTGGCGCTGATCGGCGTGGAGCGCAAACAGGCGCTGCTCGACGTGCTCGCGGTCGCCAGCGCCGCGGTCGCGCGCGCCACCCGGGCGGTGACGAAGCTCACGCCGTACGGGCTCTTCGCGATCGCGGCGGTCGCCGCGGGCACGCTGACGATCGATCAGCTGCAGCGGATTCAGGTCTACCTGATCACGTACGCCGCCGTGGCGCTGCTGCTGTCGCTCTGGGTGCTGCCCGGACTGATCATGGCGCTGACCGGCATCCGTATCCGCGATCTGTTCGCGCGCACGCTCGATTCGCTGCTCGTCGCCTTCGTCGCCGGCGACCTGTTCATCGTGCTGCCGGGCCTCATCGAGGCGTGCAAGTCGCTGCTCCAGGCCCAGCCCGGCGTCAGCGCCGGGACGAGCGCGCTGCCCGACGTCATCGTGCCGGCGGGCTTCAACTTTCCGCACGCGGGCAAGCTGCTGTCGCTGAGCTTCATCCCGTTCGCCGGCTGGTTCGCGGGATCGCCGCTGCCGCTCGCCGACTACCCCCAGCTCGCGGCCGCAGGGCTGCTCACGTTCTTCGGCAGCCTCAACAGCGCCGTGCCGTTTCTCCTCGATCTGTTCCGTCTGCCGTCGGACACGTTCCAACTGTTCCTCGCCACCGGCGTCCTCAATGCGCGCTTCGGCACGCTCGCGGCGGCGGTGCATACGATGACGCTGGCGATTCTCGGCAGCCTCGCGCTCGCGGGCCGATTGCGGTGGCAGGTGCGGCCGCTCGTCCGGTATGCCGTCACCACGCTGATCGCGACGGTCGTCATCCTTGGCGGGCTGCGCGTGCTGTTCGCTACGGCTCTCCATCGCGAGTTCGAGGGCGCCGACATCGTCTACAGCATGGAGCCGCGCTTCGGCGGCGCCGCGGCGGCGATCGAGCCGGCCGACGCCGTCGTCCCGTCCGCGAGCGGCGGCGATCTGCTGTCGGCGATTCGACAACGCGGCGTACTGCGCGTCGGCGTGATCCGCGACCGGATGCCCTACGCCTTCGAAACCCGCGACGGCCGCCTCATCGGCTACGACATCGAGATGGCACAGACCCTGGCGAAGGACCTCGGCGTCGAGGCGAGGTTCTTCGCCGCCGACCGCGCCACGCTGGGCGATCTGATCCCCAGCGGCGCCGTCGACATCGGCATGTCGGGCCTGCCGGTCACGCCTGATGACGCCGCGCGACTGCGCTTCTCGACGCCCTACATCGACGAGACTTTTTCCTTCGTCGTCCGCGATCACCTGCGCGACCGCTTCCGGACCTGGGACGACGTCGCGGCGCTCGGCCCGGCGCCGATCGGGATGCCCGATTCGCCCTACTACCGCGCCGCGCTCCAGGCGCGCGCGCCGAATCTGCGGATCGTCACCATTCCGCGCCTCGACGACATGTTCACGCGCGACGACGTCCTCGGCTACGTGCTGCCGGCCGAGAGCGGATCGGTGATGACGCTTCTCCACCCTGAATTCAGCGTCGTCGTGCCGGAGCCGGACGCGATCAAGATACCGATCGCCTACGCGCTGTCGTCGAGCGACGAGCGCTGGGCGGCCTTCGTGAACACCTGGCTCGATCTCAAGCGCCGCGACGGCACGCTCGACGCGCTCTATCGGCACTGGATTCTGGGCCAGCGCGCCGGCGCCGCCGGCCGACGCTGGTCGGTGATTCGCAACGTGCTGCACTGGGTCGAGTGAGCGCCCGGCCGACGGCGCCAGGCGATGCGCAGATGCCCATCGCCGCCGGCGGCGGCCAGGTAGCCGAACGTGTCGACGACCGCGGAGGCGTCGTCTTCGGCGACGAGCACCGTCATCTCCTCGAGCCGCCGCCGTGCGGTCTCGTGATCGAGGACGGTGTCGTCGAAGCCCGCGGGCGAATAGCTGGCGCGAAACCGCTCGAAGCGGCGGTGAGACAGGCGACGATCGCCGGTATGTCCAAGGCGGTCGCCGTCCTGATCCGGATCCGAATTCGCGGCACGACTCACTGTCGGGGATCGCGACCGGGGTGTCGGGCGGCGGCCGGCAGATGGCGAGATCGCGCAGGCGCCGGCTGGAGAGATCTGCGTACTCGCTGGCGGAATTGCTGGGTTTTTCGGCAGATCCCGGATCAGGCCCGACGGCACACGCGTTGCACCATCTGACCAGGTGACGTCCCCGCGCGGCCGCTTCTCACGCGCCTGGGTCCGGCCCGTCGGGGTCGTGCTCCTCTTCATTGCGGTGCCGCTGACCGCCGCGACGGTCGCGGCGGTGCTGCGTCCGGATCTCGGCTTCGAGGTCACGCACCTCGCGGCCTGGGCCGAGCCGCATCGTCATGCGTGGTACGCGCTGCCCGCCGTCGTCTTCGTGTTCGTCGCGCTCGGGCTGGTGCTCGTGCCGGTGCTCCTGCTGATTGCGGCCACCGGTCTGGCGTTCGGCCCATGGCTCGGCCCGATCTACGCGATGGCCGGCTGTCTGGCGAGCGCGTCGATGGGCTTCCTGATCGGCCGGTGGACGGGCCTGCACCGTGTCGAGCGGCTCGGCGGCGAGAACGTCGCCCGCCTGCTCGCCGCGCTGGAGCGCAATGGCACGCTCGCGGTGTTCCTGTTCCGCAAGGTGCCGGCGCCGTTCATGCTCACGAACGTCGTCGCCGGCGCCGCGCGGATCAGATACCGCGATTTCCTGCTCGGCACGCTTCTCGGCATGACCGCCATCGTCATCGCGCTCGCTGGCTTCGGCTATCAGCTCACGCAGGTCCTGGACGATCCGTCGCCCGAGCGGATGGCGCTCGCGGCGATCGCGATTGCCGTGCCGTTGACGCTCGCCTGGTTGATCAACCGGATGCTCCGTCAGAGGCGCGAGGCATGACCCTCGCATCCGCAGGCGCCACCGCGGCGGAGCGCGCCGCCTCGCGGCGCCGCGACCCGATCGTCGAAGCCGGGCGCAACTGCTGGCGTGTCGATCGGGCGCAGCGCTTCTACTGCGTGCAGGACGCCGCCGACTACTTCCTGCTCGTTCGTCAGGCGCTGCTCGCGGCGCAGCATTCGGTCTTCATCCTCTCCTGGGACATCACCGGCACGATCGACCTCGCGCCCGGCCGCGATCTGAACGACGGCGCGCCGCAGCAGCTCGACGCGCTGATCGCCTTCGTCGCCAGGCGCCGGCCGTCTCTTCGCATCTTCATCCTCACCTGGGACTACGGGCTGCTCTACACGCTCGAACGCGATCCGTTCTCACGCATCCGGTTCAAGTGGCGGATGCCGCGCAACGTCAAGTTCGGGTTCGACGACCGTCATCCCTTCGGCGCCAGCCATCACCAGAAGGTGATCGTCGTCGACGATGAGCTGGCATTCTGCGGCGGCATCGACCTCACCGGTCACCGCTGGGACACCAGCGCGCATCGTCCCGACGAGCCGGAACGCAAGACGCCGCTGGGCAAGGTGTACGGGCCGTATCACGAGGTCCAGGCGATGGTAGACGGCGCCGCGGCGGCCAGTTTAGGCATGCTGGCCCGCGACCGGTGGCGCCTGCTGGGCGCGACCCGGCTGCCGCGGCCGACCAGTCAGCCGTCAGAGCTCTGGCCCTCTTCGGTGCGCCCGGATCTCACCGACGTCGACGTCGCGATCTCACGCACCGTGCCAGGGTCGGAGACCCAGCCGGCGATTCGCGAATGTGAGGCGCTGTTCTTCGACGCGATCGCCCGCGCCCGGCGATCGATCTTCATCGAGAACCAGTACTTCACCCACGCCGACCTGGCGCGCGCCCTCGCCGCGCGCCTCGAGGAACGCGACGGTCCCGAGGTCATCGTCGCCGTTCCGCAGGAATGCGACGGCTGGCTGGAGCGGAACACGATCGCGATCTTCCGCAACGACGCGGTCCGGCTGATGATCGCGGCGGACCGCTACAAACGGTTGCGCGTTGTCTGCCCGATGGCCGCCCCCGGCGTGCCGACCTTCGTGCACTCGAAGGTGATGATCGTGGACGACGTGTTCGTGCGCATCGGATCGGCGAACTGCGCGCGGCGGTCCATGGGCATGGACACCGAGTGCGATCTCGCGGTCGAAGGCGAGTCGGACGAGGTGCGCGCCGGCATCGCGCACATCCGCGACCGCCTGCTCGGCGAGCATCTGGCGATGCCGGTCGAGGAGGTCGCGCCGGCGATCGAACGCGCCGGATCGATCGCGGCGTTGATCGACGCGCGCGCGCACGAGAGCCACACGCTCGTCCGGCTCGAGATGGCCGAGCCGCCGACGGAAGTGTCGAGCACGGTGCAGACCGTCGTGGATCCGGACGAGCCGATCGGATTCGGCGCCGCCGTCGATAGCCTGGTGCCTCCGGTGGATGCCGTGAGCGAGCGCGATCCGCTGCGGACGTGGATCCTGCCGATGGCGCTCGTCATCGGCGCGGCCATGGTCGCCTGGCAGTCGACCGGCTCGCTCCTGCCGTCGGAGCTTCGCACCGTGCGCGAGACCGTGGGCACGCCGATCCGCGACGCAGGCGCGATCGCGACCGGCATCGGACTCTTCGTGATCGGCGGCGTGTCGATGATTCCGATCGAGCTCCTGGCGATCCTGTCGGGCGTTGCCTTCGGGGCGCTCAGCGGCTCGGCCGTCGCGTTCTCCGGCGCGCTCGTCGCCGCGGCGATCGCGTACCTGCTCGGCCGCGTGTTCGGGGCCGCGACGGCCGCGCGCTGGATGAGCCGGCGGTCGTATCGATCCGCCCGCCAGATGGGACGGCAGGGCCTCGCCGGGATGGTGGTGTTGCGCCTGGCGTCGCTCGCGAGCAACGCATCGGTCGGCATGCTCGCCGGCGCCGGGCGGGTCTCGTTCGGGACGTATCTTCTTGGCACTGCGATCGGCCTCGCGCCCGTCACCGTCGTGCTCGCGGGCTTCGGCGCCCTGCTCGGCCGGACGATCGGGCAGCCGTCGATCGCGAACGGACTGGTCACGATTGGCGCCGGCCTGGCGTTGATCGCGCTTGCCTTCGCCGTGCGGACGCTGCTGCTGATTCGGCAGTTCGCCCCGACGCTGTCCCGGCACCGCGAGCGCGCGGAGTTCGGCTAGTGCGGGTGCCGGCGTCGCCGATTCGCTTCGCCACCTACAACGTCCATGGCTGTGTCGGCACCGACGGCCGGCACGATCCGGCGCGGGTGTCCGGCGTGATTGCCGAGCTCGACGCGGACGTCGTTGCGCTGCAGGAATTCACCTACCCCGGCGACGTCGCCGTCGATACCCGCACGCCGGTCGTGTTCACGACGCTCGACGCCTACGAGTACGCGCTCGGCCCGACGCGCGAGCACTTCGCGCAGTGGTTCGGCAACGCGCTCCTGACCCGACATCCGATCGTCGACATCCAGCGCATCGACCTGTCCATGGAACGGCGCGAGCCGCGCGGCGCGCTGGCGGCGACGGTGGACGTCGGCGGCGTGCACGTCCACGTGCTGGCCGCGCATCTCGGCCTGAAAATCAGCGAACGACGCTTCCAGGTGAGGCAGATCCTCGGCTATCTGGAATCGGTCAGCCACTCCATCGTCGTCGTCCTCGGCGACTTCAACGACTGGCTGCCGGGACGATCGGTCGTGCACGTGCTCGACCAGCGCCTCGGCCGCCCGCCCCGGCCGCGCTCGTTCCCCGGCGCCTGCCCGATCATCCCGCTCGATCGCATCTGGGTGCAGCCGCGCCACATGCTGCGTCGGATCGCCGCTCACGCGACGCCGGCGGCCCGCCGCGCCTCGGACCACCTGCCGGTGGTGGCCGACATCGGCGCCAACCCGTGACGCGCGTCGGCCGTCTAACCCGGCGTGACCCTAGCTAGATAGGTATAGGGTCTCCGGGGGGGCCAGATGCCGCCGCAGAAGAACGACATCCTCCAGGGCACGCTCGCCCTGCTCGTGCTCAAGACGCTCGACGCGAAGCCGCGCCTGCATGGCTACGCGATCACGAATCACATCCAGCGCACGTCCGACGACCTGCTGCGGGTCGAGGAGGGATCGCTCTATCCGGCGCTCCACCGCATGGAACAGCTCGGCTGGCTCAAGTCGGAGTGGGGCATGACCGAACGCAACCGCGAGGCGCGCTTCTACTCGCTCACCGCAAAGGGACGGCGGCAACTCGCCGAGGAACGGGCGAGCTGGCTGCGCCTCACCGAAGGCGTCGGACGAGTGCTGAACGCAGTCTAGAAAGCCCCGGGGTCTGTCCCGTTTGGCGAAAGCCGGGACTGACCCCGGCACCGGCTAGAAAGCCCCGGGGTCTGTCCCGTTCGGCGAAAGCCGGGACTGACCCCGGCACCAGCTAGAAAGACAGGAGACGCTATGTCCTGGCTACGACAGCTCTGGTCCACGTTTCGATCGGGCCGCGTCAGGAGCGACATCGATCGCGAAGTCGCCTTCCACCTCGCGGAGCGGGCGGACGACCTGCGCGCGACGGGCCTCAGTGCGGCGGACGCCGAGCGCCAGGCGCGCCGCCAGTTCGGCAACGTCGCAGCGCAGTCCGAGCGCGTGCGCGACGTCCACGTGTCGCAGTGGCTCGAGACCATCGTCCGCAACGTTCGCTATGCGATCCGCGCGCTCGTTCGCGCGCCCGGCTTCACCGCCGCCGTGGTGCTCACGCTCGCGCTGGGCATCGGCGCCAACAGCGCGGTGTTCTCCGCGCTCGATGCCGTCGTCCTCCGGCCGCTGCCGTTTCCCGAGGCCGACCGGCTGGTCCAGATCCGCCAGGTGCAGGAGCGATCGGCTGAAACCAACATCGCGCCGGCCCGCCTCGAGGACTGGCAGCGGCTCAACACGACGTTCGAGAACATCACCGGCTACTACGTCGAGGACGTCGCCGACACCTCGCGCGAGCTGCCGGAGATGATCCGCCGCGCCTTCGTGTCCGCGCGTTTCGTCGACGTCTGGGGCGTGGCGCCCTCGCTCGGACGCGGCTTCAGCGCGGCCGACCATCAGCCCGGGGGAACCGGGGCGGCGGCGGTCATCGTCAGCGATCGCTACTGGCGCGATCGGCTCGGCGCCGCCGCCGACGCGATCGGCAGGTCGATCAGGGTCGGCAGCGGCTCGGCGATCATCATCGGCGTGATGCCGGCGACGTTCCGGTTTCCCGATCGTCGTGTCGATCTGTGGTCGCCGGTGGCGATCGGCGAGCAGCTGATGCGGTTCCGTGCGGCGACCTGGTACGTGGGCGTCGGCCGGTTGAAACGGGACGCGACGATCGAGCAGGCGCGCGAGAACCTGTCGGCGATCCAGGCCGAGCTCGGGCGGCAATATCCCGACACGGATCGGCAGATCGGCGTTGCGCTGCAGCCGCTGAAGGAGGCCGCCATCGGGAACGTGACCTCGTCGCTCTGGCTGCTCTTCGGCGCCGTCTCGGTGCTGCTGCTGATCACGTGCACGAACGTCACCGCGCTGCTGCTCTCGAGAGCCGCGCAGCGCAGGCAGGAGGTCGCGATCCGCCTGTCGCTCGGCGCGACGCGAGTGACCCTGGCTGGTCAGATGCTCACCGAAGCGACGGTCGTCGCGCTCGCTGGCGGCGGACTCGGCCTCGCCGCCGCCGCGCTGACCTCGGCGGCCTTCCGCGTCGTCGCCGGCGACATCCCGCGCATGGACGAGCTGGCCATCGATTGGCGCATCGTCCTCTACACGTTGGCGATCACGATGACCGTGGCGCTCGTCTGCGGCGTGCTCCCGGCGACGCGCGCGTCGCGTGACGGCCTCGCCGGCGCGACGGCGCACGGCGGCCGCACCCAGGTCAGCGGCCGTGGGTCGCTGCAGTGGCTGCTCGTCGGCACGCAGGTGGCGCTGTCGGTGACGCTGCTCGCCGGCGCCGGGCTGCTCGTCCGCAGTTTCCAGGAACTATCGCGAGTGGAACCCGGCTTCGACGCCAGCCGCATCCTGACGTTCCGGATCAGCGGCAGCTGGGCGGAGACATCGAACTATCGCCGCCTGACGCAGCGCGTCGACGACACCAGGACGGCGCTTCGGGCCGTGCCCGGCGTCGAATCGGTGGCGACGACGCTGTTCCTGCCGGGCGTGCCGGTGCAATACGAGACGAAGTTCACGCTGGTCGAAGCGCGAACCGATCGCGCGGCCCTGATCGCATCGGAGAGCCGTGTCGTCTCGCCCGAGTACTTCGAGACGATGGGGATCGCGAGAGTGGCTGGCGAGCCCTGCACGCAGCAGCCATTTGGCAGCGCCCCCGATCTGCTCGTCAACCAGTCGTTTGCCTCGAAGTTTCTCGCATCGAGGACGACCCCGCTCGGTCTCCATCTCGCCGCCGAGAACGCCGCCACGGCGCCAGGCCGCATCGTCGGCGTCGTCGGCGACGCGCGCGAGCGGGGCCTCGATCGCGATCCCGGCCCGGTCGTCTACATGTGCTTCGGCACCCCGAATCCGATGCCGTATTTCCTCGTCCGTACCGCCGGCGATCCGGCCGCGCTCGCGCAGACCGTGCGAACGACGATCAAAGCGATCGATCCGCTGCGCGCGGTCTACGATCTCACGCCCCTCGACGAGCGTCTGGGCGGTGCGTTCCAGGAGAACCGTCTGCGCATGCTGTTGATCACGCTCTTCGCGGCGACGGCGCTGGCGCTGGCGAGCGTCGGCCTCTACGGCACGCTCAGCTACGCGGTGAGCGTGCGCCGCCGCGAGATCGGCCTGCGGCTGGCGCTCGGCGCGGTGCGGGCGGACATCGTCCGCCAGTACCTGATCCAGGGCGTGCAAGTGGCTGCAATCGCATGCGCCTGCGGCGTCGCCGCCGCCGTCGGCGTGACCCGTCTCCTGGCCACCATGCTCTACGGCGTGTCGCCGACCGATCCGATCACGCTGGCCAGCGTCGTCGCGCTCGTCCTCGGCGTCGCCGCGTTGGCGGCGCTGGTTCCAGCGACGCGTGCGGCGTGGATCGAGCCGGTGAGGGCGTTGAGAAATGACTAGTCGGTGCGATCAGGTGCGGCCGGGTGTCTTACTTGATTTCTCCGCGCGCCTTCGCCCTTGCCTGTTCCTTCTCGAGCACCAGTCGGTAGGCGACGTAGTACTTGTAGATGTTGCTGACGTAGGTCACGGTCTCACGGCCGATGCGTTCGGAGACGATGCGCTCGACGTTGCCGAACCACTTGTTCGGGTCGAGCCCGCGCTTCTCGGTCTCGCGGCGCAGCTGACGGATGCGTCCCGGACCGGCGTTGTAGGACGCGAGCGTCATCAGGCCCTTGTTGAGCGGGTCCATCGGATCGTCTTTGTAGTACTGGTCCATCATGAACCGCATGTACTTCACGCCGCCGTGGATGTTGGGCTCGACCTGCGAGATGTCGCCGACGTTCAGCTCCTTGCCGGTGGCCGGCATGATCTGCATCACGCCGACCGCGCCGACGTGGCTCTTCACGTTCTGATCGAGCCGCGACTCCTGGTAGCCCTGCGCGGCCATCAGCAGATAGTCGACGTCGTACTTCGCGCCATAGGTCTCGAACAGCTTGACCAGCCCGCGCAGCTTCTTCCGTTCCGCCTCGGCGGCGGCGCCCTTGACGTAGTTGACGTTCTGCAGGTACTTGCGCTCGATGGTGTTGCCAAACGCCGTCCGCGGTCCGTACTCCTTGATCCAGGTGTTGATCGCCGCCAGCAGTTTCGGGCTGTTCTTGCGCACGCCGACGGCGATGTCGCCGCCCTGGCGCAGCGCCACCTCGGGATGCGGCTTGATATCCGCGAACACCTGGTGCCAGAACTCGACCATGAAGTCGTCGACGACGGTCGCCTCGACCAGCCCGACGTTCACCATCTCGAGCAGGTCGTCGTCTTCCAGCGCTTCCGGCGCCTCCTTGATCTCGACCGGCGGCTTGCCGGCCTTCTTCAGCCTCTCGTTCAGCGCCACCAGACTCTCGTAGTAGCTGCTGCTGCGACGCACGAAGACTTCGCGGCCCGACAGATCGTCGGTTGATGCCGGCGCCGCCACGCCAGGCGCGGTGACGAGAATTTCGGAGACGTTCGAGCGCGTCGGATTGCTGAAGTCGGCGACCTTGCGCCGTTCGGGCGTAATCGTCAGCGCCGCGGCGACGAGGTCGACCTTGCCCTGCTCGAGCGCGCGGAACAGCTGATCGCGCGAGAGCGGGACGACGGCGACGTGCACTTTCAGGAGCCCGGTCTTCAAGCGCTTGTTCAGCTGCTCTTCGAACAGCGTCAGCGCCTCGTAGCTCATGCCACGCGGCTGGCCCTTGTCGATGTAGTACTGAGTGCGGTTGTAGACGACGCCGGCGCGGATCAGCCGGCGCTTGACCATCGCATCCAGGTCGCCCTTGAACTCCTCATCGATCAGCGCGCGCGTCTCGGCCGGCAAGGCGTCGTAGGGCGTGGCCGTCGGCGGAATGGGGGCGTCATCGGCCCTGCCGGCGGCGGGCGGCGCGCCGGCCTTGCCAGCATCGGCAGGCGCCGGCTCGGACGAGGGCGAACACGCGACGAGCACGGACAGGAACACGCAGACGAGCAACGGCCGCACCGACCGGGACATCGGCACCTCAGCTGGGATCAAGCGCACGACCGGAGCATACACCAGTAGCCACGGGCGCATTTCAGCGCCGGTTCGACCGCTCGATGTAGCGCAGGTAACGGAGCAGGCCGACGTTCAGCGCGAGACACCCGAGACTGGCGGCCGCGGCCGGCCAGACGACTGCGTCGTCGCCGCCGAGATACGCGTTCATCGTCGCGGTCAGCAGCCAGAGCTGCAGCACGACGATGATTAGCACGAAGGCGAGCATCCCGTAGACGATGGTGGTGCGTTGTTCCCGGGTAAATGGCCGCTTGAGCCCGGTCATACGGTTCTCTCTTCGACGCCGGTCGCGAAGATCTCGCCGCCGCGGACGTCGAGCACGACGCGCGGCAGCGGCCGCCGTGGCGGTCCGGCGATCGCCGCGCCGCTGCGCAGGTCAAAGCGCCCCTCGTGACACGGGCAATAGAACACGCCCTGGTCGGGTCGCGGGATCACCGCGCAAGAGAGGTGCGTGCACTTCTGGCTGAACGCCACGAACTCGGCCGCGCTCAGCCGAACCAGCAGACACGCGTCCTCTTCGCCGGGATAGTTGAACATCAGCGACTGCCCGACGCCGATGTCGTCGACCGCGGCGATGCGGCGGCCGGGCAGCGGATCGCGGCGATGCCGCCACCAGCTCTGCAGCGCAATCCACAGCTGGCCGACGGCGAAGGCGCCGCTCGTGAGCACCATGAACTTCATGAAGTCGCGGCGCTCGACGTATTGATCCTGCGGCCAGTCGATCGGAAAGTCCTGCCGCCACAGCGGCTGCGCTTCCGGCGCCGTGAAGTCGGGTGGAATCGTGATCTGATCCCGCTCGGGCGGTGGCGCGTAGACGCTCGCCGGCGCGGTGCCGGCGAGTCCCTCACGGCCGGGGGTATCGACCCGGACGTCGATCTTGGCGCGCGGGTCGTTCGACGACGTCGCCATCACGACACCTCGACTTCCGCGAACGGGTCAGCGTCGATCGGCGTGGCGCTCGCCTCCGCCGCGGGTGCGATCACCTTCAGCGTCACGGCGCGGCTGCGCGGACGCTCGTCCATCGCCGCGGTGACGTCGACGTGCGGCGCCGTGGAGGCCAGCCGCTTCGGCACCATCGTGTAGACGCGCGTGGTGATCGTCTGTCCGCCGAACTGGAAGGTGTTGACCGGCGTCGACTGCGGGCGTAGCTGCTCGATCTGCTCGCGCGTGCCGAAGAAGAGCGCCTGGCTCGGGCAGACGGTCGCGCACATCGGCTTCTTGCCGACGCTCGACCGGTCGTAGCACATGTCGCACTTCATCATGATCTGGCGATCCTCGTAGAGCTCGGGAACGCCGAACGGACAGGCGACGACGCAGTTGCCGCAGGCGATGCAGCGCGGCTTGCGCGCCGACTGCACCACGCCGTCGCCGGTGCGCTTGATCGCGTCGGCCGGACACACCTCGGCGCACGTCGGCTGCTCGCAGTGCATGCAGACGACCGGCACGGTCTGGATGCTCTCCGGCCGGTTGACGTACTCCAGGTGAATCATCGATTCGCCGCGATGGGTGTCGCATTCGGTGCACGCCTGGACGCAGGCCTGACAGCCGATGCAGCGGTTGGGATCGATGAAGAAGTGGAGATAGTCCGGCTTGGCCAACGGACCTCCTACTGTTGTGGCTCGCGCATGGCGGCGTATGGCGGCGCGGCCGACTTGCGGACACGACAGCCGCACACCTTGTATTGCGGAATCTTGCTGATCGGATCCTGCGCGGCCACCGTGACCTGGTTCACGCTCTTCGGTCCGGCCCAGTGGTACGGCACGAAGACGGTGTCGGGCCGGATCGTCGTCACGACCTGCGCGCGCAGCGTGACCGCGCCGCGCCGGGTCTCGACCGTGGCCCAGTCGCCGTCGGCGATCGCCAGCTTCGCCGCCAGGCGCGGATGCATCTCGATGCGCGGCTCCGGGTACTGACGCACCAGCGGGCCAATGCGTCGCGTTTGCGTGCCCGACAGGAACTGGCTGACGACGCGGCCGGTCGTGAGCAGCACCGGGTACTCGTCGCTCGCATCATCGACCGGCGGACGGAAGTCGGCGACGTTGAACCGGGCGCGGCCGTCGGGAAAGTAGAAGGGCCCCGCGCCTTTGGCGATCGGGTTGTAGCTCCCGGCCTCGAACAGCCGCGGCGTGCCGGAATGATCCGGCGTCGGTTCGCCCGTGCGCGGATCTTCGGCATAGCACGGCCAGAACACGCCGAGCTGCGCGTCGATCTTCTCGTAGGTGACCCCGGAGTAGTCGGCGACGCCGCCCTTGCTGGCGACGCGCAGCTCCTCGAAGATCCCGCGCGGCGAGGTGAACGTGAACCCCTGCGGCCGTCCGAGGGCGCGCGCGAGATCCTGAATGATCCGCCAGTCCTCGTGCGCCTCGCCCGGACACGCGACCGCCTTGTTGATCTTGATGATGCGGCCTTCGACCTGCGTCACCGTGCCTTCGTCTTCTTCGTGCAGGCTGCCGGGCAGCACGACGTCGGCGTGCCAGGCGGTGTCGTTGAGGAAGAAGTCGATGGCGGTGTAGAACTCGAGCTTGTCGAGACAGCGCGAGACGAACTGGTTGTCGGGCAGCGACACCATCGGGTTGAAGCAGATCGAGATCAGCCCCTTGATCTCGCCGGCGTCGATCTTCCGGAACATCTCGTAGGCGTCGACTCCGGGCCCCGGCAGCTCCTGCTCCTCGATGCCCCAGACGCCAGCCACGTAGCGCCGATGATCCGGATTGCTGATGTCACGCCAGCCGGGCAGCTGATCGCATTTCTGCCCGTGCTCCCGTCCGCCCTGTCCGTTGGCCTGGCCGACGATCGTGCCGTAACCGCACTTCGGCTTGCCGATCCGGCCCGAGGCGAGCACGAGGTTGATGGCGCCGAGCGCGTTCTGCACGCCGTTCGAGTGATGCTCGATGCCGCGCGCATGGAAGAGAAAGCTGGTGCGCGCCGTGCCCCACCATTCGGCGGCCTGCTCGATCGCCCGCTTCGGCACGCCGGCCTCGGCGGCCGTACGGTCCAGCGTCCATTGCTGGCAGTAGTCGACGACGGCGTCGAAGCCGACGGTGTGCGCGTCGATGAACGCGCGATCGATCCAGCCGCGCTCGACCATGAGCCGCAGCACGCCGGCGAAGAGCGCGGCGTCGCGGCCGGGCCGCACCGGCAGGTAGAGATCGCAGGTCCGCGCCGCCGGCGTGATCCGCGGATCCTGCATGATGATCCGCGCCCCCTGCTCGCGCGCCTGCCAGAGATAATTGGTGGTGATCGGCGAGCACTCGGCGACGTTCGATCCAGCGACCCAGATGACGTCGGTGCCGATCATGTCCGACCACGGGCTGGTGGTGCGATCGATGCCGAACGCCTTCTTGTTGGCCGCCCCGGCGCTCACCATGCAGAGCCGGCCGTTGTAGTCGATGTAGGGCGTCTTCAGGCACACCCGCGCGAACTTGCCGAGCAGATACGTCTTCTCGGTCGTCAGGCTGGCGCCGCCGAGCACGCCGATCGACGACGCCCCGTGCGCGGATTGCAGGCGCCCGATCGCCTCGGCCACTTTCGCAATCGCCGCGTCGTACGGCAGGGGGCGAAATCCCCCCGGCGCGGACCGATCGCGCTCGAGCGCGGAGGTCAGCCGATCCGGATGCGATCCCTGCAGGTAGCGCTTGACCCCTTTCGGGCACAGCATGCCGCGATTGAACGGAAACTCCTCCCAGGGCTCGAACCCGATCACCTCATTGCCGCGGACCTTCAGCTGGATGCCGCACTGCTGGCCGCAGAAGCAGCAGTGCGTCCTGACCAGGCGATCGGGCTCGACGCTCGTCGACAGGCGCGCGCCCGTCATCGACGAGACATGCGGCCCGTAGCGCTCGATGATGCTCAGCGGATCGACGGGAACTTCAGCCACGGCCGCGCTCCTCCCCCGCCCCCGTTCTCGCGTCGAGGTACTGGCGCCACAACGCCCCTTGCGCCAGACCGAACAGCGCGCGCCGGCAACGTGGGCAGACGTCCTGGTAATGCCGGCCGCCATCGAGCTCGTAGCGGAACCCGAGATCGCGCTCGACCGTCGCCAGGTCGCGCACCATCTGCGCGGAGGCATGCGGCTGACCGCAGCGCGAGCAGCGAGCTTTGTCGCCGCGCGCGCCGGCATCCTTGTAGAAGCCGACGCCGAGCTGGGCCGGACGCTGGAACACGTGGAACAGCTTGCCGAACGGCAGCCACAGCAGCGTGACGATCACCACGCAGGCGTGCAGGATGGCGAGAAAGTCGTAGGCGTAACCGCGCATCCACGTGTAGCTGGCGGTGAGCATCAGCCCGCTGATGCTGATCGCGAACAGCAGCAGCAGCGGCATGATGTCCTGGGCGAACTGCTGCGTCGCCACCGCGCCGTGATCGATCATCCGCCGCCTGAAGGCGAGCATCACGCCGGCGATCACGAGAAATGACGACCAGACCAGGCCGTGGAAGATGACGAAGGCGGCGAAAGACTCGACCGGGAAAGTCTGCGTCGGGATGCCGAATACGAACGTGCGGTAGGTCTCGAGATCACCGGGCACCGTTTCGAAGTGGATCCACCCCCAGACGAGCGGGAACGTAATCGCGGCGGCCAGGATGCAGCCCCACATGATCAGCCAGTGGGCCAGGCCGCGCAGCCGCCCACGCGTGAAGATGTAGTCGTTGCCCGCAAACTCCAGCAGCGCGCGCCGGCCCAGAGACACCGCGTTGCGGCCG
>DASTCC010000050.1:0-6948 GCA_035711465.1 Vicinamibacterales bacterium
AACCCCGGCTACCGGCTCAAGCCCGGGATGTACGCGCGGGTGCGACTGACCGTCGAGCGTCGCGCCAACGCGCTCACCGTGCCGCGCAACGCCGTCGTCGATTTCGAGGGCAAGCGCGGCGTCTACATGATCACGGAAGACATCGCGCGCTTCCATCCGGTGACGACCGGCCTGTCGGACGGCGAACGCATCGAGATCGAATCGGGCGTCACCGACGGCGAGCGCGTGGTCACGACCGGCGCGACGGCGCTGCGCGACGGCGACCGGGTCACGCTCGTCGGCGCCCAGCGAGGCGGCGCCGGCCGCGGCGGCCGCAACGGCGGCGCGCCGGGAAGAGGCCGCTGACGAGCGACCGGGAACGCGAGACCGTCTCAGCACCGAGCGACGAGCACGCAGCACCGAGCACACACTTATGAGCATTCCGCGCACCGCCATTCATCGCCCCGTCACGATGTTCATGATCTCGGCGGTCATCGTGCTGCTCGGGTTCATCTCGCTGGCCCGCCTGCCGGTCGATCTGATGCCGGACGTGTCGTACCCGAGCCTCACGGTGCGCGTCGGCTACGCGGGCGTCGGCCCGCTCGAGATCGAGGAGCTGATCATCCGGCCGCTCGAGCAGACGCTGGCGGCGGTGCCGGGGCTCGAGCAGATCAACTCGACGGCGTCGGAAGGCAACGGCAACGTCCGCCTGAACTTCGCCTGGGGCACCGACCTCAACGAGGCCGCCGACGAAGTCCGCACCCGCGTCGATCGGGTGCGCGGCCGGCTGCCCGAGGACGCCGATCCGCCGACGATCTTCAAGTTCGACTCGAACTCGCAGCCGATCATCAACCTCGGCGTCGAGGGCGAATTCGATCGCGTGCGCCTGCGCGAGCTCGCCGAGACCGATCTGGTGCAGCGGCTCGAGCGCGTCGAAGGCGTCGCTTCGGTCACGGTCGACGGCGGCCTGCGGCGGCAGATCCGCGTCGAGCTCACGAAGGAGAAGATCACCGCGCTCGATCTGTCGGTCGACCGCGTCGTCCAGGCGATCCGCACCGAGAACCAGAACGTGCCGCTCGGCGAGATCAACGAGGGCGACACCACCTACCTGCTGCGCAGCCGGTCGCAGTTCGATCGCCTCGAAGATCTGCAGAACCTGATCGTCTTCACGCGCTCGGCGGTGCCGATCTACCTGCGCGACATCGCCAACGTCTACGACACCACGGAGGACTACCGCTCCTTCCTGCGCATCAACGGCAAGGAAGGCGTGCGGATGCGCGTCACCAAGCAGTCGGGTAAGAACACGGTCGCGATCGCGTCGGCGGTGCGCCACGAAATCGAGCGCATCAACCGCGAGGTCGACGGCGTGCACCTGACGGTGCTCCAGGACCAGTCGGTCTACATCGAGCAGTCGATTGCGGCGGTGCGCGAGGCGGCGGTGCTCGGCTCGGTGCTGGTCATCGGCGTCATTTTTCTGTTCCTGCGCAACATCCGCTCGACGATCATCATCTGCACCTCGATCCCGATTTCGATCGTCGGCACGTTCGCGCTGCTCTACTTCTCCGGCTTCACGCTGAACACGATGACCTTCGGCGGCCTGGCGCTCGGCGTCGGCATGATCGTCGACGCCTCGATCGTCGTCCTCGAGAACACGTTCCGGCACATGGAAATGGGCAAACCGCGGATGCAGGCCGCGATCGAGGGCAGCGAAGAGGTCTGGTCGGCGATCCTCGCCTCGACGCTGACGCACATCGCCGTCTTCGTGCCGCTGCTCTTCCTCACCGGCGTCTCGAGCATCCTGTTCACGCAGCTGTCGATCGTCGTGATGTTCTCGCTGTCGATGTCGCTGTTCGTCGCCGTGACGATCGTCCCGGTGCTGTGCTCGCGGATGCTCAAGCTGCCGCCGGCCCCGTCGGAGCGCCAGGGCCTGCTCGGTGTGTTGTTCACCAGGAGCGAGCGCGCCTTCGAGGCCCTCGACAACTTCTACCGCGGCGTGCTCCACCGTGGCCTGCACCACCGGCCGACGATCATCCTCGGCGCCACGCTGGCGACGGCCGCCGCCGTGATGGCGCTGCGCTTCATCCCGTCCGAGCTGATGCCGCAGACCGACGAGGGCGAGGTGCGCGTCAACGCGCGCCTGCCGGCCGGCTCGCGCATCGAGCGCGTCGACGCCGTCAGCCAGCGGCTCGAGGAAATGGTGCGCGCCGCCGTTCCCGAGGCGACGACGATCATCGGATCGGGCGGCGGCGGTGGCGGCTTCGGCGGCGGCGGATCGTCGTCGGCGAACGTCGAGATGAAGCTGGTGCCGCGTGCCGAGCGGACGCGGTCGAGCGAGCAGATCGCGCAGGACCTGCGCGGCATCCTCGTCGGCCTGGCCGGCGTGCAGATCACGACCCGCGCCTCGGGCGGCAACCAGACCCTGCAGCGCGCGCTCGGCGGCAACAACGACAGCCGCATGGCGATCGAGATTCGCGGCTTCGATCTCGACGACGCCAAGCGCGTCGGCGCCGACGTGCTCGCGGTGCTGCAGCAGACGCCGGGGATCGCCAATCCACAGCAGGGACGCGAAGAGGGCCGGCCGGAGCTCGGCATCCGCGTCGACCGGCCGAAGGCGGCGCTGCTCGGGCTTTCGGTGTCGGGCGTCGCCAACACCATTCGCACCAACGTCGGCGGCACGCAGGCCGCGGTGTTCCGCGAAAACGGCAAGGAGTTTCCGATCATCGTGCGCCTCCGTCAGGAGGACCGCGAGTTCGTCGAGTCGGTGGACAACGTGCTGATCAGCACGCCGTCGGGCCAGGTGCTGCCGGCGAAGAACCTGCTCGCGGTCAACACCGCCACCGGCCCGACGCAGATCGAGCGGAAGAACCAGGAGCGCATCACCCGCGTCAACGCCGAGCTCGAAGCGGGCACGGCGCTGAGCGAGGCCGTGCAGAACGTCCGCGATCGGCTCGTCGACGTGCGCACCCCCGAGGGCTTCTCGGTCGGCCTCGGCGCCGAAGTGGAGACGCAGGCGCAGGCCTTCCGCCAGCTCCAGGTGCTGCTGCTGCTCTCCGTCCTGCTCGTCTACGCGGTGATGGCGTCGCAGTACGAATCGCTCCGCGATCCCTTCATCGTCATGTTCTCGGTGCCGGTCGCCGTCATCGGCGTGGTGCTGGCGCTGGGGCTGACCGCAACGTCCTTCAGTCTGCAGGCGTATATCGGGGTAATCATGCTGGCGGGCATCGTCGTCAGCAACGCGATCCTGCTGGTGGACTACACGAACGTCCTGCGGACGCGTGACGGTCTGTCCCTCCGGGAGGCGGTCGAACAAGCGGGACGGACCCGGCTCCGGCCCATTTTGATGACGACGGCGACGACGATTCTCGGCCTGGTGCCGATGGCGCTGGGCATCGGCGAAGGCGCGGAACTGCAGGCGCCGCTTGCGCGCGTGGTCATCGGCGGGCTCACCGCCTCGACGCTGGTGACGCTCGTGCTCGTGCCGGCCGTCTATACGGTCTTCGAAGAAGGCATATCGGGACTGCGCCGAGGGGCGGCGCCGTCGAATCCAGAGCGGGCTTAGAAGGTCATGAAACGACTGGTCGCGTTCATCGTGTTGCTCATCGCCGGTGGCGGGGGCGCGTACTACTACTACGTCTACGGCAAGCCCGTTGAGAAGCCGACGGTGATGCAGGCCGCGATCTCGCAGGGCGACATCGTCGAAGCCGTGCAGGCCAGCGGCACGCTCGATCCGGTGCGGCGCGTGGACGTCGGCTCGCAGGTGTCCGGTCAGGTGCAGGAGCTCTACGTCGACTTCAACTCGAACGTCACCCAGGGCATGCTGCTCGCCAAGATCGACCCGACCCTGCTCGAGACCCAGGTCGCCATCCAGGAAGCGAACATCGCGCGTCAGGAAGGCGACATCGAGAACCAGCTGGTGCAGCTCGAGGACGTCAAGAAGCAGCTCGAGCGCACCAGGGCGATGTTCGAGAAGGGCCTGCAGAATCAGCAGCAGCTCGAGCAGTCCGAGCTCGCCGTCAAGATGCGGCAGGCACAGATCGACTCGGCGAAGAAGCAGCTCGTGCAGGCGCAGGCGAACCTCGCCCAGGCCAAGCTCAACGTCAGCTACACCGAGATCCGCTCGCCCATCGACGGCGTCGTCGTCGATCGGCGCGTCGACCGCGGACAGACCGTGCAGGCGAGCATGACCTCGCCGCAGTTCTTCATCCTCGCCACTGATCTGCACACGCTGAAGCTGACCGCCGGCGTCGACGAAGCGGACATCGGCAAGATCCGCCCGGGCCAGGACGTCATTTTCACCGTCGATGCCTACGGGACGCAGGAGTTCTACGGCAAGGTCGACGCGGTGCGTCTCAACGCGACGAACCAGAACAACGTCGTCACCTATCCAGTCTGGATCAACGCCCCCAATCCCGACCTCAAGCTGCGGCCGTCGATGACGGCGACGGCGCGGATCGTCATCTCGCGCGCGGAGAACGTGCTGCGCGTGCCGAACCAGGCGACGCGGTTCCGTCCGAACAACGAGATCTACACGGCGCTCGGTCTCGAGCCGCCCGCGCCCGGCCAGGGCCAGAGCGGACGCGGCCGCGAGGGCAACGACAACAACGGCGCGGCAGCGGCGCCGGGCGGCGGACGCGGCCCGAGCACGACGCCGGCGGCGGGGGCGCCCGCGGCCGGCACAGGGGGTGACGCGGCCAACGCCGGGCGTGGTGGCGGCGGCGGACGCGGCAACCGCAATCGCGGCCAGGGCTTCGGCGCGCAGGCCGGCGGCAACCTGGATCCGGAAGCGATGGCGGCGATGCGCGAGCGGTTCGGCCGGCGCGGCGGACGCGGCGGCGGTCAGGGCGCCAACGCGCGTCCCGAGCAGACGGTCGCGACCCAGCCGAAGCCGCAGCCCGGCTCGAGGATCGACGAGTCGTTCGCGGCGCTCCAGAAAGTGATCACGCCCGGCGCGGTCTGGACGTGGGATGAGCCGACCAAGACGCTCAAGCGGATTCCGCTGCGGCTCGGCGTGACCGACGGCACCTTCACTGAAGTGGTGTCCGGCGAGGTCACGCCCGGGATGCAGGTCGTCACCGGCGTGGCGCTGCCCGTCTCGGCGAACCGGCCGCAGGGCGGCCAGAACAGCATCTTCAACCAGAACCAGCGCGGCGGCCCCGGCGGCTTCGGCGGTGGTCCTGGCGGTGGTCCTGGCGGTGGCGGCGGTCGTGGCGGTGGTGGTGGCGGCGGCCGCGGCGGCGGCAACTGAACGACAAGCGCGCCAACGTCCACGCCTGAAGGTGAAGGAGTTCGTCCGGTGCCAGTAATGTCGGTGAAAGACCTGACCAAGGTCTACAAGATGGGCGATCACGAAGTGCGCGCGCTTCGCGGCGTGTCCATCGACGTCGAGGCCGGGGAGTTCGTGGCCGTCACGGGCCCCTCGGGATCCGGCAAGTCGACGTTCATGCACATCGCCGGCTGTCTGGATCGGCCGACGAGCGGCAACTACTTCCTCGACGGCCGCGACGTCGCCAAGCTCTCGAAGGACGAGCTGGCGCGGGTGCGCAACGAGAAGATCGGCTTCGTGTTCCAGGGCTTCAACCTGCTCAAGCGCACCTCTGCCCTCGACAACGTCGAGCTGCCGCTGCTCTACAACTCGAAGAGCGGGTTGAAGGCGTCCGAGCGGCACAAGCGCGCGCTCGAGAAGCTCGACGCCGTCGGCCTCGGGCAGCGCTACCATCACCTGCCCAACCAGCTCTCCGGCGGTCAGCAGCAGCGCGTCGCGATTGCGCGGGCGCTGATCAACGAGCCGTCGATCCTGCTCGCCGACGAGCCGACGGGCAACCTCGACACGCGCACCAGCATCGAGGTCATGGGGATCTTCCAGAAGCTCAACCAGGAGAAGGGCATCACCGTCCTGTTGATTACGCACGAGATGGACATCGCCGAGTACGGCACGCGGCTGATCCGTTTCCGTGACGGCCGGGTCGTCGCCGACCAGCCCGTGAAGCACCGCCGCAACGCCGCCGACGAACTGGCCGCCCTCCCGCCGCCCGAGCCGGATCTGATCGAGCACAAGGAGGAGGCGGCCGGAGCGCATTAGCGGGCTTCGCCCGCGCCCTGGGGCTTGTGGCTTGGGGAAAGGCCCGAGCCGGAGGTCGACCCAAGACCCAAGGCCCAAGCCCCAAGGCCAAGGCCCTCAACTGACTTATGTCTCTACTCATGACGTTCCGAGTCGCGCTGAAAGCTCTGGCGCGCAACAAGATGCGGACCGCGCTGACGATGCTGGGCATGATCATCGGCGTCGCGGCGGTCATCGCGATGGTCGCGCTCGGCACCGGCGCCCAGGCGGTGATCGAAGATCAGATCAAGTCCGCCGGCACCAACCTGATCACGGTGAGCCCCGGCAGCATGAACGCGATGGGCGTGCGCACCGGCTTCGGCAACTCGAACCGGATGATGCCGGAAGATGCCGACGCGATCCGCCAGCTGCCGCAGATCGAGTACGTGTCGGAAGTCGCCAACACGCGCTCGCAGATCATCTTCGGCAACATGAACTGGAACACGTCGATCGACGGCGTCAACATCGACCTGCCGTTGATCCGGTCGTGGCCGATGAAGTACGGCGCGTTCTTCAGCCCCGAGGACGTGCGCGCGTCGGCCAAGGTGTGCGTGCTCGGATCCAACGTGTCGGACAACCTCTTCGGCGAGAACGTCGATCCCACCGGCGAGACGGTGCGCATTCGCAACCAGATCTTCAAGGTCCTCGGGGTGATGACGACCAAGGGCGCCGGCGCCGGCGGCACCAACCTCGACGACCGCGTGCTCGCGCCCTACACGACGGTGATGAAGAAGCTCTCGGGCAACCAGAACCTGAATCAGATTCTGGCGTCGTCGCGCTCGGCCGAGGGTCTCGCCGCCGCCGCGGCCGCTGTCACCGAGACGATGCGGGCGCAACACGAGATCGCGCCGGGCGGCGACGACGACTTCACC
>DASTCC010000051.1:0-3670 GCA_035711465.1 Vicinamibacterales bacterium
CGGAGCCGAGGCCGACCGCGGCCCGTCCGGCGAGCACCGCGCTGAGGGCGATGTAGAGCGGCGCCCACGCCACCGCGGGTCCGAAGGGCATGAAGTTGCGAACGAGCCCCGTCGGGCTCAGCCGCTCGCCGACCCACGCCCGCCCTTGAGCCGACTGCAGGTCGAGACCGTAAATCAGCGCGTAGTCGTTGGCGAAAGCGAAGTCGCGGTCGTAGACAGCGGAGCGGAGCTGGACGAAATGGTGGGTCGCGTCGCCGATGATGATGCGGCCGTCAGCCTTCGGCATGACGATCGCCGACGCGACGTAGGCCGCGAGCATGAGGCCGCCGAGCGTGCAGATGAGTTGACCGGCGTGGGCGTCCAGCCGGTCGAGCAGGCCTGACGCCTGCGGCGATTTCATCAGGACGGGAAGCTTATCACCGCGGCGTCGAGCCGCCTCCGCCGCCTCGGCCGCGTCCGGTCGTTGTCGTCGCCGGCGGCGGCGTCGTGGTCGCCGGCGGTGCGGGACCGATCGGCACGATCACGGGCGAGGCCGGCACGCCGACGCTCGGTGCGTTCGGGCGGGGCCCCGCGGGCTGATTCGTGTTCGTCGAGGCCGGCGCGCCGGCCGGAGCCATCGGCGGCGTCACCGGCGCAATCTCGTCGTCCGGATTGCCGCGCGTCACCGGCGGCGCGGTCGCGCCGCCGTAATTCGTCGGCCCGTACGACGTCGTCGCCGTCGCGTTGCTGGTCGCCTGAATCACGACCGTGCCGAACCGCGACGTGCCCGGCATGCCGACCATCCGCGGTCCGAGGATGTACCCCGACGTGCCGGCGAGCAGCGACGCGAGTACGTCACCCTCGGGTTGACGCTCGAACTGCACCGGAATCTGGAGCGGCGCGCCGGTCAGACGCTCGACGTTGAGGAAACGGCTGCCGCCGAGGCGCGTCCACTCCGCGAGGATCTCGCGAACGGTGACGTTCGAGGCGAACAGCGAGACGTTGCCCTGACCGTCGAACGTGAGCTCGAGCTTGCGCGGTGGCGGAGCCGACTGTGCGATCTGCGCCGCGGGCACGACCGGCACGAAGGTGGCGACGACGAGCGACAGGGCCGCGACAACGGAGGTGCGCATGATGATTGCCCTCGAATTCCAGGCCGGGGACCGTTAGCCAGTCTATCGACCAGTATACGCCCCGCCGTCAGATTGGACGTCCGGCTCGCCCGGCTTGGCGGCCCCCGGACGCGGCCTAGCGCGAGGCCGTCGCCGGGAGCGTCTCGCGCATGTGCGCGATCACGCGCTTGAGGATGTCGTCGAGACCGATTTCCGGCGAGTAGCCGATCAGTCCGTGCAGCTTGGTGAGATCCGGCACGCGCCGCGGCATATCCTCGAAGCCGACGTCGTAGGCCTCGTGGTACGGCACCAGGTGGATCTCCGACGTCGAGCCGGTGAGCTCCTTGATGCGGCGCGCGAGATCGAGAATCGAGATCTCCTGGGTGTTGCCGATGTTGAACACCTGTCCGACCGCTTTCGGCTCCTGCGCGAGCGCGACCAGGGCGCGGACGATGTCGCTGACGTCGCCGAACGATCGCGTCTGGGTGCCGTCGCCGTAGACGGTGATCGGCGCGCTGGTCAGCGCCTGACGGACGAAATTCGGGATCACCATCCCGTAGCGGCCCGTCTGCTTCGGTCCGACGGTATTGAACAGGCGGACGACGATCACGGGCAGCTTGCGCTCGCGGTAGTAGGCGAGCGCGAGGAACTCGTCGATCGCCTTGCTGCAGGCGTACGCCCAGCGATGCTTCGGCGTCGGTCCCATCACCAGGTCGGCGTCCTCCTTGAACGGCACGGCGACGTTCTTGCCGTAGACCTCGGAGGTCGAGAAGATGACGGTGAGCTTGCCCTTCTTGCTCGCATGCTTCAGCACCACTTCCGTGCCGTGCACGTTGGTCTCAATCGTCCGTACCGGCGCTTCGACGATGAGCTTCACGCCCACGGCCGCGGCGAGATGGAACACGACGTCGGCGCGATCGATGAGCTCGGCGAGCAGCGACTCGTTCATGATCGTGTCGATCACGTACTCGAATCCCGGCCGGCCCTTGAGGTGCGCGATGTTGTCGATCGACCCGGTCGAGAGGTCGTCGATGATCGAAACGGAATGGCCTTGGTTGAGAAGAGCTTCGGAAAGGTGCGAGCCGACGAACCCGGCGCCGCCAGTGAGCAGTGCTTTCATCGGAGCTAATGATAATCGGGGAGTCGGGGAATTGGTAAGCGGGAAATCGGCCGTCACCGGCTGCGCAGTTGTGCACTGGCGGCATCGATCACGCGCGCGACGGTGATGCCGTCCATGCAGTCGGGGACGTGACCACGACACCGTTCGGGCGGCAGCCGGACCATGCCGCACGGGCTGCAGGGCAGGTCCACGCGCAGCACGGTCTGACCGGGTGAGGTCGGACCGTAGCGGCGCGGATCGGACGGGCCGAACAACGCGACGACCGGCGTGCCGACGGCGTCCGCGAGGTGCATCGGCCCGGTGTCGCCGGTGACCAGCAGGTCGAGCGCACCGAGCAGCGCCGCCGTCTCGGGCAGGTCGAATCTGCCGGCGGCGTCAATCACGGGCACGCCAGCGAGCGCGGCGAGCACCTGATCGACAATCGGCCGATCGCCCCTGCTGCCGGTCAAGACGATGGTCGCGCCGTGAAGATCGACGAGCGCACGCGCGACCTCGGCGAAGCGGGACGGGTGCCATTGCTTCGATTCGCGTCCGCCGCTGGCGTGGATGCCGACGATCGGCCGTCCTGCCTTCGCGAGAAGATCTTGCACGCTCGGGCTCGGGGGAGGCGGCACGAGACGCGGGGTTTTCGAATTGGATCGAGGCATGCGATCCGCCGGCCCGCCTGCGGCGCGCCGCACGAGATCCACGGCGTTGCGCGAGACGTGCTGCGACGGGACGTACGCCGCCGCGCTCGTCAACAGCGCGCCGCCGCCGCCGGTCCAGTAGCCGAACCGGCGCCGCGCGCCGGTCAGCCACGCGAGCAGGTTGCTGCGGATGTCCGGCTCGAAGTTGAGGACGAGGTCGTAGCGGCGCCGGCGCCAGTCGCGGGCGCGGCCGACGAGCGACGGCCACGACAGCCCCGTGCCCTCGCGCGCCAGCCACGGGACGTCGGCAACCTCGACGCGCGACACGCCGCCAATCAGCCGTGCGAGCGGCTCGTTCCAGGATCCGACCGCCAGGTCGATCTCCGCTTCGGGCCACGCGGCCCGGGCCTCGGCAATCGCGTCGAGCACCATCAGCAGATCGCCGATCCGCTCGAGGCGAAGCAGCAGCACGCGCCGGATCGGATCGCGCTCGCTGCGCCGCAACCGGCCGAACCAACCGATCGGCGCGAGCGCGGCATCCGCGGCGCGCACCATCGCGCGCTCCGAAGCGCGGGGAATCTGCAGTTCAGCGGGCATCTGGACGAGACGGCGAGACGCGGCCAATCGCGCGGCGAAGCACCAGGAGACCCGCGAGCGCCGAGCCGCCGCCGGCGAGGAGCGCGATGCCGACCGGCCAGGTCCCCAAGTAGTAAAGATACAGCCACCAGAAATCCAGGCTGAACGCGAGCCGCTCGCCGAGCGATCCCGTGCTGCCGCCGGCAGCCCGATCGGCCGGCACGGGAATCGGTCGTCGCCCCGTGACGTAGGCGACG
>DASTCC010000052.1:0-3915 GCA_035711465.1 Vicinamibacterales bacterium
TTGCGACCGTACCGCGATTTCTCCTGCCACACGCCGTACTTCTCCGCCACCTCGTGCTCGGCGTCGGCGAGCAGCGGGAAGTTGACGCTGTGCTTGGCCGCGAACTTCGCCTTGCTCTTCTCGTCGAGAATGCTGACGCCGAGAATCGCCGCCTTGCCCTTCTTGAATGCCGGCAGCCGCGACTGGAAGTCGCACGATTCCTGCGTGCAGCCCGGCGTGTCGTCCTTCGGATAGAAGTAGAGCACCACGGACTGTCCCGCGTAGTCGGCGAGCTTGTGCGTCCTGCCGTGCTGATCCTTCAGCGTGAACGCGGGGGCCTTCTTGCCTGGATCGATCAATGCCATCGACGAGAGCTCCTCATGGGGACATTATGGCTGCGGGCTGCGGACTACGGGCTGCAGGCCTCGGGCTGCGGGTCTTTCTTCAGCAGCCTGCAGCCCGCCGCCCTGAAGCCTGACGACGGCCGTTACAATTCAGCGACCGGCCATGAGCAAGACCGCGCTCCTCGATGCGCTCAAGACCTTCGACGTCGGCAAGGTCCAGTCGATCCTGGGCGGCCAACCGGCCCTGCGCGAGCTGCGATCCGACAAGGGCTTCGATCTCCTGCAGATGACCGCGTCGCGATCGACGGCCGACGATCCAGCCGCCGCCGAGCGGCAGCTGGAGTTGGCGCGATGGCTCGTCAGCCAGGGCTTCGACCCGATGGTGACGCACACGACCAAGCCTGGCGAGGACGGCGAACAAGATCCCGCGGTGCTGTCGCTGGTGTTCTTCGCGGTCGCGCGCGCGCAGAACAACGCGCTCGTCCGCTACTTCCTCGATCTCGGCGTCAAGGCGGAAGGGCTCTTCGCGGCGGCGTGGTGGGGGAACTGGGAGATTCTCGAAGACCTCGTGACGCGCGGCGCCAACGTCAATGAATTCGTCGGCGCCACGCCGCTCCACATGGCCGTCGGCGTGCTCGATCGCGGCGTTGCCGGCAAGCCGGCGCTGGCGAAGCGGCGGTTGAGGACGCTGCACGAGTTCCTTCGCCTCGGCGCCGATCCGAACATCGCCGCCGTCGATCGCGACACGCCGCTGCATGCCACCCTGCGCAAGGGCTACGACGTGTCGGTATTCTCGATGCTGCTCGACTACGGGGCCAATCCGGACGTGCCCGGCCGCGAGGGCCGCACGGTTCGCGACATCGCGTCGCGCAAGCGCGACAAGACGTATCTCTACGCCGTCGAGCGGCGGGCGCGCTCGAGGTGATGGTTGGCCACGACCTTGCCCTCAGCCACTTCACGCTGAGCGGTCGTCGTCGCCCGGTGCCGCTCGGGAACGCGTGGCGTGCTGCCGCGCAACAGTTGCGCCGCGCGAAGCGCGGCCACGATCACGAACTCGAAGTTGCCGGTGCCGTTGGGGCGGAAGATCATGGGTGCTACCACCGGCCTTCTGACGCAAGCGCCGAGTGCAGACGCTTCGGATTCCAGATCTCTCCGCAGGTCTCGCAGCGCCAGTAAGGCGACGCCTCTTTCTTGCCGGTGGTCGTCACTGCCGCCGAATGGCAGAACGGGCACGTTGGTGCAGATGGAGCGAGTACTTTTTCGAAAGGCATGACGATCTCCGCTTTCGGATCGATCACGCACCATCGGAACTGACGGATGGCGCGACCGTCCGGCCAAACATGACTGCCGGTCGGCGCGCACCGCGGAGGTGCTCTTGGAACGCTGGCGGGCGTCAGCTGACGCTGACCTCGTCAGTATATCCCATCGACACAGCTCGAGCCGGAGCCTCTCGATAGAATGGCCGAAGCCATCGCGACCGCCATGAAGCTGAGCCATCTCAGTCATCGACAACCCCTCGACGCCTACGAACAGCAGGCCGTCGATCTGCTCGACGCCTTCCGCGCCGGCGATGACGACGCCGTCAGGCTCGTCTGGCATCAGCACCCGCGGTTTCTGGATGCCGAGTACACCTGGAAGCCGCTCGACATCGCCGAGTCGGAGGTCAGAAGCGCCGATCTGAACCTCGCCGACGCGCAGCTGGCGATCGCGCGCGCCTACGACTTTCTCGACTGGCAACGGCTCGCGGAGTTCGTCGGCGTCGCCAGCGATCCGCGGTCGAACGTCGCCCGCTTCGAGTCCGCGGTCGATGCCGTCGTCAGCGGCGACCTGCCGACGCTCACGGCACTGCTGCGAACCTCGCCCGATCTCGTCCGAGCACGCTCGTCGCGCGTCACCGCTCACGATCCACCCGAGCATCGCGCGACGCTCCTGCACTACATCTCCGCCAACGGCGTCGAGGGCTACCGCCAGCGAACGCCGCCGAACGCCGCCGATGTCGCGCGTCTGCTCCTCGAGACCGGCGCCGCCCCCAACGCACCGGCCGGCTTCTACGGGAGCAACGACGCCAGGACGATGTACCTGCTGGTGTCGAGCACACCGCCGGCCGAAGCGGGCGTCCAGGTCGCGCTCGTGGACGTGCTCGCCGATTTCGGCGCCGACGTGAACGCCGACGCCGATGACCCGACGAGGTCGCCGCTGATCACCGCGATCGTCTTCGGGTTTCCGGCTGCCGCCGAAGCGCTCATCCGGCGCGGGGCCAGGATCGATCGACTCGCCGCCGCGGCCGGACTCGGACGTGTCGACGACGCGCGAAGGCTGCTGGACGTCGCCGACCCCGCCGAACGCCACCTGGCATTGGCGCTGGCCGCCCAGAGCGGCCACGCCGATGTCGTCCGGCTGCTGCTCGACGCCGGCGAAGATCCCAACCGCTTCAACCCGAAGGGGACGCACGCGCACTCGATGCCGATCCATCAGGCCGCGCTCGGCGGCCATGAGGCCGTCGTCCGCCTGCTCGTCGAGCGCGGCGCCCGCACCGACGTCGAGGATCTCATCTACCACGGCACGCCGCTCGGCTGGGCGGAGCACGGCGGACAGACGAAGGTGGTCGAGTACCTGTCGCAGCGTCGCCGGTAGCGCCTTCGCCGGCCGGAGCTAACGTGACTCGAAGTACGCCGGCCGCACGAAGGCGAAGATCAACACACCGGCGGCGGCGACGAGGATGGCAGGCACGACGCCGGTCAGAAAGTAGGCGACGAGCGCGAAGACCGTCGCGCCTTCGAGGACGACCCAGAGCTGGATCACCCGGTTCATCGAGTGCTGGTTCCAGAACACCGGCGCGGCGACATTGGGCTCGCGCCGGGGCACGCGCGGCCGCAGCACCAGCGCCGCGACGGCGATCGTCATCGCGGAAAGCCCCGCCATCCACAGCCCGATGGCGGGTAGATCGTCGATGAGGACACCGGTCTGCCGGCGCACGAACTCGAGCACACCGGCGAGCATGAGCTGGCCGAGTGCCAGGGCGGTGTGCAGCCTGCGCACGGCGCGAGCGGGATCGTCAGTCGCTGTCGGCTCGACGGCGGCCATGGACGCTGCCAATCTAATCGCCGCGTCGGCGCTCCGCAATCGCCGACCGCCGTGCGAGCGCGCTGGCGGATCGGTCGCCATCCGGGGTAGTACAGCGTTGAGGACTGCCATGAGGATTCGGAACATCAGCGCCGCGATTGCGGTCGCGCTGCTGGCGGCCGCGGCGTGCTCGTCGCCGGAGCCCGAGTCGGAGGGCGCGTCGACGACGGCGCCGGCAAGGGCCGCGGATGCGCCGACCGTCGAAGAACTGCGATCCGCGGTCTACACCGGATTCGGCGCCGTCAGGCAGCCGATCACGCTGACGGACGGCACCTGGGAAGACGCGCCGAAACGGATCACGATCGCGTTTGCGCGCGATTTCCGGGTGACTGGCGATCTCGACGGCGTGCCGCCCGACGAGGCGATCGTCATTCTCACGGAGAATCGCGGCGGCAGCGGCACCGTGCCCTATCTCGCGGTCGTGTCACGCCGGGACGGCAAGCTCGTGAACGTCGCCACCGCGGCGCTG
>DASTCC010000053.1:0-4945 GCA_035711465.1 Vicinamibacterales bacterium
GTCGATCCCACGGGGGCTCTGCGAGGGTGAGCGGTAACGCAAACTTAAGACTCAAAACTTAAGACTCAAGACTGAACGTCGTTGTGGGCATGGAACCCAAGGCTTGAGGCTTGAGGCGGCTTGGGGCTTGGGCTTGGGGGCTTGGGGCTTGAGTTTTGAGTCTTCAGTCAGGGCCCCCGTGCTCGTGGTACTCGTCGTCCGCGTTCACGGCCCAGATGTTGTGACGCTCGCCGAAGTAGTTGCGGACGGCGAGCATCGCCGTGACCATCGAGTGGTCCAGGCTGTTGTACTTGTGCATGCCGTTGCGGCCGATCGCCTGCAGGTTGCTGAAGCGATCGAGGTACGACCGGATCGTCGCCACCGCGTCGACGTAGCCATCGTCGTAGACCGGATAGGCCTTGGGCATGCGCACGACGACGCCTTCCTCGACCTCGGCGCGGGTGACGAAGCCGAGGGCGACGAGCTCGTCAGTGGCCAGCCGCACGAGATCGGTGTCCGAGCGGGACCACAAGTCGTCGCCGATCGAGCAGAAGTACTCGAGCCCGAGACACGACCGGCTGTCGTCGGGTACCATCGCCGGGCTCCAGTTCTTGAAGTTCTGGATGCGGCCGACGCGCGCGTCGGGCTCGTGCACGTAGATCCAGTTGTCCGGGAAGACGTCGCGGCGGCGGACGATCAGCGCCACGGTCAGGAAGTCGCGATACTTCAAGCAATCGGCGGCCTGCCGGACATCGGGCGGCGCCGGGGGCGCGAGTGCATGCACGAGCTCGCGGAGCGGCATCGTCGAGATGACGTAGTCGACCGGCCGATGCGCGCGATCGCCATCGCGCTCGAGCGTGATCGCGGTGATGCGCGTGCTGTCGTGCGCCAGCCCGGCGATGCGGGTCCGCAGCCGGATCCGGCCGCCGCCGGCTTCGACGGCCCGCGCGAAGGCCTCCCACATCATCCCCGGCCCGAGCCGCGGATACTCGAACTCGTCGTTGAGCGTCATGATCCGATCGCGCGACGCCGGCCGGATCATGCTGAGCAGGGCCTTGCCGGGCGACAGCCCTTTGATGCGCTGCGCCGCCCACTCGGCCTGGATGTCCTCGCCCGACCGTCCCCACACCTTGCGCGTGTAGGTCTCGAAGAAGATGCGATACAGCCGCTGACCGAAGCGGTTGCCCACCCAGTCGGCGAACGTCACCTCCGGCCGGACCGGAAACAGCTGCGCCCGCACGTAGCTGGCGATGACCGCGATCGAGGTCCGGAGGCCGAGCTTGCGGAGCGCGTCGAGCGGCCGCAGCGGGTACTGGAACAGCTTGCCGTTATAGAAGATTCGTGAGAGGCGCGGCCGGACGAGGAAATCCGCGCCGAGCATGCCGCGCCAGAGCTCGCGCACCGCCGCGACCCTGGTGAAGAAACGTTGGCCGCCGATGTCGACGCGGAAGCCGCGGTGCTCGACGGTCTGCGCGAGCCCACCGACGCGGACGTCCTGATCGAAGACCCAGGGCGCGACGCCGCGCCGCACCAGCTCGTAGGCGGCAGTCAGTCCGGCGGGCCCGGCGCCGATGATGGCCACCGTGCGCGGCGGCGAAGCCGCCGCCGGCCCGTCGGAATGAAGCGGCACGCTGGTCGTCGAGATGCGTCGTTCAGCGGCCGGTCAAACGCTCGGGACGGATGACGAGGTTCTCGATGAAGAACTCCATCATCCGGGCGTTGGCGACGTTGCTGTGACCGGCGTCGGGGCCGACCTGCACCTCGAAGCTCTTGCCGCAGGGCGGCTGACCGGCGCCGCGCCCGCCGCCGTTGCCGCATCCGGCCTGCTGCAGCGCGCGAATGAGCTGCATCGCGTTGTTCGGATGCACGTTGTTGTCGGCGGTGCCGTAGTAGATCAGCAGGCGGCCCTTGAGGTTGTTGACGTAGGTCATCGCGCTGCCGGCGTCGTAGCCTTCCTGGTTCTCCTGCGGAATCCACATGTAGCGCTCGGTGTAGATGGTGTCGTAGTGATGCCACGCCGTCACCGGCGAAGCCGCCGACGCCGCGGCGAAGACATCCGGATGCCGGAGGATCTGCATCGCCGAGGTATAGCCGCCGTACGACGAGCCGTGGATGCCGACGCGCGTCTTGTCGAAATACGGGCGGCTCCAGAGCGCCTTGATGCCCTCGGCCATGTCGTCCATCTCGGTCTGACCGAGCTTCATGTAGATCGAGTCGAGCGTGCGCTTGCCCATCCCCGGGGCGGCGCGCGAGCTGACGTTGACGACGAGGAAGCCGTATTCGGTGTTGGCGTTCGGCGTCGTGAAGTTCTCCGTCGGCACGTTGCTGCCCGAAGCCGGCCCGCCGTAGACCGGCACCAGCGTCGGGTACTTCTTCGCCGGATCGAAGTTGGATGGAAACGCGATCGTGCCGTAGAGCGTCGTCTCGCCGTCGGCGGCCTTGTAGGTGAACATCTCGACCTTCTTCAGGCCGAGCTCGTCGAAGCGCCTCAGATCGCTCGCGGCGATCTGCCCGATCACCTGGCCGGTGACGGCATCGACGAGCTGTGTCGCCGGCGGCTGATCGTGCGTCTGATAGGTGTCGGTGAAGTACTTGTTGTCCGGCGAGATCGACACCGTGTGCGTGAACTTCGGATCGGTGAGCCGCACATCGCCCTTGCCGTCGAGGCCGACGCGATGGAGCTGCAGCTTCATGTGGTTGTCGCCGTCGCGCGCCATGTAGAACATGACGTTGGCGGCCTCATCCACCTTGACGATCTGCGCCGACTCGAAGCCGGTGTTCGCGGTGATCGGGTTGAGCAGCCCGCGCGTCCAGTCGTAGAGGTAGTAGTTCGTCCAGCCGGTGCGCTCCGATTCCCAGATGAACCGCCGGTTGTCGCTGAGGAAGCGCATCTGCGGCCGGTTGTCCACCCAGCCGGTGAGCCACTCCTCGCCGACGACGACACGGCACTTCGACGTCGCCGGGCTGCAGGCGATGAACTCCATTACCTGCTGACGCCGGTTGGTGCGGTTCATCGTGATCTCGGTGCCGTCGGGCGACCAGCCGACGTTGTAGACGTAGTGGCCGACGACGTCGTTGGTGAACGGCTTGCCGTTGCGCACGTCCATGCGGGTGGTGCGCCTGGTGGCAACGTCGTAAACGAGCACGTCGGCGATCGGGTTGTCGGTGCCGGCCTTCGGGTAGGCCTCGACGTCGAGCGAGCTCTGCAGGTCGGTCTGATCCAGCTGCAGGAAGTAGTCCTTCACCTTGCTCTCGTCGAAGCGGTAGAAGCCGACCTTCGAGCTGTCGGGCGACCACCAGATCGCGGTCGTCTGGCCGAGCTCTTCGCCGTACACCCAGCTGCCGACGCCGGACTTGATCCGCGCCGACTCGCTGCCGTCCGTGGTGATCGCGACCTCGCCGCTGCCGTCGGCCTTGCTGAGCCAGAGGTTGCGATCGCGATAGTAGGCCTTCATGGTACCGTCGGGCGAGGCCGCGCATGCGCTCTGGCGGCCGCGTTCGACCTGCGCCGGCGGGCAGATGCCGCCCGCGGCGCCGCCACGTCCGCCCCGACCGCCGCCGGCGGGTGGCGCGCCGCCTCGGCCGCCGCGTCCACCGCCGCGACCGGCGCCGGCGGCCGGCGCGTCGCCGGTCATCGCCGCCTGCAGCGTGGCGACGTCGAAGCGATACGCCTTGCCGGCCAACGCGTAGGTGAACGCCGCGCCGCCGTCGACCCAGGTGGGCGTGATGGCGCCGGAGACGAACGCCGGCGCCGCGCGCAGCGCTTCCTGCATCTTCGAGAACTGGTCGTAGCCCGGCATCGTGACCAGGCGGTCCTGCGCGACGAGCGTCGCCGTGGCGGCCGCCGACAGCGCGACGACGGAAAGCAGCAGCGCCCTTGGCGCCGCGATGCGGATGTTCATCGGAGTCTCCAGAACGATGAGGCCGTGACGCGGCTCGGCGCCAGTCTACCGCAACCCGCCAAGCCGCCGACCCAGGCCCGATCTGCCAAGATGCGGTGATGACGGCCGTCCCGGCGCCGCGGATCCGCGCGTTGAATGCGGCGCCGATCGATCCCGGCGCGGGCATGGTCCTCTACTGGATGATCGCAAGCCGGCGGCTGACGTCGAACTTCGCGCTCCAGCGCGCCGCCGACGCGGCCCGCGATCTCCGAAAGCCGCTCGTCATCTTCGAAGCGATTCGCGCCGGGTATCGCTTCGCGAGCGACCGGCTGCATCGCTTCGTCCTCGACGGCATGGCCGAGCACGCGCGCGCCCTCGCCTCGACGCAAGTGACCTACCTGCCCTACGTCGAGCCGGCCGCCGGCGCCGGCCACGGACTGCTCGAGGCACTCGCCGCCGACGCCTGTCTCGTCGTCACCGACGACTTTCCCTGTTTCTTTCTGCCGCGGATGACCGCAGCGGCCGCACTGCGGCTTCGCGTGCGGATCGAGGCGGTCGATTCGAGCGGCCTGCTGCCAATGCGCGCTGCCGGCCGGCCGTTCTCCTCGGCATTCGCGTTCCGCGCGCACGTCCAGAAGACGGTGCGCGACGAGCTCGCCAACTGGACGGCACCGATCGATCTCGCGGCGCTGCCGCCGCGCTGGACCGGTCCCGCGAGTCCAATCACCGCGCGATGGCCGATGGCCCCGCTCGACGCGCTGAGCGCGCCCGAAGCCCTGCTGGCGCGGCTGCCGATCGATCACGGCGTCGAGCCGGTGCGGACGCGCGGCGGCGCCGCCGCGGCACGCGCCGCGCTCGACCGATTCGTCGGCGAAGCGATCGGCCGCTACGCCGTCGACCATCGTCAGCCCGAGATCGAAGGCACGAGCCGGCTGTCCCCGTATCTCCACTTCGGACACATCGGCGCGCACGAGGTGTTCGCCGCGGTGATGACCGCCGAGCGCTGGACGACGCGCCGGCTGTCGCCGCGCGGCGGCGGCCGCCGCGAGGGCTGGTGGGGCGTCGGCGCCGGCGCCCGTGCGTTT
>DASTCC010000054.1:0-9679 GCA_035711465.1 Vicinamibacterales bacterium
CCCCCTCCGACCCTCCTCCGACCCTCCTCCGACCCTCACGCCTCCGCGCGCAGCGCGTCGTTCGGATCCACCTGCGTCGCTCGCCGCGCCGGCAGATAGCTCGCGCACACCGCGACGCCGAGAAGCATCGCACCGACGGCGGCGAAGGTCGCCGGATCGGACGGAGCGACCGAGTAGAGCAGCGACGTCAAGTACTGCGTCAGCACGAGCGCGCCGCCGAAGCCGATGGCGACGCCGCTCGCGGCCAGCGCCAGGCCCTCGCCGAGCACGTGTGCCCGCACGTCGCCCGCTCTCGCGCCGAGCGCCATGCGGATGCCGATCTCGCGTACCCGCTCGCTGACACCGAGACTCAGCACGCCGTGGATGCCGATCGCGGCGAGCACGAGCGCCATCGCCGCGAACAGGGACAACAACGACGTCGTGAAGCGTCGCTCGCCGATCGACTGCGCCAACGTCTCGTCCAGCGCTTCGACGCCGAACACCGCCAGCGCCGGATCGACGTCGCGAATCACACGCGTCACCGCCGGCATCATCGCCGCCGCCTCCATCCCGGCCGTCTTGACGAGCAGCACGCCCGCGCCGTTGAACGATGGCGCCTGACTGAGCGGGTAGTAGACGGCAATCGGCGCCGGCGCGGCGATGCCCTGGAACAGCTCGTTGGAGACGACGCCGACGATGCGGCGGCGGGCGCCCCACTGGCCGATCTCGTGGCCGATCGGATCCAGATTCGGAAACAGCTTCGCGACCGCGGCTTCGTTCACGATCGCGACCGGCGCGCCCGTGGTCGTATCGCTGTCGAGAAACACGCGGCCGCTCTTCACCCGCAGGCCGACGGTGTCGAAGTAGCGCGGCGTGACGCGGCGCACCGAGATCTCGGGTTGCGTGGCCGCTTCCGCTTCGCGGCCGACGATGACGAAGGAGCTGGTGAAGCCGGGATCGAGCGGATGGCTGCCGGCGATCGCGGCGCTCGCGACACCGGGGAGGGAAGCGGCGCGATCGACGACCGCGCGCGTGAACGCATGCATCTCCGGAAAGTTCGGGAAGCCGGCGTTGGTTGGATAGCGGCTCGCCGGCAGCTGGAATTCGGCCTTGACGACGCCGGCGGATTGGAAGCCGGGGTCGATCGCGCGGATGTGCCAGAAGCTCCGAATCAGCAACCCGGCGGCGGCGACGAGAACCACCGCGAGCGCGACCTCAGCGACGACGAGGATCGACCGAATGCGGCGGCGTTCGCGGCTGCCGGTCGAGGATCGGGTCGACTCGGCGGCGAGCGCCGATCGCGGCCGGATGCCGATCGCCTGCAGGGCAGGGACGATGCCGAAGAGCACGCCGACGACCATCGACACGATCAGCATCACTATGAGCACGCGGAGATCGATGCTGACGTCGCCGAGCCGCGGCACGTTGGCCGGACCCATCGCGACGAGCCACGAGACCGCCCCGTAGGCGAACGCGACGCCGAGGGCGCCGGCGGTGACCGACAGCGCCATCGATTCGACGAGGAACTGACGAAGGATGCGCCACGATCCGGCGCCGAGCGCGGCGCGCACCGCGACCTCGCGCTGGCGGCCGGCGCCGCGCGCAAGCAGCAGGTTGGCGACGTTCACGCACGCCACCATCAGCACCAGACCGACCGCGACGATCAGCGTGATGAGCGCCGGCCGCGACGGACCGAAGATGACGTCGCCGAGCGGCTCGACGAATGCGCCGCGGGCGGCGTTGGTGTCGCGGTAGCGCCGTTCGAGATCCGCGGCGAGCGACGTCACTTCCTGATGGGCCTCGGCGGCCGTCCGACCGGCCGCCAGCTTGCCCAGCATGAACAGCGGATGGTTGCCGCGCGAGCTCGGGCTCGGGTTGGGATTCGGCTGCATCGGCGCCCACACGTCGACGCGCACACGGGTGCCGCGATCCGCGAAGGACCGCGAGTACGCGGCCGCGCCGAGAATCTGCAGCACGCCGAAGTCGGCCTGCTCCGGGACGACGCCGATCACCGTGAAGGGCCGATCGTTGACGCGCATCTCCCGGCCGATGACGCCGGCGTCGCGGTCGTAGAGACGCGTCCACAAGCCTTCGCTGATCAGCAGCACGCGCGGACCGCCGGCGCGATCTTCCTCGGCGGTGAACACGCGGCCCGCGATCGGCTCGATGCCAAGGAGCGGCAGGACGTCGTGCGAGGCGGCGATCGCGGCCAGTCGAACGGGGTCGCCGGCGTCGGGCGTCAGATTCACCTCGGTCGCGGTGACGGCGCCGAGGGCTTCGAGCGTTCGCGCGTCGCGGCGGACGTCGATGAAGTCGGGCAGCGACGCGGGCTCGCGCGTGGTGCCGGTGTTGCGATCGGTCTCCCAGACCATTACCAGTCGATCGAGGTCGCGCCAGGGCGACGGGCGCAGCAGGACGCCGTCGACCACCGAGAAAATGGCGGTGTTGAGACCGATGCCGATCGCCAGGCTGAGAATCGCGACGGCCGCGAAGCCCGGGCGGGCGCGATGCAGCCGGAACGCGTAGCGAAGATCCTGAAAGAAGCTGCGCATGAGCGTGGTCCTCGTCGAGAACGGATGCGGCAGTGCGACGTCGGCGAGCCGGAATCGCACGGGAAACGTGACGGCCTGCCGGCAGTACCAGGCGTCGGCGCGCCATTGCCCGATCGCCCGCGCGCGGGCGGCGTGCAGGTCGTCGAGATTGGCGGCGATGTCGTCGCGGAGCCCCGCGGGCAGCAGGGCGCAGAGCAGCCGTCGTGCGGACGCCGGCGGCGGCTTGAGCGTCGTCATCACCGTTTGCGTCCGCGGCCGGCACCGCCGAACAGCGGATCCAGGCCGGTCCAGAGCGCCTCGAACGCGCGCCGCGAGTCGCGCAGCTTCTCGACCGCGGCATCGGTGACGACGAACGTCCGCCGCCCGCGTCCCCCTTCGCGCGGCCCCGGCTCGGCCTTGATCGATCGGACGAGGCCGCGCTCCTCGAGCCGGCGCAACGCGATGTACACGGCCGCCGGCGCCGCGGCGCGACCCGTGCGCGATTCGATCTCGCCGACGATCGGCGCGCTGTGCGCCCGGCCGCCGAGCTGCAGGATCGCCAGTAGCACCTGATGTTCGAACTCGCCGAGCGCTTCTCGCGGCATGGTGGGATTAGACGGGATATTAGCACAGCTAGTTTCGTAGCTCGATTCGCTCGCTTCGCTCGCACGCGTCGAGACTCGGGCTCGCGGATCGGGGCAAACCTCTTGTCGATCTTCGACCGTGTTCGAGAATCCGAGCCCGGACCCCGAGCCGTACACGTGTCCAGACATGAGATAACCTCGTCCGATGCGACAGTCGGCCGGCCGCTCGATTCTCTTTTCGATCCTCCTTCTCGCGCCGCTCGCGGGGCAGACGCCGCGGCCGAGCGCGATCGTCGACAGCGCCGCGCTCTTGCGCGACCTGAAAACGCTCTCCGCCGACGACATGCAGGGCCGTCGCGTCGGGACCCCGGGTGGGGCCAAGGCCCGCGCCTACGTCATCGAGCGCTTCAAGGCGGTCGGCATCAAGCCCGTCGGTGCGTCCTACGAGATGCCGTTTGCGTTCGCCGGCCGTGGCAGCGGCGCGGAACAGACGGGCGTCAACGTCGTCGGCGTCGTCGACGGCACTCGACAGCCGCAGCAGTACATCGTGGTGACTGCGCACTACGACCACGTCGGCGAACGCAACGGCGAGGTCTTCAACGGCGCGGACGACAACGCGTCGGGCACGGCGGCGCTCTTCGCGCTCGGCGAGTATTTCAGCAAGAACCGGCCCGCGCACTCGATTCTCTTCGCCGCGCTCGACGGCGAAGAGAGCGGCCTGCGCGGCGCGCACGCGTTCGTGAAGGCGCCGCCGGTGCCGGCCGCGTCGATCGCGATCAACCTCAACATGGACATGATCGGCCGCGACCCGGACGACAAGCTGTACGTCGTCGGCACGCGCACGCAGGCCTACCTGAAGCCCTTCATCGAGCGCGTCGCGGCGAAAGCGTCGATCACGCTGCTGATGGGGCACGACGATCCGACGCAGAAGGAAGACTGGACGACCCAGTCGGATCAGTACGCGTTTTGCCAGGTGAAGATCCCGTGCCTGTACTTCGGCGTCGAGGACTTCGCGCAGCATCACAAGGCCACCGACGACTACGAGACGATGTCGCACGATTTCTACGTCCGCGTCGTCGAGACGATGGTCGCCGTCGTCCGCGAGTTCGACGGCGGACTCGACGTCGTCATGAAGCAGCGCGCTGGCACGGGCACGGCGGATGTGAAGGCGGCGCCGGCGGATCAGATCGCGTTGACGATCGCCAACGCCGGCGTCTCCACGACCGCCGGATTGCTGATGCCCGAGGGCACGGCGCGCGCGCCGGTCGTGCTGCTCGTCGCGGACGCGACCACGTCGGCGGCGCTGAGCGACGCGCTCCGTGCCGGCGGCGTCGCCGCGGTGACCGCCGATTTTCCCTGGGGTATCTCTTCGGACGCCGATGAGACGGCGCGCCGCGTCGCTGCCATCGTCAGCCACTTGCGCAACGACGTCCGTTTCCCGCTGGTCACGGTGCTGGGTCAGGGCGCTCGCGCGTTGTCCGCGGCGATCGGCGCTCGCGCGGCTCGCGCCGACGGCTTCGCCCTTCGCGACGGCGCAGCGGCGGGGAGCGCCGAAGCTGCGGCGTCCCTCACCGACGAGGTGGGGCGGATGCGCGCGAAGACGCTCACGCTCGCCGCCGGCGAGGATGTGGCCAGGGCCGCGGCCGAGGTGATCGCGTTCGCGAAGGGAGTCCCGGCGCTCGGCCGGAGCGGCACGACGCCGGCGCGCCCGGCGCTGGCGCGCCGCAGCCTCCGTGACACCGTGATCGCCCGCATCGGCACGACGCGGATCGCCATCGAGTACGGCCGGCCGTCGAAGCGCGGCCGCGCGATCTGGGGATCGCTCGTGCCGTGGGATCGCGAGTGGATGCCCGGCGCCGACGAGGCGACGACGCTGACGACCAACCGGCCGATCGTGATTGGCACGCTCGAGGTCCCGGCCGGCGATCACACGCTCTACGCGTGGCCGAAGGCCGACGAGTTCACGCTGATCGTGAACAGGGAAGTCGGCCAGTTCCACACCGTCTATCGCGCCGATCGCGATCTCGGCCGCGTGCCGATGACGATGGCCAGGCGCAGCGAGCCGGTCGAGGTGATGACCTACGAGATCGATCCGGCGGCCAACGTCATCAAGCTGATCTGGGACGACCGCGAGTACCGCGTGCCATTCGCGGTCAAGACGCCGGAGCCGTGAGTGCAGTGATCCGACCCGCGCTCATCGGGCTGCCGTACGACGGCAGCTCGTCGTATTTGCGTGGCGCCGCGGCCGCGCCGCCGGTCATCCGCGAGGCGCTGCAGTCGACGGCCGCCAATCCCTGGGCCGAGCGGATGGTCAAGACGCTGTGCGAGGACGGGTTCGAGGACGTCGGCGATCTGACGCTCGACGGCGGAGAAGCGGCGCGGCGGGAGATCGAACGGGCGATCGCGGCGCTCGTCGATCGCGGGCGGCCGTTCATCGCGCTCGGCGGCGATCACTCCATCACCTATCCGATCCTCCGCGGCCTGCGCGCCGCCGGCGACGGGCTCACGATCCTCCACCTCGACGCGCACCCGGATCTCTACGACGAGTACGAGGGCGATCGCTTCTCGCATGCCTGTCCGATGGCGCGGATCATGGAAGAACGCCTGGCCGCGCGCGTCGTTCAGGTGGGCATTCGCGCCGCGACCGCGCACCAGCGCGAGCAGGCGCTGCGCTACGGCGTCGAGCAGATCGACATGCGCGCCTGGACCGACGGCGCCCGGCCGGCGATTGCCGGCAACGTCTACCTGTCGATCGATCTCGACGCCATCGACCCGGCGTTCGCGCCGGGCGTGTCGCACCGCGAGCCGGGCGGCCTCAGCGTCCGCGACGTGCTCGCGCTCATGGATCTGCTCGACGTCAACCTCGTCGGCGCCGACGTCGTCGAGTTCAACCCGCGGCAGGACATCGGCGGCCTCACCGCCGGCGTCGCCGCGAAGATCGTGAAGGAGCTGCTCGCCAAATGGCAAACGGCCTGACGATTTTGGGAATCTCCGGCAGCCTTCGCGCCAAATCGTTCAACACCTTCGCTCTTCGCGCCGCCGCTGAGCTCGCGCCGAAGGACGTCCGCATCGTCCACGCCGACATCTCCGATCTGCCGCTGTACAACGAGGACATGCGGGCGGCCGGCTATCCGGCGCCGGCCGAGCGGCTGCGCGGGCAGGTGCGCACCGCCGACGGCGTTCTGCTGGTCTCGCCCGAATACAACTACTCGGTGCCAGGCGTGCTCAAGAACGCGATCGACTGGGTGTCGCGGCCGCCCGACCCGCCGTTTTCGGGCAAGCCCGCGGGTATCATGGGCGCGAGCAATGGCCTCTTCGGCACCGCGCGCGGGCAGCATCACCTCCGCCAGGTCTGTCAGGCCGTGAACCTGCTGGTGATGGCGAGGCCCGAAGTGATGATCCCGAAAGCGGGAGAGAAGTTCGATGCCGACGGCCGCGTGATCGACGCCCATACGCACGACGTCATCGTCAGGTTCATGGCCGCGCTGGCCGACTGGGTGCGCCGGTTTCGCGCGTGACCACCCAGGCCGCTCCCGCCGCTGGAACCACGGGCCACGCACAGGTCGGGATCGTGACCGCCGTGGCGCTCGTCGCCGGGAACATGATCGGGTCGGGCGTATTTCTGCTGCCCGCCTCGCTCGCGCCGTTCGGCGGCTTGAGCTTCGTGGGCTGGGCGATTTCGTCGCTCGGCAGCATCGCGCTCGCGCTCGTCTTCGCGCGCTACGCGCGGATCTCCCCTGACGCCGGCGGCCCGTATGCCTACGCGCGTCGATCGTTCGGCGATCTGCCGGCGTTTCTCGTGGCCTGGAGCTACTGGATGTCGGTCTGGGCGACGAACGCGGCGCTGGCGGTCGCGTTCGTCGGCTATCTCGATCCGTTCGCGCCAACGGTGGTCCGCGATCCCCTGAAGGCGGCCGTATTGGCGGTGGCGATCGTCTGGCTGCTCGTCTTCATCAACAGCCGGGGGGTGCGCCAGTCGGGGCAGGTCCAGGTGTTGACGACGGCGATCAAAGTCGTGCCGCTGCTCGCGATCGGCATCGTCGGTCTGGCGCAGGTCGAGCCATCGCACTTCGACGTGCCGGCCACCGCGACCAGTCCGGTCGCCGCGGTGATGGCGACGGTGACGTTGACGCTGTGGGCATTTCTGGGGCTCGAGTCGGCGACGATCCCCGCCGATCACGTCCGCGATGCCGCCCGCACGATCCCGCGCGCGACGATCATCGGCACGGTGACGGCGGCGGCGATCTACATCGTCAGCACCACGGGCGTGAGGGGCGTGCTGCCGCCGGCGATGCTCTCGCAGTCGACGGCGCCGTTTGCCGACGCCGCCGGCCTGCTGTTCGGATCGGGCGCCGCCGGCCTGGTCGCGATCGGGGCGGCGATCTCCTGTTTCGGCACGCTGAACGGCTGGACGTTGATGGTCGGCCAGCTGCCGCGCGCGGTTGCCAGGGACGGATTGTTTCCCGCGGTGTTCGCGCGCGTCTCCTCGCGCGGCACGCCTGTCGCCGGGATGGTCATCGGCGGCGCGTTGTCGACGGCGCTGATCGCGGCGAACTACGCCGACGATCTGGTCGCGCTGTTCACGTTCATCATCCTGCTCTCGACGCTCGGCACGCTCGTGCCCTACGTCATCTGTTCGCTGGCCGCCGTGCTGCGCCGCCCCGGCACCGTGAGCGCCCAGGTGCCGTCGACGCCGGTGGCGACGACCGTGGCGATCGCGGCGTTGGCGTACGCGATCCTCGCGGTGATCGGCGCCGGCGGACAGGTGCTGGCGCTTGGCACGCTCGCCTTCGTCGCCGGGCTGCCCGTCTTCTACTGGTCGCGCCGGCAGCGGCTGGCGCCTTCGATGCATGCCTGACGACCTGTTTCGCCCGCCCTCGGAGGTCGGACGCCTCGCCCGCGTCGTCCTCAAGCACGCGCGCGACGCGTTTCACAGTGACGTCGCCATCGAGTCGGAATGGCGCGTGCTGAACTTCACGTCGCCGCCGAATCTGCAGAAAGCGATCGCCGAGTACGATCGGTTCCAGGAGATCATCGCCAGCACCGGCGCCGAGATCCGCTGGCTGCCGGTCCGGCCGGGCACCGGGCTCGATTCGATCTACGTCCGCGACGCGTCGGTGATCTGCGATCGCGGCGCGATCATCTGCAACATGGGCAAGCCGCAGCGTGCCTGGGAGCCGAGCGCGCAGGAGACCGCCTTCCGCGAGTGGGGGATCCCGATCGCCGGCGAAATTCGAGCGCCAGGCCGCCTCGAAGGCGGCGACGTCGTCTGGCTCGACGCCCGGACGATCGCCGTCGGCCGCGGCTACCGGACCAACGACGAGGGCATCCGGCAGCTGAAGGAGTTGCTCGGCGCGTCGGTGGACGATGTCATCGTCGTGCCCCTGCCGCACTGGAAAGGGGCCGGCGACGTGTTCCACCTGATGTCGATCATCAGTCCCGTCGACCACGACCTTGCCGTCGTATACTCCCCGCTGCTACCGGTGCCATTTCTCGAGACGCTGCTCGGACGTGGAATGCAACTCGTCGAGGTGCCCGACGGCGAGTTCGATTCGCTCGGTCCCAACGTGCTGGCGATCGAGCCGCGCCGCTGCGTGATGGCCGCCGGCAGTCCACGCACGCGCCGGCTGCTGGAAGCGGCGGGCGCGGAAGTGCACGTGTACGTCGGCAGCGAGATCAGCCTCAAGGGCGGCGGCGGGCCGACCTGCCTGACCAGGCCGATCGAACGCTTCTGATTCCTCGTCCAATACCGCGATCGGCATCGCGCTCATTGGAGCACGCCGCCGGTCTGGAGGCTGTCCCCATGGTGATCAAGAAGGTGAATCCGCTCTCGTGCGCGAAAGTCGCCGCTGTGATCTACGCCGGAATCGGCTTAATCATCGGCGGCATGTTCTCGTTGCTGGCGATGGCCGGTGGTTTCGCCTCGGAAACGAGCCGCGGCGGGCTTTTCGGGATGCTCGTTGGCGCCGGCGCGATCATCGTCGCGCCAATCATTTACGCGTGCATGGGCTTTCTCGGCACGTTGATCGCGGCCGTCATCTTCAACATCGCGGTGGGCATCGTCGGCGGCGTGGAGATAGAGGTCGCCTAGGGGCTGGCGCTTCGCGCTCGCGGCTCGGGGCTCGGAACGTGCCAGGGGACGGGGGCGGTGCTCCCGTCCCCTTTTGTCGTACCATCGGGCCGCGATGCTCCGCCCGACATCTCGACGACTTCTCGCCATCGGCCTGGCCGCGGCGATCGCTTCGGTGGCCCTCGACGCCAGGCAGGCGCGCGGACAGGCGACGCCAGCGCCTGTCTACGTCCTCACGCCGTCTCGCGTCTTCGACGGCGAAGCAGTTCATGACGGCTGGATTGTCGTCGTCCGCGGCCAGCGTATCGAGGGCGCGGGGCCGCCAAGCGAGGTTGCCGTGCCTGCCGGTGCGGAAGCGATCGATCTCAACGGCCAGACGCTGTTGCCCGGCCTGATCGACGCGCATTCGCACGTCCTGCTCCACGCCTACAACGAAACAGCCTGGAACGATCAGGTTCTGAAAGAGGCCGAGTCGCTCCGCGTCGCGCGGGCGGTGAATCACCTGAAGGCGACGC
>DASTCC010000055.1:0-4218 GCA_035711465.1 Vicinamibacterales bacterium
ATCTCGGGCCAGGCCGCCGACATCCGAAGCGAGTGGCCCACGCCCGGAAGGACCACGCGGGCAAACGGCCGGCCCTCGGCGATCAGCTGATCGAGAATCGCGATCGTCTTCGGCGTGGGGATGCTGCGGTCCTCGGCGCCGAGCAGCCAGAGCCCGGGCACATCGAGCGTGGCCAGCACCGGCCGCGGATCGAATCCAAGCGGACCGGTGAACGCGGGCAGCTGGCGGTAGGCCTCGTCGAGCGGAGCATCGTTGAACTCGACGAGGCGGCTGTAGAAGATTTCCTCGCCCACCGACACCGTGGGACCCACCAGCAGGATCATGAACGCCGGGCGCGCCGCGGCGGCGGCCAGCGGAACGATCCATCCCGCCTGGCTCGCACCGGCGAGCCCGATTCGCGATCCCTCGATCTGCGGATGCCCGCGCAAGAACCGCACCCCGGCAGCGATGTCGCCGGCGAGATCCGCGAAGACGCGCTCGCTATCCGCCGTGCCGACGTTGACGTACTCGCCGCCCGACTGTCCAACACCGCGCTTGTCGAAGCAAAGCGTGGCGAAGCCGCGCTGCTGGAATCCGCCCGCGAGAAAGCGGCACGAGGTCTTGTCCAGCTGACCCGACCCGTGTCCGAACACCACCGCCGGCACGCGGCCGCTGCGGGCGGGCAGATCGAGCTGATAACTGAGCCGAACGTCGCCGTTGGCGAAGAAGCCCGTCGACGACGCGGCGGGACGCGGCTCGCGGGAGGTCGAATTGCTGCACGCGGCGACCGCCACCGTGAGGGCGGCGGCGACTGTGAGTGATCGGAGCATTCACTCCTCGCGCAGCGCCGCGGCGGGATCGATCGAGAGGCCGTTCCGCGTGGCGAGCAATGACGCCAGAACCGCCACGACGCCGACGCCGATCGCCACCACACCGAGTACGAGCGGATCGCGTGGCCGCACCTCGTAAAGCAAACTGGCGATGGCCCCCCCGAGGGCGAGCGCGCCGCCGACTCCGGCCACGACGCCCGGCAGCACCGCGGCCGAAGTCTGCTGCATCAGCAGGCGAACCACGTCGGTGGTATGAGCGCCAAGCGCCACGCGGATGTTCATCTCGCGACGGCGCTTCGACAGGCTGTAGGCGGTCACCGCGTATACGCCGAGCGTGGTGATCAGCAGCGCGACGACGCCAAAGACGACGAACAACCGCGACTGGTAGCGGCGCGCGGCCGTCGCGGCGTTCACTGCCTCCTGCAGGAGGCGCGCCTGCCCGACGGCGATCTCTGGATCGATCTGCTCGACCACGCGCCGGATTGCCGGCGCCAGCGTGAGCGGTTCGACGCTCGTCTTCACGAGCAACGACAGGCTGGTGCGCGTCCGCCACCAGTAGGGGACGTAGACCATCAGCGGCGGCGTCCGTTCGAGAGACGTCGTGCGCGCATCGGCGGCAACGCCGACGACTTCGAAGCCCGGCTCACCCTCGATGCCGCGGCTGAACACCTTGCCGAGCGCATCCTGCTCAGGCCACAGCCGCGCCGCGAGTGACGCCGACACGACCGACGGCGTAAGCGGGCCGCGGCCGCGCTCGGCGAGCAAGAACATCCGGCCGCTTTGCACCGGCAGCTGCAGGGCGGCAAAGTAGTCCGGGCTGACGAACCGGAAATTCGCGCTCGGCTGCTCCGACCGCGGCACGCTGGTGCCATCGGCGACCACGAAGTTGACCTGCCCTTCGCCACGCATCGGCAATAGCGAGGTAGACGAGGCGGAGACGACACCCGGCAGTGCGCTGACCCCTCCGAGAATGCGATCGAAGGCGTCGACTCGAGAGCGGTCGTCGCTGTATCGCGCCGCGGGCATCGCGATGCTCACCGACACGACGTGATCCGTACTGAACCCGTAATCGATGTCGAGCACGCGCATCAGGCTGGTGCCGAGCAGCGCCGTGATGGTGAGCAGCGTGACCGCGAGCGCGACCTGCACCGCCGTGAGCACCGTGCGGGCGCGCAGGCCCGCCGGACCCTGGCCGGCCGCGGACGATCCGCTGCGGAGAGCCGCCTGCGGATCGCGATGGACGAGATGGAGCACGGGCAGGATCGCCACCAGAAGTCCGGTGATGCCCGTGATGGCGATCGCGAAGACGATCACCCGCGCGTCAATGGCGACGTCCTCGATCCGCGGCAGATCGACCGGCGCTGTCTGGACGAACACGCGGAGGGCGGCGTACGCGATCCACAGGCCGAGCGCGCCACCCGCCGCCGCGAGCAGGGCGAAGTCGAGCACGGCGCGCGCCACCAGCCGGCGCCGGCTGGCGCCCAGCGCCGAGCGAATGGCCACGTCGCGGGCGCGCGCCAGCGCGCGGATCAGCGCCAGGTTGGTGAGGTTGGAGCACGCGATGGCCAACACCGCGACGAGCGCGCCGAACAACAGCAGGACGCTCTGACGCGACCGGCCGACGATGGACTCGTCCAGCCGGGTGACGACGCCGGCCAGCGTCACGTGTTGGCCGGATTCGGCGCTGGCCAGCTCCCCGGCCTGGCGCTGCAGGACGTCGAGCTCGGCCTGCGCCTGCTCGAGCGTGACGCCGGGCGCCATTCGCGCGATCGCCGAATTGTTGTGATCACCGACCCATCCCACCTCGATCCGCATCGGGATCACGGCATCGACGTTGGCAGCGAGCCGCTCCCCCTCCGGCAGCCGGAAGGACGGCGGCAGGACGCCGATGACGGTGAACGGCCTGCCGTCCAGGACGATCGCGGCGCCCAACACGTCCGGCCTGCCGCCGAACCGCTGCTGCCACAATCCGTCGCCGATGACCGCGACATCCGGCCCGCCTGCTCGATCGTCGTCCGCGGCGAGCAGCCGTCCGGCGGCGGCGCGTTGACCCAGCACGTCGAACAGGGTCCCGCTCGCCTGTACCACCGAGATCTGCGCCGCCGGGCCACCGGACGTCAGGTTGGCCGGCAGCGTGATGAACTGGGCCATCGACTGGAAGGCGCGGCTGTTGCGGCGCCAGTGCTCGAAGTGGCGCTGGTTGACGGGCAGCGTCGCGGCGTTGTGCTGCACCTCGCGCCACACCTCACGCAGCGTGACCAGGCGCTCCGGCTCGGGATAAGCCAGCGGCCGGATCAGGATGCCGTTGACGATGGAAAAGGCGGCGGTGGTGGCGCCGATCGTGACAGCCAGCGTCAAGATGACCGTGAGGGAGAATCCGCGATCGCGACGGAGGCTTCGCGCCGCATCGCGCAGGTCGACGATGGAGGTGGCCATACTGGTATGGACGGGAGCACGCGACCGGGGGTTGTGCGACAGAAAAAATGGGATCATGAACACTGTTCATGCGCGCGAAGACGATTGCAGACATCCGCCGGTTTTCGGTCGGCCGCCTGTTCGAGCCAACGACGCTGCCAGCCGCCCTCGACCGCCTCGGCTTCGTGCAAGCCGACCCCATTCGCGCCCCGGCCCGCGCCCAGGACCTGACGCTCCGTCACCGCGTCACCGGCTATCGCGCCGGCGATCTCGAACGCCTCTACGGCACCCTCGACGTCGAGGAAGACTTCTTCATCAACTACGGCTTCGTGTCGCGGACGGTGCATCAGCTGATGCATCCGCGCGACGGCGCCGGCCTGCTCCCGGCGAAGTCGAACCGGCGCGCGCGGGCGCTGCTCGAGTTCGTCCGCGAGCGCGGCGAGGCGCACCCACGCGACGTCGACGCGCACTTCGCGCACGGCAGGGTCACCAACTACTGGGGCGGCTCGTCGAGCGCGACGACGCACATGCTCGAGCACATGCACTACAAGGGCCTGCTGCGCGTAATCCGGCGGGAGACCGGCATCCGTATTTACGGCCTCCAACAGCCCGGGCCGGCGCCGGATGGCGCCGCGGCGCGGCGGGATCGCCTCGACGCGCTGGTGGATGTCGTGGTCAACAAGTACGCACCGCTGCCCTCGTCCAGCCTCTCGATGGTCGTGCGCCGCCTGCGCTACGCCGTGCCGCAGTGGAGCCACGAAATCACCAAAGCCCTGGCGCGGGCCAAAGTGCGGCTCGACAGGGAGGTCGTCGACGGCGAGACGTGGTATTGGCCCGCCGGCGAAGCTCCATCAAACGATGGCCTCGCCGATGAGGTGCGCCTGCTCGCCCCGTTCGATCCCATCGTGTGGGATCGACGCCGATTCGAGCTGCTGTGGGACTGGCCGTATCGCTTCGAGGCCTATACCCCGGCGCCGAAGCGCAAGTGGGGCTA
>DASTCC010000056.1:0-5663 GCA_035711465.1 Vicinamibacterales bacterium
CGGATCGTCTGCGTCGATCGCCCGGGCGCGCGCGAGCGCGTCGCGGGCGCCGGCATGGTCGCCGAACGCCCAGCGCGCCCGCGCCAGATGACCGAGCACGCGGGCGTCGGTCGGCCGCAGGTCGGCGGCGCGGCCCAGGAAGGTCGCCGCGGTGCCGTAGTCGAGCGCCTCGAGCGAGAGCGTGCCGATTCGGCTGGCGCGGGCGGCGCGACGCTCGGCCGGCGCGGTGCTGCCTTCGAGGGCGTCGAGATCCATCAGCGCGTTACGTGCGTCGACGAAATGGCCGAGCCGCTCGCAGGTGTCGGCCAGGAACGCATAGGCCTGCGGTTCGAGCGGCGACGTCGCGACGGCTTCCTGGAGGATGCGTTCGGCGCCGCTGAGGTCGCCGGTGAGGTAGAGCGCCCGGCCGAACAGCGCCAGGCCTTCGCTCCGTCGCGCGGTGCCGCCGAGGGCGCGCTCCAGGGCCGCGAGCGCGGCCTCGGCCGCGGCCTGATTGCCGCGCTCGGCGCGGGCGAGAAAGACGCGCCCGCGCGCCAGCGGCACGCGCGAGTCGTTCGGCGCCCGATCCTCGATGCCCGACAACGTGCCGAGCGCGAGATCGGTTTGCCCGGTCCGCAGCTGCGCGAGCGCGATGGCGATCTGGCGATCGATCTTCGGATCGAGCGTGGCCAGCGCCTGCAGCTGTTCCATCTCGTCGGCCGGCCGGTTCTGCGAACGATAGACGTCGGCCAGCTCCTCGCGCGCGGCGACGAGCGTCGGCGCCAGCCTGATCGCCCGCTCGAGTGAGGCGATCGCCTCTTCGAGATCGCCGATGTCGCGCGAGACCAGCGCCAGCAGATGATGGACTTCGGCGAGCGAGTCGTTGCGCGCGACGGCCTTCTTCAGCGGTTCGACGGCGGCGGCGGGCAGCCCGGCCCGGTAGCGGGCGAGAGCGAGCGCGTAGAGCAGCTCGGGGTCGTCGCCTTTGAGCCGCGCGGCCGCCGAGTACCACTTGTCGGCCTGGGCGGCCTCGCCGCGGGTAGCGTAAAGCTCGCCAAGCGCGACGAGCGGCTGCGGCGCGTCGGGCGCCAGCCGGACCGCGTCGAGCAGATCGCGGATCGCTTCGTCGTCGCGCCGCTGAGCCCGGTAGGCCTCGCCCTTGCGCAGGTGCGCGACCATCGAGTCGGGTCGAAGCGCCAGAGCAGCGCTATAGGCTTCGATGGCGCCATAGAAATCGCCCCCGGCCAGCGCCTGCTCGCCCGTGGCGAGCCACGTCCGGTACTGCCGGTCGCGATCCAGCCGCAGCACCAGGACGATCAACGTCCCGATGGCAACGGCCAGACCGCCGATGGCGAGGACGCGCCTCACGGGGGTGATTGTAGCGCCCGAGCGGGCTGCGAGCTGCGGGCGCCCGAGGGGCTGCAGCCTGCTAAGGAACTCCGGCGCCCATCCGGGGTCTAACTCCATGTAGGCGAGGGTTTCCGCCCGGAGTGCTACCATGGCGGATGGGACCTCTGTGAAGCCCTTTCGAGTCCTGACGTGGCCGGACGCCGCAAGCGCCGATTGGGCGCTGGTGCAGCAGTGCGCCTCGGGCGACGAGGACGCGTGCACCCGTCTGGTGACGGATCATCAGCGGATGGTCTACCAGCTCGCGCTGCACCTGCTCGGGGACCCGCAGGAAGCCGCCGACCTGTCGCAGGAAGTGTTCCTGCGCGTCTTCCGGACGCTGTCGCAGTTCCGCGGGCAGTCGGCGCTGCGCACCTGGATCTACCGGATCGTCGTCAACCAGGCGTCGAACCGTCAGCGCTGGTGGAGACGCCGGCACCGGTCGCAGCAGGTGGCGCTCGACGACCCGGCCGCTTCGTTCGGCGAGCTGCCCGAATCACGCAGCTTCGCGATGCCGGACAAGGTGCTGCAGCAGAACGAAACGGCGACGCGGGTGCGCGCCGCCCTGGATGATCTGCCGTTCGATCAGCGCGCCGTGCTCGTGCTGCGCGAAATCGACGGCCTGAGTTACGACGAGATCGCCACGTCGCTTGGCGTGGCGGTGGGCACCGTCAAGTCGAGACTGGCGCGCGCCCGCGAGAATCTCCGCGAGTCATTGAGACCGTCATGATGTTCGGTGATTGCACGGCCATTCGGGGCCACCTGGGCGCATTCGTGGACGGCGAGCTGCCGGGCGCGGAGATGCTGCGCGTCCAGGAGCACCTCGACGGCTGCCCGAGCTGCTCGGCGGCGGCCGAGGACATCAACTCGCTCGGCGACGTGCTCCGCAACGGCCTGAAGACGGAACAGGTGCCGGCGATGTCCGGGCTCGCCAGCGGCGTCGTCAGCCGCGTGCGCGCCGAGCAGTCGGCCTCGTGGCGCGCGCTGTTCGAACGCGCCATCGACGACTGGCACTGGGCGATCGTCGGCCTCGGCTCGGTGACCGCGACCTCGCTCACCACGGTGCTCGTCGGCGCCGTCCTCTGGTTCGGACCGGCGCCGGAGCGCACCGACTCGCTCGCCGCGATGCTGAGCGAGCTCAACGCGTCGGACACGGCCTTCCTCGTCCGCCACGTCGACGAGAACTGGGATCAGATGGCCTGGCGCGTCGCCGACGGCGGCCGCCCGCAGCTCGGCTCGTCGGACGCGGTCGTTCGGGCCGCGTTCTTCGCCGGGATGTCGGGGATGGATCTGGCGTCAGCCCTGGCCGACGCCGTGACCCGCCAGGGCCGGCTGATCGATCTGCGCAGCATGCAGGAAAACGACCGGCTCTACGCCGAGTGGCTGCTCGAGCAGTTGAAAGACAGCTTCACCACGCCGACGGAAGTCCGGCTCATCACCAGCACCACGGTCAGCGCCAAAGGGCTCTGACGCCTACCGCACCACCGCCGCTTTCGACGTCACGTTCTGGAGCAGATCCGTCGCGCGCACCACGATGCGCGTCGCCTCGGATTCGTTGGCGAGCGGGATCTCGTAGCGTTCGTCCGGCGCGTCCGCCAGGCCATCGACCGGATAGACGAGCTGCCAGGCGCCGCCGCCGACGGAGTACTCGACCTTCTGAATCGGACTCTGCGCGTCGGTGACGCGGACGGCGAGGCGCACGCCCGCGCTGGTACGGGTGACTTCCGTCGTCACCGCCGGCGGCGAGTTGTCGATCGTGATCGTCTCGCTCGTCCGCTCGCCGGTGAGCGCGCGGTCCGCCGAGTTGGTCGGAAGATCCGAAGCAAGCACGCGCAGCGCGTAGCGCCCGTCGGTCATCGAGGAGGTGTCCCAGACGAAGATCGTGTCGGAGAGATCCGCGCGCAGATCCTGCCAGGCCGTCTCGCCGTCGCGCCGGTACTGCAGCGTGAAGAGCAGACGATCGTTGTCGGCGTCCTCGGCCTTCCAGGCCAGCGTCTGCAGCCCCTTCTGGAACATGCGGCGTCCCGGAGGCGGCGGCGTCGGACCGTTGTCGCCGGGCGGACGCCGGCTGTCGGCGACGCGCTCGTCCAGGCCCGCGATCGCGCCATCTTCGTTGGCGAACGGTTTCTGGAACACGACGCCCGGCGGATGCACGGTGATCGACGTCACCGATGGCCGGTTGTTGCGCGGCAGATAGGCCACGGTCACGGAGGTGAGGCGCGCCGGGGCTGCCGACGACGTCAGCTCCGCCTTCCACTGCAGATAGCGCGCCGGGGGGCTGGTGATGTTCTCGCCGGCGCTGTTCTTGTACGGCGTCGACCACGGGCTCCACGAGTCGTCGGGCTCGGCGGTGTTGCCCGATCGGGTGAACAGCTGCGTGCTTCCCGACGATTCCCAGCGCAGCTGCCCCCAGGTCGCGACGCTGGCGCTGTCGCGAATAGAGGAGTAGTAGGTGGCGGGCGACTGCACGCCGTCCGCGATTGTCACGACGCGGCCGGGATTCGCGGTCGCGAACGCGCCCGGTGCGGCTGCCGCCCCGCCACGCGCGAACCGGGTGATCTGTTTGGCGTCGACGCCCGTGTGCAGCCACACTTCGCGCGTGCGGCCGATTCGGTAGAGCCGTCCCGACGGGCCCGTCGCCGCGAGCACGGAACCATCCGCGGCGGTGGCCAGGTCGTAGACCACGTCCGGGCTTTCCCAGATCTCTTCCCAAACGCCGCTCGCTTCGATGCGGAAGACCGTGCCGCGTTTGGGCGGCGCCGGCGGCGATGGCGTCGTCGTCGCGGTCGGGCTCGGCGTCGTCGATGCGGTGGTCACGGCAATCGCGGTCGATTCGCCGGCTGAGGGACTGGCGTCGCCGCGTGCGATCGCGGCGGCGTAGACCGCCCCGTCGGCCGCGGGCGCGATCGCCGAGAGCTCCGTCATACCGGAGTCGAGCAGCACGAACGGCCGATCGTTCGCGTCGAAGCGATAGAGCCGGCCTGGCGATTCGGTGCCGGCGAGCATGCGGCCCTGACTGTCTCTCGCCAGCACGACCGCGTGCGCCGCCGTCGGTTTGTAGACGAGCTGCGACGTGCCGTACTGGTCGACGCGATATATCGCGGCGGGGTTGCCCGTCGCCACCCACAGGCGTCCCTGCGCGTCGAAGCTCAGCGACCAGATGTACTTCTCTTCCGGATCGAAGAACGGCTGGGCCGCGCCGGCCGCGTCGATGCGATACACGCGTCCGTCTGGAGACGAAGCGGCGAACACGCGCGTGGCGTCGGCGGCGATCGCGAAGATGTTGTTCTCGCTGGCGTCGAAGACCATCTCCTCCGGCTGTCCCGGACGAAGGCGCAGCACGCGGCCGTCGCCGCCGGTGCCCGCCCAGAGCGTGCCGTCGGGCGCCTCCGTCAGGCTCCAGATCTGCGCCGGCGACGATGTGAGGCGATTGGTCAATCGCGGGCCGGCGGTCACGACGCCTTCGAGACTGAGGTAGACACCGTCGGATCGACCCTGCAGGAACTCCGTCGACGTGGCGACGGTCCAGAACGTCGGACCCGACGCCGCGACGGGCGCCGCGATCGCGGCCAGGAAGACGAAGAACGACAGTCGAAACCGGGAGGGCATATCGAATACGTGTCCGTTCGGGCGGGTTATTGCCACGCCTCGAGAGTGAGGGTGATTTCGCGCGAGCCGCGCACTGCGCGGTTGAGCCGGTGCTCCCACGCGCCGAGCACGATGCGCGACATGTCGGCCGAGGCGATGCTGCTGTCGGCCTGGAACACCGAGCGCGCCGACGCCGGCAGCGCCGGCATGCTGTCGCCGCCGACGACCGTGCCGGTCGCGGCGTCGATGAGGCGCACGTAGACGCGGTTGTTCGCGCGTGCCGCCTGGAGGTGCTTCAGGAGCTCCGGCCAGTTCGAGGGCTTGCCGGGCCGCAGCTCGCGCGTCTCCATGGCGCTCAGCGTCGGGCCGTCGGTCACGAGCAGCTTCAACGGTCCGCTCGCCTTGGCCGGCATCGTCACCGGCACGGCGATCGTCTCGGTGGCGCCGCGGTAGTCGCGCAGCATCACGCTCACCGTGTGCGTTGCCCCCGCGCGCGGCCGGGTCGTGTCGAGCCAGGCGCGTTCGATGGTCGTGAACTGCTGACGTTCGGCGGCCTCGAGGCGGACGGTGAGGCGCTCGGGCATCACCGGCTTGAAGTCGTTCGCGATCGCCGCACCGATCGCGGCGGTGATGCCGCCGGGCGCCTGCGTCAGCACGTTGTCGCCGGAGTAGACGTCGTCGATCGCGACCGTGCCGTCGGCGCCGAAGGA
>DASTCC010000057.1:0-10521 GCA_035711465.1 Vicinamibacterales bacterium
GTGATTCAGTACACGGCGAATCCGGCAGCTCTCATCGCCGAAGCGCACCGCGTGCTGCGGCCCGGCGGCACGGGCATTTTCATGGTCTACAACCGCGTCTCGTGGCTCAACGCGCTGTCGAAGGTGATGAAGGTGCCGCTCGAACACGAGGACGCGCCGGTTCTGCGCCGCTACTCGATCGGCGAGTTCGGCAGCCTGCTTCGCGGCTTCGCCTCGGTGGAGATTGTTCCAGAGCGCTTTCCGGTGAAGAGCCGTCTGCACAAAGGATGGAAGGGGACGCTCTTCAATCTCGGCTTCGTCGGGACGTTCAACGCCCTGCCGCGCGCCTGGGTGCGGCGCTACGGATGGCACCTGCTCGCATTCTGTCGAAAGGCGGGCGCGTGATCGAGCGGACCGGGGTGCCTTTCGTGAAGGCGCATGCCTACGGCAACGACTTCCTCCTGGTCCGCCGGGCCGCCGTCGACGCGTTCGCGGATCGCGCGGCGCTGGCGCGCGCCGTCTGCGATCGGCACCGCGGTCTCGGCGCCGACGGGCTGATGATCGTCGAGCCGAATCAGGTCGGCGCCGACACCACGCTCCTCAACGCCGACGGCAGTCCGTCGGAAGTCTCGGGCAACGGCGTGAGATGCGCGGCGGCCTGGCTCGCGTCCGAGCGCCGGACGGCCGCGGGCGAGACCATCGTCATCGGCACCGGCGCCGGCGAGAAGCGACTGACGCTGCTGTCCGCCGAGGATCGCCGCTGGACCTTCCGCGCCGAAATGGGGCCGCCCGACCAGTTGCGCGAGGAGGTGCTCGACGTTCACGGTGCCTCCGTGCGCGCCGTCGTGCTTCGCGTCGGCAATCCTCAGTGCGTGGTCCTCGGCGACGTCACCGAGGAGCGGCTGAGGACGATCGCCGCGGCGCTGGCCGTCCATCCGTTCTTCCCCGAAGGCACGAACGTCGAGCTCGCCCGAGTCGCCGCACCCGACCGGGTCGAGATCCTGATCTGGGAACGTGGCGTGGGGCCGACCGATGCGTCGGGCACCGGCGCGTGCGCCGCAGCCGTCGCGGCCGCGGCGTATGGCGGCGCCGCGCGGCGCGTTCGCGTCGTGTCGCCGGGAGGCGCGCAGGAGGTCGAGTGGACCGATCGCGGCCTGCTCCTGACCGGCTGGGCGGAACTGCTGGCGGCGGTCGACTGGTGGCCGCCTTCGCGAACGGTGACGACGAGATGAGAAAGCTTCACGAGGCGTCGGAGAGCGGCGAGGCCTATTCGCCCGCCGAAGAGCAGTTCAACCGCCGTCGCCGTACCTTCGGCATGGTCGCGGCGCCGCTGCTGTTCTTCGCGATCCTGCTCTGGCCGACGCCCACCTTGTCGCCGCAGGCGCATCGGCTGGCCGCGATCCTCGTGATGATGATCGTGCTGTGGATGACCGAGGCGCTGCCGCTCGCGATCACCGCGCTGCTCGGGCCCACGCTCGCCGTCGTCACCGGCGTCACCACCGCCCGCGCCGTGTTCGCGCCGTTTGCCGATCCGATCATCTTCCTCTTCATCGGCAGCTTCATCCTCGCCGAGGCGATGTTCGTCCACAAGCTCGATCGCCGGCTGGCGTTCACGGCGCTGTCCTCACGCTGGGTGGGGCACAGCGGCCTGCGGCTGATGGTGGTCTACGCGCTCGTCGGCTGCGTGATCTCGATGTGGATGAGCAACACCGCGACGACGGCGATGATGTTCCCGCTCGGACTCGCCGTGCTCGCCGAGCTCGGCCGCGGCCGCGCCAACGACCCCGACTTCCGCCGCTTCGCGCTGACGATGATGCTGACGACGTCGTTCGCGGCGTCGATCGGCGGCATCGCTACCCCGGTCGGGACGCCCCCGAACCTCATCGGCCGGCGTTTCCTCAGCGAGCTGCCCGGCGTCGACGTCTCCTTCGCCGGCTGGATGGCGCTCGGCCTGCCGATTGTGTTCCTGACGATGGCGTTCCTCGCGGTCTGGATGATCGTGCCGGCGGCGCGGCGCATCACCCTCGGCGACGAAGCCCGGCGTGCCGTCACCGACGAGTGGAAGAAGCTCGGGCCGACGACGATCGGCGAGCGCAACGTCATCATCGCCTTCGCAGTGACCGTCGCGCTCTGGGTCGGACCGGGCCTGCTGCAGCTGGGGCTCGGCTCGGATCACGACGTGGTACGCCGCGTCAACGTGGTGATGCCCGAGTCGGTCGCCGCGCTCATCGGCGCGCTGCTCCTCTTCGTGATGCCGATCAGCTGGCGCGCGCGCCAGTTCACGATCACGTGGGAGGAGGCCTCGCGCATCGACTGGGGCATCATCCTGCTCTTCGGCGGCGGGATCGCCATGGGCCAGCTCGCCGAGACGACGGGGTTGTCGACGGCGCTCGGCAAGCTGATCGCGGCGCAGTTCCCAGGCGCTGGCGAGGTCGGATTGACCCTCGTGTTCACCGCGGTCGCGGTGGTGATGTCGGAAGCGGCGTCGAACACCGCGTCGGCCAATATCGTGGTGCCGACGGCGATTGCCGTGTCACGCGCGGCCGGCGTGTCGCCCTTGGAGCCGGCGCTCGGCGCGACGCTCGGCGCCAGTCTGGGATTCATGATGCCGATCTCGACGCCGCCGAACGCCATCGTCTACAGCAGCGGCTACATCCCGATTGGCGCGATGATGCGCCACGGCATCGTCCTCGACCTCATCGGCTACGTCATCATCGTCGCCGTCGTGCTGACTATGGGCGGGCTCCTGAAGTAGCGCCCTCGGCGGCGACGAACTCCTCCCACGGGCCCTTGAAGTCGGCGATCGCGCCGGCGTCGAAGCGCCAGACGTGCGTGCCGACCTCTTCCATCAGGTCCTGGTCGTGGGTGACGAGCAGGACCGTGCCCTCGAACTTCTGCAGCGCGACGTTCAGCGCGTTGATCGATTCGAGGTCGAGGTGGTTGGTCGGCTCGTCGAAGACCAGCACGTTCGGCTTCTGCAGCATGATGCGGCAGAAGAGCAGCCGCGCGGTCTCGCCGCCGGAGAGCGCCTCGGTCGGCTTGTAGCCCTCCTCGCCGCTGAACAGCATCTGGCCGAGCAAGCCGTGGATGTCCTGGCGCGCCGCCGACGGATCGAACTGGTGCAGCCAGTCCACCGCGGTCATGCCCTTGGTGATCGCTCCGGTGTGATCCTGCGAAAAGTAGCCGACCGAGACCTCGTGCCCCCACCGGACCGTGCCGCTGTCGATGTCCCCGGGCGACGGCGTGAGGCCCGGCGCGTCGGCGAGCAGCGCTTTGAGCAGGGTCGTCTTGCCGGCGCCGTTGCGTCCGGAGAGCACGACCTTCTCGCCGCGGCCGACGATCGCGCTGAAGTTGCTGATCACCCGGTGATCGCCGTAGGCCTTCGCGACGCCCTTGCACTCGAGCACGGTCTTTCCTGAAGGCCGGTTCATCGCGAACTTGATGTAGGGACGCTGGATGTTCGAGCGCGCCAGCGTGCTGGTCTCGAGCCGCTCGACTTCCTTGCGCCGCGACTGGACCTGGCTCGACCGCGTGCCCGCCGAGAAGCGCGCGATGAAGTCGTTGAGCTGCGCGATCTTCTTCTCGCGCTGCGCGTAGTCGGCCTCGATGCGCGCGCGAATCTGCGTCTTCGCGAGCACCATCTCGTCGTAGCCGCCGGCGTAGGTGATGATCGTCTGATAGTCGATGTCCGCCGTGTGGGTGCACACCTCGTTCAGGAAGTGCCGGTCGTGCGAGATCACGATCAGCGTGCCGTCGTAGCGGATCAGGAACTCGCGCAGCCAGTGGATCGAGTCGAGGTCGAGGTGGTTCGTCGGCTCGTCGAGCAGCAGCGCCTCGGGACGGCCGAACAGCGCCTGCGCCAGCAGCACCCGGACCTTCTGGCCGCTCTGGAGCTCCGCCATCGTGCGCGCGTGGAGCTCTCCCGGAATGTCGAGCCCCTGCAGCAGCACGGCCGCGTCGCTTTCGGCGGAGTAGCCGTCTTCCTCGCCGACGATCCCCTCGAGCTCGCCGAGGCGCATGCCGTCCTCTTCGGTCAGCGTCGCCTTGGCGTAGAGCGCCTCGCGCGCCTGCAGCGTCTGCCACAGACGTTCGTTGCCCATGATCACGGTGTCGATGACCCGGCACGCGTCGAACGCGAACTGGTCCTGGCGGAGGACGCCGAGCTTGTCCGGCCGGACGACCGCCCCCTTCTGCGGCGGCATCTCGCCGGTCAGGAGCTTCATGAACGTCGACTTGCCGGAGCCGTTGGGCCCCGTCAGTCCGTACCGGCGTCCCTTGGAGAACGTCGTGGTCACGTCCTCGAAGAGGACCTTGCCGCCGAAACGCATCGACACGTCGTGCACTGAAATCATCAAATCACCCGTGGCAAACATTCCATCTTAGCAGGCCGGGCGCCGCGCGTCTCGGGCAGGGCCCGTCGGCGCCGGTTTTGCACGGCTCTGGCGCATGAACGACGTCATCGCCGGCGACCGGCCGCGCGAGAAGCTGCGACGCCGCGGCGCCGCCGTGCTCGGCGACAACGAGCTCCTGGCCACGCTCATCGGACACGGCTCGGCGCGCGCCAACGCGCTCGAGCTCGCCAACCGGTTGCTGATCCGGTCCGGCGGCCTTCACGGCTTGACCCGGCTCTCGGTCGACGAGCTGGCGGGGACGCCGGGCATCGGCCCGGCGCAGGCCTCGCGCATCCAGGCCGCGATCGAACTGGGCCGTCGCACCCTGACCCGCGCGACCGTCCTGCGGAAGCAGATCCTCAGCGCGAGGGACGCCGCGGCGGTGCTGCTGCCGGAGCATGGCGCGCACGCGATCGAGCGCTTCGGCGTGCTGCTGCTGGACTCGCGGCTGCGGGTGATTCGCGCGCAGGAAATCTCCACCGGCACGCTGGACGCGACGATGGCGCATCCGCGCGAGGTGTTCAGGCCGGCCATCGCCAGCGGGGCGGCGGCGGTGGTGTTGTTCCATAATCATCCTTCCGGGGATCCGACGCCGACGCAGGAGGATCTCGATCTGACGCGGCGGATGGCGACGGCCGGCGAGGTCCTCGGCATCGCGGTCCACGACCATCTGGTGCTGGCGGACGCGCGCTTCGTGTCGATCCGCGAGTTTCGAGGCATGTGAATGGCGCAGGTGCTGTATCTCGACTGCTTCTCCGGCGCGGCTGGCGACATGCTGCTGGCGGCGCTCCTCGACGCCGGCCTGCCGGCCACGGCGCTGGAAGAGGCGCTGGGATCGCTCGGCGTCGAGCATGAGCTGCGCGTGTCGCGCGTCCTTCGCGCCGGACTCTCGGCGACGCATTTCTCCGTCGTCGAGCGATCGAGCTCGGCGCAGCGCCATCATGTGCCGTCGACCGACCCTGGGGCCGCTCAGGATCACCAGTCCACGTCTGGCGCCGGCCATCGTCACTATCACGGCGACGATCACGCGACGCTCGACGACATCGCCGCGGCCATCCGCCGATCGTCTCTCGGCCCCGCCGCCCGAGACCGCGCCATCGCGCTCTTTCATCGCCTCGCCGAGGCCGAAGCGGCGATCCACGACGTGCCGATCGATCGCGTCCACCTCCATGAAGTCGGCGCGGTCGACTCGATCATCGACATCGTCGGCGCCGTCTTCGCCTTCGACTGGTTCGGCATCGACGATGTCGTCGCCTCGCCGCTGAACGTCGGCAGCGGCACCATCCGCATCGCTCACGGCGTGTTTCCCGTGCCGGCGCCGGCGACGATGCGGTTGTTGAAGGACGTGCCGATCTACAGCTCCGGCATCGAAGCCGAGCTGGTGACGCCGACGGGCGCGCTGCTGGTGTCCGGGTACGCCCGGGCCTTCGGCGCGATGCCCTCGATGACGCCGGACCGGATCGGCTACGGCGCCGGCACCCTGGATCTGGGCCCGTCACCGAACGTGCTGCGCGTCGTCATCGGCGAGCGCACGGCGCGGCGGCCGGAGACGCCTGCCGCGTCGGCCGACGTCATCAAGATCGAGTGCGAGATCGACGACATGAGCCCGCAGCTCTTCGGTCCGGTCCTCGACCGGCTGCTGGCGGTGGGCGCGCTCGATGCGTTCCTCGCGCCGATTCAGATGAAGAAGGGCAGACCGGGGACACTGCTCACGGTGCTGTCGCCGCCGGATCGTCAAACGGCTCTCGTCGACGTCCTGTTCCGCGAGACCACGACGATCGGCGTTCGCTTCACGCCGGTGACGCGCGAGACGCTCGATCGCGAGTGGGTCGAGGTCGAGATCACCGGCGGCCGCGTGCGCATCAAGGTGGCCGGCCGGCATGGCGAGACGCTCAACGCCGCGCCCGAGTTCGACGACTGCCTGCGGGTGGCCGAGGCGACGGGCCGGCCCCTGAAGCTGGTGCAGGCCGAGGCCATGCGCGCCTGGGCGGAACGGGGCGCGACGCGCTTTCGGTAGAATGGGGGTTTGCGGCGTTGCGCCGCCAGCCGACCATGTCCCGCTACTACCTGACGACCGCCATCGACTACGTCAACAACCGGCCGCACCTCGGCACGGCGTACGAGAAGATCGCCGCCGACGTGATCGCCCGTCACCGCCGCCTGGCGGGGTTCGACGTGCGCTTCGTCATGGGCAACGACGAGCATTCCCAGAACGTCTACCGCCGCGCGCGCGAGCTCGACCTCGAGCCGCTGGCCTACACCGACCGGATGGAGCGCGAGTTCCGCGACGTCTGGACGCGCCTGAACATCTCGTTCGACGACTTCATCCGCACGACCGAGCCGCGGCATCGCGCCGCGGTCGAGACGATCGTGCGCCGCTCGCGCGAAGCCGGAGACATCTACGAGGGCATCTACGAGGGCTGGTACTGCGTGTCGTGCGAAGCCTTCAAGCAGGAGAAGGACCTGCTCGAGGGCGGCCTCTGTCCGATCCACCAGCGCAAGGCCGACTGGATTCGCGAGAAGAACCATTTCTTCCGGCTGTCGAAGTACCGCGACGCCCTGCTCGCGCATTACGCCGGGCACCCCGGGTTCGTCGAGCCCGAGTCCCGCCGCAATGAGATGCTGCGGCTGCTGGAGACCGGACTCGAAGACATCTCGGTCAGCCGCGCCGGACAGGCGTGGGGCATCCCGCTGCCGTTCGATCCCGAGAGCGTCGTCTACGTCTGGTACGACGCGCTCATCAACTACGCGGCGGCGGTCGGCCTCGGCACCGATCCGGAGCTCTTCGAGACCTGGTGGCCGGCCGATCTGCATCTCGTCGGCAAGGACATCACGCGTTTTCACTGCGTGGTGTGGCCGGCGATGCTGCTCTCGGCCGGCGTGGCGCTGCCCAGGCAGGTGTACGGCCACGGCTGGGTCCTCACCAAGGGCCAGAAGATGAGCAAGTCGCTCGGCACCTCGCTCGATCCGCTCGACGCGGCCGAGCGCTTCGGTCCCGATCCGCTGCGTCTCTACCTGACCAAGGAAATCGTCTTCGGATCGGACGGCGACTTCACCTGGGACCGGTTCGAGGAGAAGTACAACGTCGATCTCGCGAACAACCTGGGCAACCTGGTGAACCGCGTGACGTCGATGGCCGAGCGCTACCGGCAGGGGCAGCTCGTCGCCGCGGTGCCGAACGAGCGCCTGCAGCTGACCGTGGATGCGGCGGTGCGCGACTACCAGCACGCGATGGAGAAGCTGCAGCTCGATCGCGGCTGCGCCGAGGCGTTTCGCGTGATCGATGCGACCAACGAGTTCATCGCCTCGAGCGCGCCGTGGACGCTCGCCAAGCGCGAGGACGACAAGCTCGCGCTCGACGCCGTCCTCTGGTCCTCGGCCGAGGCGCTGCGGGTCGCAGCCGTGCTGCTGGCGCCGGTGATCCCCGGATCGGCGGAGGAGATCCTGCGCCGGCTTGGCGCGCCGGTGACGTCGGTCGCCAAGCTGCGATTCGCCGAGGATGGCGTGCTGCATGCGAGCGGCGAGCGCACGCTCACACGCAAGGAGGCGCTCTGGCCGAGACTCGAAGCCGCGGCCCCGGCCGCCGAAGTGTCCACCAAGGAGTCACGCGTGACCGATCAACCGACGCCCGTTCCCTCTCCGTCCGCCGCTCCGGCCGCACCGGCGCCAGCGCCGCCCGCGCCGGGCGCGCCAGCCGCCGCGGCGCAGGACGCGCGCATCTCGATCGACGAGTTCATGAAGATCGATCTGCGCGTCGCCCGCGTGATCACCGCCGAGCGCGTGCCGAACTCGAAGAAGCTGATGAAGCTCACCATCGACGTCGGCACGGAACAGCGAACGCTCGTCGCCGGCATCGCCGAAGCCTACGAAGCCGAATCGCTCGTCGGCCGGCACGTCGCCATCGTCTTCAACCTCAAGCCGGCGAAACTGATGGGCATCGAATCGAACGGCATGGTCCTCGCCGCGAGCCCCGAGGGCGGCCAGCCGATCCTGGTGTCGTTCGATCAGGCGCCGGCGCCGGGAACGCGCGTGAGGTAACTGGCCGTCCTGGGCCTTGGGACCTGGGCCTTGGGGAGGTTCTGGCTCACGACCCAAGGCGCAAGCCCCAACCCAGACGCAGTCCAGCGATAGCGCGATGTTGATAGACACCCACTGCCATCTCGCCGACGAGAAGTTCGTCGACGACCTCGACGCGGTCGTCGCGCGTGCGAAAGCGGCTGGCGTCGAGCGCGCGCTGTGCATTCTCTCGGCCGACGAGCCCGAGGAAATCGCGCGCTTCGAGACCGTGCGTGGCGCGTGGCCCGAGGTGCGCGCGGCGGCGGCGATCCATCCGCATCGGGCGGGCGCCTACGAAGCCGATCCGCAGGAAGCGGCCCGACTCGCGCGCGCGGCGGTCGAGCGCAGCGACGCCGTGGCCATCGGCGAGATCGGTCTGGACTACCACTACGACTTCTCGCCGAGGCCCGTCCAGGCAAAGGTGTTTGCGTCGCAAATCGAACTGGCGCTCGAGCTCGATCGGCCGGTCATCATCCACACGCGTGAGGCCGCCGACGACACGATCGCGATGCTGAAGGACGCCGGACAGGGCCGGGTGCGCGGCGTCATGCACTGCTTCACCGGCACCCAGGACGAAGCGCGGCGCGCGCTCGAGATTGGCTTCTTCGTCTCGCTTGCCGGCATCCTCACGTTCCCGCGCGCGGAAAACCTGCGGGAACTGGCCCGTTTTCTTCCTGACGACCGGATCCTGATCGAAACCGACGCGCCCTTCCTCGCGCCGATTCCGCATCGCGGCAAGCGCAACGAACCGGCCTGGGTCGTCGAGACCTTCGCCGCGCTGGCCGCCGCCCGACAGGTCGCGCGCGAGGCACTGGCCGCGCGGCTCGCCGACAACTTCGCCGCGTTCCTCGGCGACGCTCGCAATTCGCACGTCCGATGACGCGTCCCGCGCGTTGACTCACCGGCGAAACCATGGTTTCATTCCCGCAGGTTTTCTTGCTCGCTGGCGAGACCGTTTCGTGAATCCATCCGCTGCCTCCGTACCGGATCTCGCCCGGATCTTCGAGCCGGTGCGCGACGAGTTGTCGCGCGTCGAGCGCGAATTCGCCCGTCACCTCGAATCCCGCGTCGAGCTCATCCCGCAGATGGGCCGCTATGTCCAGATGAGCGGTGGCAAGCGCGTCCGGCCGGCCGTGCTGCTCATGGCCGCGCGCCTCTGCGGCTACACCGGGGACCGCGGCGTCCTCAACGCCGCCGTCGTCGAGTTCATCCACACCGCGACGCTCGTCCACGACGACATCATCGACGACGCGACGACGCGGCGGGGACGGATGACGGCGCACTCGCGGTGGGGCAGCGACATCACCGTCCTGCTCGGCGACTACCTCTACATCCGTTCGATGGCGATGGCGCTGACGCAGGACACCCTCGAGGTCGTCCGCCTGCTCTGCGACGTCACCCTGCGGATGATCGAGGGCGAGCTCTATCAGCTCACAAAGACCGGCGACATCGCCGTGTCCGAGGACGAGCACTTCGAGATCATCCGCCGCAAGACCGCCTATCTCTTCTCGGGCTGCGCCGAGATCGGCGGCCTGCTGGGAGAGTGCCGGCCGGAGCAGCGCGTCGCGCTCCGCGAGTACGGCTTCGACCTCGGCATCGCCTTTCAGATCGTCGACGACGTGCTCGACTACATGGCCGACCAGTCGGCGCTCGGCAAGCCGATCGGCGGCGACCTGCGCGAAGGCAAGGTCACCTTGCCGATCATCCTGCTGCTGCAGCGCACCGGCCCCGAGATCTCGGCGCTCATCCAGCGCGTGGTCAGCGAGGGCGAGGTGAGCCCCGAGGACTGGCGGACGATCAAGGACCTGCTCGGCTCGCACGGCGTCGTCGATGCCGCCTACGCGAAAGCGGTCGGCTACGGCGAGCGCGCCAAAGCGCACCTCACCGCCGCGTTCGCGCCCTCCACCGAACGCGACGCCCTGATCTCGCTCGTCGACTACGTCTTGAGTCGCGACCGGTAGAGACGCGCGCGGCACTCCCGCGCCCGCGCGCCGCACGCTCGTCATGACCCCTGCCGAACGCGCTCGCCAGCTCCGCGAAGAGATCCGGCACCACGAAGAGCGCTACTACGTCCACGACAGCCCGGAGATCTCCG
>DASTCC010000058.1:0-13931 GCA_035711465.1 Vicinamibacterales bacterium
GAGGTCCGCTGCGTGTTGTTGACGCGGACCTCTGTCCCCACAATGGCCAAATCTGTGGAAAAGGGCTCCGTCCCCCTTTTACTTCAGCGCCGCAACCGGATCGATCCTGCCGGCACGGATCGCGGGCAGCGCGCACGCCGCGAAGACCGCGATCAGCAGGCCCGCCGCGATGCCGGCGAACGTCATCGGGTCCCAGGGTGCGATATCGAACAGCAGGCCGCGCAGCAGGCCGGACAGGACGCCGGCGGCGATCAATCCGAGCGCGATGCCGGTGATGGCGAGGCGGCCGGCGAACGAGAGCATGTGGCGCCGGATGTCGGCGCCGCGGGCGCCGAGGGCCATGCGCACGCCGAACTCCGCCGTTCGCCGCCGCAGCGCCCAGAGCACGGCCCCGTGCGCGCCGGCAAGCGCGATCACGAAGCCAATGCCGGCGAGCGCCAGGACCAGACGCAGCGCGAAGATGCGCGTGCGCAGCGAATGCCGCACCATGTCGGTCACCGCGCCCGTTTCGTAGAACGTCTGCAGCGGATCGACCGACCATACCGCCTTCTTGATCGCCGGCAGCATCGCCGCGGGATCGACGGCAGCGCGGACGACGTAGGTCATCGCCGCGCTCGGCGACTGCGCGTGCGGCAGGAACACCTCGGGGCGCGACTTGCCCTCGAGCCCGCCGTAGCGGAGCTCGGCGATCACGCCGACGACGCGCGCGATCTTCTTGCGGCCGTAGTCCGTGATCTCGATCGAGCGGCCGATCGGATCCTCGCCACGCCAGAACTTGAGCGCCGCGGCCTCGTTCACGACGGCGACGATCTCCGCGCCCATGACATCGGCCGCCGTGAATCCGCGTCCGCGGCGCAGGGCGATGCCGGCGGCGCCGAAATAGTCGGGCGTTGCTGAGGCGAGGTACACGCGCTGAACCTCGCCGGTCGCCGGCGGTTCGGCGCCGACGATGGTGATCGGGCTGAGGATGTCGATGTCGGCCTGAAGGAACGGCACCGTGGACGCTGCGCCGACCGCGTCGACGCCGGGCAGCGCCTTGATGCGCTCGATGGTCTCGGCGAAGAAGGCGGTGCGCTTGGCGGCGGTCTCGTTGCGATCGTACGCAAACACCTGCGCGGCGATCAGATTGCGCGTGGCGATGCCCGGATCGATCGCGAGCACCTTCATGAAGCTGCGCGCGAGCAGGCCGGCGGAGACGAGCAGCACCGCGGCGAGCGCGATCTGCGCGACCACCAGCGCCGATCGCCCGTAGGCGTGCGATGCCGATCCGCGAGACGATAGTGTCCCCGAAAGCCGCGATGACGACCGCGCCGGAAGCATGACGAAGAGCGGCGCGAGTCCGGACAGCAGCACGGTCACGCCGCCGAGCAGCGACGCGAACAGCACGAGACGCACGGTGACGCCGCTGTCCGTCGGCAGCGCCAGCGTGTCGGGGCCGACCGCCTGGATCATCTTCATCAGCCCGGCCGACAGCAGCACGCCGACGCCAACCGCGACTGCGACCATCGTCATCGCCTCGGCCAGGACCTGGCGCACGAGCCGCTGGCGATGCGCGCCGAGCGCCGCCCGCACCATGAACTCTTGCAGCCGGCCGCTGAGCTGCGTCATCTGCAGCGTCGCTGCGCTGCCGATCGCGAGCAGCAGGATCAGCCCGGCGCCGATCGCGAGGAGCGCGAGCGGACGCTCGGCGCCGTTGGCGAGATGGGTGCGCAGCGGCATGGCGAACGCGCGCAGTCGGGCGTTGGTCTTGGGATGCTCGACGCCGATCTGTGCCGACACCGCGTCCAGCTCTTGCGTCGCCTGCTCTAGCGTCACGCCCGGGGCGAGCTTGCCGACGACGTTCCAGTAGCCGCTGCCTCGCGACTGCAGTTCGTACTGTTCGATCACCGCCTTTGTCGTCCAGATGTCCTGCTTCTGCCACAGGACGCGCGGCTCGAACGTCTTCGGCAGCACGCCGACCACCTCGAAGGTGCCCTCGTCGAGACGGATCGTCCGGCCGACGATGTCGGGCGCACGCGCGAGCCGCCGCTGCCACAGGCCTTCGCTGATGATGACGACGTTGCGCCGGGTTCGGTAGTCCTCGGCGTTGAACAGCCGGCCGAGCACCGGCTCGGCACGGAGGCTGTCGAAGAAGCCTTCGGTCACGCGCGCGCCAGTCAGGACCTCGGGCTCGCCGCCGTCGAGGTAGTCGCGGCCGTAGGGCTCGGCCGCGGCGAGCGTCGTGAACGCCCGCACGCGCTGCTGCAGGTCGACGAAGTCCGCCGGCGCGACGTCGCCTTTGTGCCCGTCGGGCGATCGCTGCCAGACGAAAGCGACGCGATCCGCGTCGGCGTACGGCATCGGCTGGAGCAGCAGCGTATCGACGGCATGAAAGACCGCGGTCGACGCGCCGATGCCGACCGCGAGGACGCCGACGATCAGCGCGAACATCGCCGGGGCGCGGCGATAGAGACGGAGTCCGTGCCGGATGTCGTGCAGGAGCTCGCTGTCGCGCGTGAACTGACGACGAATCCAGGCCGCATCGGGCAGGGCGCCGAACGATCGGCGGACGAGCGACATCTGCGCCTCCGTGGGCGATTCGCTTTGCGCGCTGTTCCGCTGGCCGTGGACGATCTCCGCCGTCCACTCGCGACGGAACAGCTCACGGTCGCCGCGCGGCACGAGCCACGCCGCGGCGCGGACGATGGCGAGCGCGAGGGCGACGAGGATGGGCGGTCGCGACGGCATGCGGCACTCAGGCGCGGCGGGGCCGCGGGCGGGCGGCGTTGAGCGCGCCGAAAATCGGAAACCTGGCCCGGGCCTCGGCGACGAGCTCGCGCCCCTCGCGCGTCAGCTCGTAGTAACGGCGCGGCGGACGCTGCTCCTGCTGGGCGAGCCGGGCCGCCTCCCAGCGCGAAGTGGCGAAGCCGTCGTGCTCGAGCCGCCGCAGGATGGGATAGACGGTGCCGCTCGGCAGGCCGGTGGCGTCGAGCAGGTCGAATCCATGCCGGACGCCGCGGTCGAGCGCGTCGAGCACGAGGGCAGTGGCCGAGGACAAGGCGCGGGGCATAGCCGAACTCTACATAGGTAGAAATCGATAGTCAAGCGCGGGCCCGGGTGCTCAGAACAGACGTCGCTCGCCGTCATCAGCGCCGTCCGCGCTGCCGAGGTTGTGCACGCCGACGCCGAGCAGGCGCACCGGCCGGCGATCGGCGTCCGTCCGCGCCAGCAGCGCGACGGCGCGGTGCGCGATCTCGTCGGCGTTGCTCGTCGCCGGCCGGGTGTCGCTCCGCGTCACCGTCGTGAAGTCGTCGTAACGCACCTTGATCGTCACCGTTCTCGCCACCAGGCCGCGCTTGACCAACCAGCCGGCGTTGTCGCGCGCCATCATGTCGAGTTCCTCGTGCATGCGCGTCACGTCGACCAGATCGTGCGCGTAGGTGCATTCGGACGACGACGACTTCGCCGGCCGGTCGGGCTCGACCGTACGATCGTCCTGTCCGGCGGCGAGCCGGGCCAGCCAGTCCGCCATGCTCCCGACCGCCGCGCGCAGGACGACGGGATCCGCCGTGCGCACGTCGACGAGCCGTTCGATGCCGGACTCGCGAAGCCGCTGCGCCGTGACCGGGCCGACGCCCCACAACGCGTCGACCGGCAGCTGCTGCAGGAACGCCTCGACACGCTCGGGGGCGATCACCGTCAGGCCGTCCGGCTTGCGCCAGCCCGACGCGATCTTCGCCAGGAACTTGTTCGGCGCCACGCCCGCCGACGCCGTGAGCCCGGTCTCGTCCCGAATCAGCTGCTTCACCCGCTTGGCGACGTTCACCCCGAGCGACTCGTGCCACACGTTCTCCGTGACGTCGAGGTACGCCTCGTCGAGCGACAGGCCCTCGACGAGCGGCGTCACCGATCGGAAGATCGTGAAGACCTGCTGCGACACCGTCCGGTACTTCTTGAAGTCGGGCGGGACGACGACGAGATCGGGGCAGAGGCGGACGGCCCGCGACATCGGCAGGGCCGATCGCACGCCGAACTTACGGGCCTCATAGCTCGCCGCGGCGACGACTCCGCGCGACGCCGGCGGGCCGCCGACGGCCACGGGTTTCCCGCGTAGTTCAGGCCGATCGCGTTGCTCGACCGACGCGTAGAACGCGTCCATATCCACGTGGATGATGCGGCGGGTTTCCACGGTCAAATAGAATGTGGCACATGAAGCGTGTGTCCTTGTCCGTGTTTGTCGCCTTGCTGTCCGGCCTCGCGGGATGCTCCGACCGCGAGGCTCCGCCCGCGGAGACCGCGGCGCCCGCGCCCGCGGCGGCGCAGGCGCTGGCCCGGCCCGGCGAACGTCACCTCACGAACATCAAACAGCTGACGACGAGCGGCGAGAACGCCGAGGCCTACTTCTCGTTCGACGGCCAGTGGCTCAGCTTCCAGAGCACCGGCGAGCACCCCTGCGATCAGATCTACACGATGCGGATCGACGGCTCCGAGAAGCATCTCGTGAGCTCCGGCAAGGGCCGCACCACCTGCAGCCACTACACGCCCGACGGCAAGCAGATCGTCTACGCGTCCACGCATCTCGGCGGCGACATGTGCCCGCCGGTGCCGAGCCAGGAGATGGGCTACGTCTGGCCGATCTACGACACCTACGACATCTTCCGTGCCGACGCCGACGGCAAGAACCTCGTCCGCCTCACCGACACGCCCGGCTACGACGCCGAAGCGACGGTGGCGAAGGACGGGCGCATCGTCTTCACGAGCACGCGCGACGGCGACATGGAGCTCTACTCGATGAACCTCGACGGATCGGACGTCCGTCGCCTCACCAATCTGCCCGGCCCCGACGGCGGTCCGTTCTTCTCCGCCGACGGCACGAAGATCGTCTTCCGCGGCAAGCACCCGGCGCCGGGCAAGGAGCTCGACGACTACCTCGGCCTCTTGAAGAAGGGACTGTGGCGGCCGACGTCGCTCGACGTGTTCGTCATGGATCGCGACGGCGGCAACCTGCGTCAGGTGACGAAAGACATGGGCGGCGCGAACTGGGCGCCGTTCTTCTCGCCCGACGGCACGAAGATCATCTTCGCGACCAACTTCAAGAACCCGCGCGGGCCGAACTTCGACCTCTACCTGATCAATGTCGACGGCACGGGCCTCGAGCAGGTCACGTACGACGAGAGCTTCGACGGCTTCCCGATGTTCTCGCCCGATGGCAAGAAGCTCGTCTTCGCGTCGAATCGGCACTCCACCAATCCACGCGATACCAATCTCTTCATCGCGGACTGGGTGTGGTAGGGCCCGTCGTACCGACGCGAATCTAGTCTCGCAGCACCGTCGCGGGATCGATCCTCGTCGTCCGCGTCGCCGGAAGCCAGCAGGCGACGGCCGCGACGATCAGCAGCAAGAGAACCGCGCCCGCGTACGCTCCCGGATCGGCAGTCGTGATCTGAAACAGCTGCTTCTCGAGCAGGCCCGATAGGCTCCACGCGCCGGCAAGACCAATCGCGGCGCCGATGGCGACGAGGCCGAGGCCCTGGCGCAGCACGCGCGTGCGCACCTGCACCGGTCGTGCGCCGAGCGCCAGACGGATGCCGATCTCGCGTCGGGCGTGGGTGACGATGTAGGACATCACGCCGTAGATCCCGGTGGCGGCGAGCGCGCCGGCGAGGATCGCGAACAGCGTCAACAGCGTCATGTAGAAGCGCCGCTCGGCCGTTCGTCCCGCGATCAATGCGTCCATCGACTTGATCTCCTGAACTGGCAGCGCCCGATCGAGGCTGTGAACGACGTCGACCAGTTGCGGCGCCATCGCTTCAGGATCGGTCGAGGAACGGAGCGCAAGCAGGAGCGTCGAGAGGGCCTGGCTCTGCGCGAGCACCCGGTAGATCTCCGGCCGCAGCTCCTCGTCGAGGCCGCGATGACGCGTCGCGCCGACGACGCCGACGATCGTCATCCACTGCGGCTTGCGGGCGTCCAGCGTCAACCGCTGGCCGATCGGATCCAGACCGGCCATGTGCTCGCGCGCGAAGGCGTCGCTGACGATCGCGACCGGTTCGGCGGTGGCGACGTCGCTCTCCTCGAACGAGCGGCCGGCCAGGACCGGGATGCCGAGCGTGGTGAAGAACGACGGCGTCACCGTGCGCACGCCGGCGCCGTCGTTCGGCACGTCCTCGCGGCCGGCGACGCGGAAGTCCGACTGCCATTCCCAGAGCGAGAACGGCAGCGCGTTGGAGCCCGACGCGTGCTCGACGCCCGGCATCGCTTGCAGGCGCGAGATGAGATCGGACCAGAACCGGGTGCGGGCCTCGGGCGTCGGATAGCGTGCCGACGGCAGCGTCAGCTGCGCAGTGAGCAGGCGGTCACTGCGGAATCCGGGCGCCTGATCGAGCAGGCGCGAGAAGCTGTGCAGCAGGAGGCCGGCGCCGGCGAGCAGCACGAGCGCCAGCGCGACCTCGGCGGCGACCAGCGTCGCGCGGAGCCATTGACGCCGCGACCACGTCAAACCGGCGGCGACTTCCCGGACGCCGCTGCGCAAGAGCATCGAGATCCGCGGCGACGACGAGACGACTGCCGGAGCCAGTCCGAAGAGCAGGCCCGTGACCATCGCCGCGATCGCCGTCATCGCCAGCGCCGGCCAGCTGACGCCGATCGACTCCGGCTCGGGCAGCAGGAACGGCGGCGCCAGGGCGACGAGCGCGCTGACGCCCCAGAGCGCGATCGGGATCCCGATCGCGGCGCCCGCGCCGGCGAGCACGAGGCTCTCCGTCAGCAGCTGCTGGACGATGCGGCGGCGCGATCCGCCGATCGCCGCGCGTACGCCGAACTCGTGCCGCCGGATCGACGTCTGCGCGAGCAGCAGGTTGGCGACGTTCACGCAGGCGATGAGCAGGACGACGAGCGCGACGCCCTGCAGCAGCCGCAGACCGCTGGCCGACCGCGACGCGCGATCGGCCTTGAGCCCGACGACGCTGAAGCCGCGATCCTTGCGGTTCTTCGGATACGCCGTCTCGAGCTCGACGCCGAGCCGGTTCATCTCCGCCTGCACCTGCTCGAGCGAGACCCCGGGCTTCAGGCGCGCGATTGTCCCGAGAAACCAGGATCCGATCGCGCGCCGCTGTTCGGGCGTGAGGTAATACGGCTTCCAGAACGACGCGCGCTCGGGAAAACGGAACGACGCCGGCATCACGCCGATTACCGTCCAGGGCCGATCGTCGAGATCGACCCGCGCGCCGATGACGTCCTCGCGGCCGCCGAGCTTGCTCTGCCACATCTCGTGCGAGATGACGATGACCCGTGCCTCGCTGCGCGTTTCGTCCGCCGTGAACGTCCGCCCGGCGGCCGGCTGGACGCGCATGATGTCGAAGAACGTCGGGCTGACGGCGGCGCAGGTCATCCGCACCGGCTCGCCCGCACCGGTGAGCGTGTGCGAGCAGAACTGATCGACCGAAAGCGCCTCGAACGACGTCGCGTGCTGTTCCCAGTAATCGAAGTCGAAAGGACTGACCGAGCCGTGATCGAATTGATAGACGCGGTGCGTGGCGTAGACGCGCACCAGCTGATCGGCATTCGGATAAGGCAGTTCACGAAGCAGCACCGCGTGTACGACGCTGAAGATCGCCGTGTTCGCGCCGATGCCGAGCGCCAGCGTCACCAGCGCGGCGGCGGTGAAACCGGGACGCTGCCGGAACGATCGAACCGCGAAACGAACATCCTGCGCGATCGACTGCCACATGAGAGACCTCCTGCACGACCGGCGCGCCTCGCGCCGTTCCGCGATCCCGTGCGCGACGACGTCGGGTACGACCCGCATCCAGAACATCAACGCCGCGCCCGTTCCCGCCGCCCGGGCAGTGCGATGCCGATCGACGAACACGGCGGTCATGTCCGCCTCGAATCGCCGCCGGAACCCAGGCGGAAAGGCGCGAAGGAGCACGCGGTAGACGCGAGTCGCGATCGACATCACCGAAAGAACCTCAAGCCTCCAAGCCCCAAGCCTTCAAGCCCCAAGCCGCGAGCGCAGCGAGCCCGTCATTCCCCGCGCAGCGTCTCGACCGGAGACACTCGGGTCGCGTCGCGCGCCGGCAGCCACGTCGCGAGAAGCGCGACGAACAGCACGATCGCGGCCACACCAGCGAGCGGAGGCGCGGTCAACGCCTCGAGGCCGAACAGGAGCTCGCGGCTCCACGAGACCAGTGCAACGCTTGCGGCGAGACCGAGGACGACCGCGCCTGCAGCAAGTCCGAGCCCCTGACGTAGAAACAGACGGCGCACGTCGCCAACCGAGGCGCCGATGGCCATGCGGATGCCGATCTCGCGCCGCCGTTCGCGCACGCCGGTGGCGATGATGCCGTGCAGCCCGATGGCGGCGAGCAGCACCGCGAGTCCGCCGAACATCGTCAGCGTCGTCGTCTGCGCCTGGCGGCTGGCGATCGATCCGCGGACCACGGCGTCGAGTGGGCGTACGTCGTACACCGGCAGCGACGGGTCGAGCGCCTGCACGATCTGGCGGATGTCGGCGAGGCTGACCGGCGCGGTGACCTTCATCGCCATCGTCATCGTCCGCCGCGGCGCCTGCGCGAAGGGCACGAAGTACTGCGGCAGGATCGGCCGCTCGAGGCCGCGATAACGGACGTCGGCGACGACGCCGACGATTTCGCGCGGCGCGGTCTCGTCCGTGTGGATCAGAATCTCGCGCCCGATCGCGGCGCCGTCAGGGAACAGCAGGCGCGCCATGGATTCGTTGACGATCGCGACGGGACGGCTGCTCGCGGTGTCGGCGGCGGTGAAGTCGCGGCCGGCAACGCGCATGCCCAGCGTCCGCAGATAGCCGGGCGTCGAAACCTGATAGGCGACCAGTTTCTCCTCGCCGCGTGCCGGCAGCGGATCGCCGGCGCGTATCGCGCCGCGAACGGTCGTGGAGCCGGCCATCGGCAGTCCGCCGGTCGCTGCCGCCGACCGGACCTGCGGCAGCGCTCCGAGGCGCGCGCTCAGCGTGTCGAAGAACGTCGTCAGGGCCGCGCCATCCGCATGAGTGGCGCGCGGCGGCGTGATGCGGAACGTGACCACATCGCGCGCGTCGAAGCCGGGATCGATACCGAGGATCCGGACCAGGCTGGTGAGCACCAGCGCCGATCCCACGAGCAGCACGCAGGCGAGCGTCAGCTGCGCGAACGCAAGGACGCTGCGCATCCGCCGTCCGCCGCTTACTGCCGAGCCGGCGCGCAAATCCTGCTGCGGCCCGGCCTGTCGCACGGTCAGCGCAGGCGCCAATCCGAACAGGATGCCTGTCAACACGGACACGGTCGCGGCAAAGGCGAGCACCGGGAGCGACAGCGACGGCAGCGCCCATTCCCTGCCCGCGGGCACGATGATGCGCAGGATCATCGCCATCGACCACTGCGCGACGACGAGGCCCGCGATCGCGCCGAGCAGGCTGAGGAGGACGCTCTCGGTGAGCAGTTGCCGGATGACGCGGCCGCGCGGCGCGCCGAGCGCGGTGCGCACGGCAAACTCCCTGCGCCGATCCGAGGCGCGAGACAGCAGCAGTCCGGCGACGTTGGTGCAGGTGAGGAGGAGCAGCAGCCCAACGACGCCGGCCACCAGCCAGATGGATTGGTTCACGTCACCCGTGAGCTCGACCGCGAGCGGGGTGACGCCGACCGACCACCCGGTGTTGGTCGCCGGATAGGCGGCCGCGAGACGCTTCGCGACCACGTCGAGCGCTGATTCCGCCTGCTCGACGCTCACCCCGGGCGTCAGCCGGGCGTAGGCACGATACGCGTGGTTGCGGCGCTGCAGCGCTGCCCCCGTGCGCGCCAGCGGCGTGAAGACCTCCACGTCTTCGAGACCGGGCACGCCCGGAACGATGCCGACGACGGTGTGCGCGACGCCGTCGAGCACCGCGGCGCGCCCGACCACGTCGGCGGCGCGGCCGAACAGCCGGGACCACGCTGCCTCGGTGATCACCGCGACCGTGTCGAATCCGGGCTCGCGGGCATCGTCACCGAACACGCGTCCGGCAATCGGCCGCGCGCCGACGAGATCGAAGAAGTCGCCGGTGACGAGTCCGGCCGGGATGCGCTCGGCGCCGGCGGGGCCGGCCACGTTCACCTCGATGCGCGACCACGCCGCCGCCGCCTCGAAGATCGTGGCCGACGCGCGCCAGTCGTCGAAGTTCGGCACCGCGACGTTGCCGCTGAAGCCGCGCTCGCGATTCACGTCGGCGAGCACGACGACGCGATCGGCGCCGGGATACGGCAGCGAGCGCAGGAAGACGGCGTCGGCGACACTGAAGACGGCCGTGGTCGCGCCGATGCCGATTGCGAGCGTCGCGATCGCCGTGAACGTGAGCGCCGGCTGCTTGCGCAGCGAGCGAAGGCCGTAGCGGGCGTCCTGCAAGACCGACTGAATCATCGCCGTTCTCCCATGCGCGCGGCGTCGATCGAGGCGCCGCTCCGCGATCCCGTGCGCGATCACGTCCGGCACGATGCGCATCCAGAACAGCAGCACCGCGCCAGTCCCCGCCATCCGCGCGCGCCGATGCCGATCGACGAACACCGCCGTCATGTCCGCCTCGAACCGCCCCCGGAACCCAGGCGGAAAGGCGCGAAGGAGCACGCGGTAGACGCGAGTGGCGATCGACATCACCGAAAGAACCTCAAGCCTCCAAGCCCCAAGCCTTGAGCCGCAAGCCCAAAGCCCCAAGCCGCGAGCGCAGCGAGCACCTACCCGTCATTCCGCAACGTCACGATGGGATCCGTACGCACCGCGCGCCGCGTCGGCATCCAGCTGGCCGCGAGCGCGACGATCACGAGTGTGCCGAGCCCGGCCGCGAGCGAGACCGCGTCGCCGGGCCTCACCACGAACAGCTCCGCTTCGAGCGCGCGGCCGATCCACCGCGAGAACAACGCTCCCGCCAGGCAACCAATCAGCGCCGGCAGCATCGACTGCGCGAGCACCATCCGACGCACTGCCTGCGGCGTCGCGCCAAGTGCCATGCGGATGCCGATCTCGCGCGTGCGCTGCGTCACCAGCAGCGACAGCACGGCGAAGGTGCCGAACGCTGCGAGCGCGAGACCGAGCACGCTGAATACCAGCGCGCAGAAGACGCCGAATCGCGGCCGCGCGAGCTGGCCGTCCAGGAACTCGCGCACCGCGCCGAAGCCGACGACCGGCAGCGATGGATCGGCCTCGCGCACGGCGGCGCGAATCGCCTGCGCCAACGCCTGCTGATTCGCCTCGGTCCGCACCACCACGCTCATCGTCGACCACGGATTGGACTGGTACGGGCGGAAGAGCTCGGCGTTGCCCGGACGGTTCAAGGCCTCGTGACGCAGATCGCCGACGACGCCGATGACGGTGAGCCAGCGAATCTGATCCGCGGGATCGTTCGGCGATCCGAAGCGGAGGCGGCGTCCGATCGGATCCATCGCGGGCCAGAGCGTGCTCGCGGCGCGCTCGTTGATCACGACCGTCTGCGCGTCCGCCGCGGTATCGCCGAAGATGCGCCCCTGCCGCAGTGGCACGCCGAGCGCGCGGAAATAGCCGCTCGTCGCCGACCGCATGCCGATGCCGGTCTCGCCGAGCGATCCGTCGACGCGCTCGTAGACGATCGAGCCGCCGGTGTTGTTGAGGCCGCCGAGCGGAAGGCTCGACGCCGCTCCGACGCTGGCAACGCCCGGCAGCGCGTCGAGCCGTTCGACCAGACGCGCATGGAACTCCACCCGCGCCTCGCCGTCGGAATAGCGGCTGTCCGGCAGCGTCAGCCGGAACTGCATCGCCTGCGCAGGGTCGAATCCGGGATCGACGCGCTGCAGATCGATCAGCGTCCGGACGAGCAGCAGCGCGCCGACGAGCAGCGGGACGGCGAGTGTCATTTCCACGGCGACGAGCACCGTCCGCGCCCGCGAGACTTCGAGTCCCGTCGATCCGCGCATGTCGCCGATGCTGCTCGAGAGCCGGGCGCGCGCGACCCGCGCCGCGGGCACGACGCCGCAGAGCAGGCCCGTGAGCGCCGACAGTCCCAGACCGAAGGCGATCACGACCGGGTTGAGGCTGGCCGATTCCGCGCCCGGCAGATTCACGGGCGTCGTCGAGAGAAACAGCCGGACGCCGAGATGCGCCAGCGCCAGGCCGATGAGGCCGGCAACCAGGCCGAGCATCAGGCTCTCGATCATCATCTGCGTCGCCAGGCGTCCACGGCCGGCGCCGAGCGCGGTGCGAATCGCCAGCTCGGTGCGGCGGCTGTTCGCGCGCGCGAGCAGCAGGTTGACGTTGTTCGCGACGCCGAGGAACAGCACCAGTCCAGTCGCGCAGAAGAACAGCAGCGCCAGCGGCCGGCTGTTGCCCGCCAGTTCATCGTGAAGCGGCGCGACGACGACCGAGGCGGTGTTGGTCTTGGGATACGTCGCCATCAGCCGACGGCCGATGCCGTCGAGCTCCGCCCGCGCCGCCGCGATCGTCGAATCGGCGCGGATGCGGCCGATCGCCCGCAGGTACCGGTACCCATGCTCCGAGCGCATCTCATCGCTCACCGTCAGCGGGCTCCAGTAATCGGCGTTGCGATACCAGAACGGCTCCGGATGCGCGAACTGCGGCGCGACGACGCCGACGACGCGGCGCTGACGCTCGGCGAGGGTAATGGTGCGGCCGACGATCGACGGATCGGATGAGAACCGGCGTGCCCACAAGCTGTGGGAGATGACGATCGGCCGCCCGTCCTCGGACCGGATGCGCTCGTCGCCCGCCTCGATGCCGCGGCCGTGGAGCATCGGCACGCCGAGCACGCTGAAGAACTCCGGTGTGACGACGGATCCGTTGATCTCTTCCGGGTCGTCGCCCGCCAGCGTCCCGAACGAGATGTTGAACGCGGCAATCCCCTCCATCGTCGTCGCGCCGGCGCGCCAGTCGAGCACGTCGGCGTAGGAGTTGACCCCGCCGGTGCCGTCGGCGTTGCGGCCGGTCCAGAGCATGACGAGACGATCGGGATCGCGATACGGCAGCGGCGTGAGCAGCACCGCGTCGACGACGGCGAAGAGCGCGATGTTGAAGCCGAGGCCGATGGCGAGCATCGACGCCGCGGAGAGCGCCGGTCCCGGCCGGCGCACGAGGCCGCGGAGCGCGGCGATGACATCCTCCCACCACATGGCGATGACTCCCTGAGTGAACGACGTCCGCCGACGTTCGCCGCGGCGCTCGGCAATCGCGTGCGTGCCGACGTCGACGAGCGTGCGGACGTAAAACGCGGCGATCGCGCGCGTGCCGACGCGGCGGGCGGCGCGGCGGCGATCGTCGAAGACGCCGGTCATGTCGATCTCGAACCGCTCGCGGAACGCCGGCGGAAACAGGCGCAGCAGCTGGCGGTAGAAGCGGCTGCCGATCATCGCCGCAGCGCTCCCCACTTCTTGCCCCTGGCCTCGGCGACGAGCAGTTCGAGGCGTGCCGTTTCGGCGACGGCGACGCGGCGGCCGAGCGGCGTAATCCGGTAATAGCGCCGGCGCTCGTCGTCGAGGTCCGGCGCAGGACGCCGCTCGGATTCCTCGATCAGGCCGGCGTCGAGCATCGCCTTGAGCGAGCGATAGAGATTGCCTGGCTCGATGCGCATCCGCGCCGAAGTGCGGTTGGCGATGTCCTGGGTGATGCCGTAGCCGTGCCGTTCACCGTCGGCGAGCGACAGGAGAATCTGGAAGGCGACGGGCTTCACGGGCAGGTGGGGGTCGATCTGGCCGGAGCTCTGGGATGCCATGGGTCCTTGAATGGCGGTTTTGACGAGTGGACGGCGACTGTGGTTGGTCTGATTGTAATCAAAAAAATCAGAGTGACTCGGGGTCGGGGCTCGCGGGCTTGCAGGCTTGGGGCTCGAGGCTTGGGGCTTGGACTGCGGGTTGGCGCCTGGGGTTTCGTGCGTGGCTCGCTCCTGCCCCGAGACCCGAGCCCCGAGCCCGAGCCGGCGGCGC
>DASTCC010000059.1:0-22473 GCA_035711465.1 Vicinamibacterales bacterium
TACGGCAAGCGAGGCGCGCACCTGGTGGCGGCGCCACATCGCGTAGGCGGCCGGCAGCACGAGGAGCGTCAAGAACATGCAGGACCACAAACCGCCCACGACCGGCGCGGCTGTTCGGGCCGACACGTCGGCGCCGACACCCGCCTCCCACAGCAGTGGCAATAGACCGAGCACCGTGGTGGCCACGGTCATGACAAGCGGCCGTACTCGGGCGCTTGCTCCCTCGACGACCGCCTCATCCACGTCTTCCGGCTTTTGAATCCGCCCTTCACGCCTGTGCCGGGCGAAGGCTTCATCGAGATACACGACCATCACGATGCCGGTCTCTGCGGCCACGCCGGCCACTGCGATGAGCCCGACCCACACAGCGGTTGACAGGTTGTAGTGCATGAAGGCGAGCAGCCAGATGCTGCCGGCGACCGCGAAGGGCAAGCTCGAGAGCACGAGCAGTGTCTGTGGCCATCCGCGCATCGACATGTACAGCAGTGCGATCACGAGAACGAGCGTGAGCGGAATGATGTACCGGAGCCGCTCCTCCATCTGCGCCAGGAACTCGTACTGACCGGTCCACTGCAATCGATAGCCTGCGGGAAGCTTCAACTGCGCGGCAACCAGGGCCTTGGCATCGTCAACCCACCCGCCAAGGTCGCGCTGTGTCGGATCGATGTCCGCGAATACATAGCCCACCAGAACGCCGTTCTCGTCCTTGATCATGGGTGGACCCGTGACGACGCGGATGTCCGCCAACTCGCCAAGAGGAACTGCGGCACCCGGCTGTCGGTACCGCTCGAGCAGATCGAGCGAGCCCGGTGCGCCGCCCATCGGCAATGGCTGTTGTGTGGCCGACATGTCGCTCGAGGCCGTTGCCGTACTGGAGCTGGCGCCACCCATCCCACCCATGCCGCCACCGGCAGCCGATGGGGCCGCGGCCACCATGGCGCCGCTGCGTGGTGACGCGCCGCCGCCGACGTTCGCGCCTCCGACATCGGCGACGCTGGCGGTTGACTGAACCGGCACGAGGATGCGGCGCAGGGCCTGCGGATCGGAACGCCTGTCGGCGGCATAGCGCAAGTTGATCGTGAAGCGCGCACGGCCGGCGATCGCCGTGGACACAGGCATCCCACCCACGGCCGCCTCGACGACGTCCTGCACGTCTCTGACCGTGAGGCCGTACCGCGCAATCGCATCGCGATCCGGCACGATATCGACGTACTCGCGACCGGTCTGGCGCTCGGCGAACGTGCTGCGCGTGCCGGGCACCTGACGCAAGAGGCCTTCGAGCGCGATGCTGACTTGCTCGATTTCGCTCAGGTCGTCGCCGAACACCTTGATGCCGACCGGCGTGCGCACGCCGGTCGTCAACATGTCAATGCGTGTGCGGATTGGCGGCGCGATCGCCATCTGGTACCCCGGCATACGAAGCGCCGCATCCAGATCGCGCGACAGTTCCGCGAGCGTTCGGGCACGTTCTTCCGGCCAGACCCTGGCGAGCGCGGGCTTCAGCCAGTCCGGTGCAGCGTCGCTGTACCAGCGGTGCGTGTGTCGCGTCGGCCACTCCTCGCGGGGCCGCAACGTGATCACGGTTTCGATCATGTCGAGCTGCGCCGGGTCGGTTGCGGTCTCTGCTCGGCCGACTTTGCCGTGCACGGTCGACACTTCGGCAAATCCCCGGATCACCTGGTTCTGTCGCAGCAGGGCCCGACGCGCCTCCTCGATTGAGATGCCAGGAAATGTGGTCGGCATCACGAGCAGCGTGCCCTCGTCGAGCGGCGGCATGAACTCGGAGCCGAGTCGCTGAAAGACCGGCACCGTCGCGAGCATCAACATCGCGGCCAGCGCGACGACGACGATGCGAAAGCGGACGACGAGCCGCGCAATCGGTCGATAGACCGCAACCATCACCCGGCTCACCGGGTTGGCCGCCTCCGTCCGGAAGCGCCCCCTGAGGAGCACCACCATCAAAGCCGGCGCGAGGGTGATCGACAGGATGGCGGCCGCGAACATCGCGAAGGTCTTGGTATAGGCCAGTGGCGTGAAGAGCCGCCCGGCCTGCCCGGCGAGCGTGAAGATTGGAAGGAAGCTGACGGTGATCAACAACAGGGAGAAGAAGATCGGCCGTCCCACTTCCTTGCAGGCGCCGACGATGATCTGTTTCCGATCGCTGCCCGTCTCCGCAGCCGCCAGACGCACGTGGGCGTTCTCGATCAGCACAATCGCCGCATCGGCGAGTTCGCCAACCGCAATCGCGATGCCGCCGAGCGACATGATGTTCGACGACAAGCCCAGGTAGCGGATGGCGATGAACGAGAACAGCACCGAGAGCGGCAGCACCACCATTACCACCAGCGCGGACCGGGCGTGGAACAGGAAGACCAGGCAGATGATCGTGACGATGACCGCTTGCTGGATGAGCGTGTCTCTCAGGGTCGCGATCGAACCGAGAATGAGCTCCGACCGGTCGTACGTCGAGATGAGTTGAACCCCTTCGGGCAGATGCAGCGTCCCGATCTGCTGCTTCACCGCGTCGATGACCTGCAGGGCATTGGAGCCGATACGCATCACCACGATGCCGCCCGCGGCTTCGCCAGTGCCGTTGAAATCGGCGGCGCCACGCCGGATGTCCGGACCAAACCGCACGGTGGCGATGTCACCCAGCCGAATGGGCGTTCCCCCCGGGCCGACGGTGACGACGCTCCGCTCGAGATCCGCGAGATCTTTGACGTAGCCGCGTCCCCGCAGCACGTACTCGCGACCACCGAGCTCCAACACGCGCGCGCCTACTTCGGCGTTGGCGTCGCGCACGGAACGGGTGACGTCCGTAATAGTGAGACCAAAGCCGACGAGCCGGTCCGGATCGACGACAATCTGATACTGCCGCTCGAAGCCGCCGAGCGAGGCGACTTCGGCAACGCCGACGACGGCCTGCAATGCCGGGCGGACGGTGAAGTCCTGCAGCGCGCGGAGCTCGGCAAGATCCAGTCGGCCGGTGGTGTCCTCGAGGACGTACTGATAGACCCAGCCGACGCCGCTGGCATCGGGCCCCAGCGTCGGCGAGACGCCGGGGGGCAGGAGCTGCTGGACTCGGCCGAGCTGCTCGAGCACGCGCGTCCGCGCCCAGTAGATGTCGGTGCCCTCGGCGAACAGGACGTACGTGAAGCTCATGCCAAACATCGAGTAGCCGCGCACGGTCTGGACCGCAGGCGTGCTCTGGAGGGCGCGGACCAGCGGATAGGTAATCTGGTCCTCGATCAGATCGGGGCTGCGGCCCATCCACTCCGTGTAGACGATCACCTGCGGATCGGAGAGATCGGGCAGGGCGTCGAGCGGCGTCTGGCGCACGGAATCCACGGCAAACGCCGCCAACGCGAGGACGGTGATGAACACGGCCCACTTGTAGCGAACCGACAGCTCGATGATGCGTTCGACCATGGCCGTTACTCCTTGCCGGTCGCGGCCTTCGCGGAGGCAGGCCGATGGCCCGCGTGCGGATCCTCGGAGGTCGCGGGCGGCCGCTCGTCCCCTGACGGGGAGCCATGGTTGTGCCCGCCGACGGCACCGGTCGCGCGTAGACGACTTTCCGAGTCGAGCAGGAACACGCCGGCGGCGACGACCTGTTCGCCGTCCGTGAGGCCCTGGCGGATTTCCACACGATCGGCGAGCTGCACGCCGACCTTCACCAGCCGGGGCTCGAATTGACCGCCGGCGGCGACGAAGACGTGCTGCTGCAAGCCGGTATCGACGACCGCGTCGCGGGGCACGGTGAGGACGGGTTGTCCGGCCGTTTCGAACGCCGCGGTCCCATACAGTCCGGGCTTCAGGGCGCCGTCGCGATTGGCGGCCGAGAGGCGCACTCGCAGCGTCCGAGTACGTTCGGTCAGCATCGGATAGATGAAATCGACACGCGCCGGGAACGGCGCTCGGCCCGATGCCGGGAAATCCAACAGTGCCGCGCTGCCGACGCGCACCGACGCCATGCTGGCCTCGGGAACTTCGGCGAGAATCCAGACGCGCGATAAATCCGCGATCGTCGCCAGCGTCGTCGACGGATCGACCGAGGTTCCGGCCGTCACGCCGCGATTCACCAGCACCCCGGTGTGTGGCGCGACCACCGTGACCAGACGTCTCGGTTCGCCACTTCGCTCGATGGCGTCGATTTCTGCTGCGGTCATCCCGAGAACTTCCAACCGGGTCCGACCGCTGGCAATCACGGCACTGCTGATGCCTGCCGCAGCCGTCGCGCGGCGGGCCGTCAAGTACTCGGTCTGAGACGAGAGCAGCTCCGGCGAGAAGATGCGCGCGAACGGCTCCCCTTCTCGCACGACCTGACCCGTGGTGGCGACTTCCAGATGCTCGACCCAACCGGCGACTCGGGTATGGATGTGCGAAATTCGCGATTCGTCCGGAACGACTGTGGCCACTGTCCGGATCGTCTCGGTCAGCGACTGGCGCGTGACCGTTTCAAGGCGAATGTCGAGAGACCGTGCGGCGGCCGTCTCGATGGACACGCGTCCAGACGCGACGTCCGCCGTGGTGGATGCCACCATGCGCGGCATCGTGTCCGACGTCGGTGCCGTTGACGAGACAGCGAACGGCCATCCGTCGCGAGCCCGCTGGATCGCAAGGATCCCGGTGAACAGCAGGGCCGTCACCGCGGCCGATGCGAGTGGACGAAGGAGTCCTCGAAGCGCGATGGAGAGTGTCATTTGACGATCGCCTCGTACGATCCAATGGCCCGAGCCAGTCGCGCCCAGGCCAAACCGAGTTGGGTATCTGCGGCGATGAGGTCGCCCTGAACCAGCCAGAGGGCTTGAACGGCTTCGATCACGCTGACGAGCGGCAGCCGGCCGGACGCGTAGCCTGCAACCGCCGGCTCGACGGCGAGACGTGCGCGCGGGAGCACGTCACTGACGAGCGCCGCCTGGCGATCGCGGGCTGCCTGCAACCGGTTGACAGCGACCGCGGCCTCACCTTCGATCATCCGCGCCATCGCACGGACGTCCGCTTCCGCCATCGATTGCATCGCCTGCGCTTCGGCGACGCCTGCGCGCAGCTTGTCGCGCCAGATCGGCAGGCTGAAGCCGACCATCGCCATCCAACCGCGACCGTCGGTCATCGTGTAGGACGGTCCGGTCCGAACCGTGGCCATCGGCCGGAACATGTCGCGCATCACCTGCACGTCGGATTCGGCGCGGGCGATCTCCGCCCGGCCGGCGACCAGTTCTGGCCGCGCCGTGAGCGCGGACTTGATCGCATCCCAAGGAGGCACGGCCTGCGGCAGGTCGAGCATGGTAAGGGGCGGTACCGGTGCGTCGGCGTCGATCGCCAGACTGGTGTTGAGCATCGCCTCGGCGCCGCGGATCTCACTTACCAACACCCGCGCCAACGCCTCGAGCCGCGCCACTTCGACCTCCGAGCGCAGGACGTCTGACTGCGGCGCGGCGCCGCTGGCGTAGCGCGCATTCGCGGCGTTCACCACGTCGCGGGCGATGGCGACTTGCTCGTCGGCGAGCGCGGCCGTCCGACGGCGCTCCTGCAGCATCAGATAGGCCGTCGCTGCTTCGATACCGACGTCGAGGGTCATACGCCTGGCCTCCGCACGCAGCCGATCGACGTCGGCCACGGCAGAGGCGCGGCGGTGGCCGCGAATCCCCGATAACGGAATCTGCTGCTCGTACGTGACGCTGACGTCCGCGCCGTTGAGCATGAACGGCAGGTGATCGAGCGAGGGCGAGACCATCGGATCCGAGAGCGCCGACACGATCGTCGGCCGCGCCTCGCCAGCACTCACTCGCGCCTGGGCGGCCCTGATCTCGTCTCTGCGCTCGCCGGCGATACGGATGACGTCGGCGAGGCTCAGCGGCGATGGCAGCGGCGCCGCGCCCTGCGCCATCGCGCTCGGCGCCGACAGCGTCAGCGGTGCGGCGATCAGCGCGCCAAGAGCGATGAGTCGGGTCATGTTCACAGGTCCTGAAGATGCTCGTCGGAGCGATGGATTGCTGCCGAGCACCTCAGTGCTTTCGGTGATCGCTCGACAGCCGCGCAGCACTATCGCGGCCGTCGAAGACGCACAGCCGCGGACCTTACGTCGTGATCGCGCGATGTCAGATTCGCAGAGGGATCAATGGAGGCAGGCTGCTGCCGGCTGTCGGGGGACTCGCAAGAACAGCTCGGGATGAGATGGCGGCCGCGGCCAGGGATTGGAACTCGGGCAGCGGCTCCCCTTCTGTTGCTCGTGTGCGGACGGTGGTGCGCTCGGTCTTCTCGCGCACGAATGCGGCCGCCGACGCTGGACCCGAATCGCACGCGCCCGGGCGATTCAGCGCCGGCGACAGACTTCCGTCCCCGTGCGTGCAGACGAGGTCGTTCGCCGGAGAGTCGCACCAACCGGCGCACAGGCCAGCGGCGAAGGGGCCGGTTGCCAGTGTCAGCACGATCGAAAGCGCAGCGACTCGGACCACGGAAGTCTCGTTCTCAACAGAGGCAAGAGACGCGCCAGCGCGTGCCGCTGAACGAAACCGAGCCGTAGGCCTCGTGGACCCCCGCGACGCGGGGGTTGCAGGAATTTCTCGCGACGGCGCCGAAGAATCCGCACCTCGCTCTACTGCCGAACGCGATTGCCCCGAGCCGGGAGAAGGGTCCGTCGCCCTACCGAGAGCTCCGCGGGCCCGCGCGTCTTCCAGTCACCTCTTCGATGACGATCCGATAGACGACCGCCGCGACGTGCTCTTCGTTTGGCGTGCGCTTTCCGATTCCCGGCACCCACCACATCTCACGATCCTGAAACAGGTCGCTCGCCCGGCGGCGCTCGGGCTCGTCCTGGCGTGAGTTGGTGATCTCGACATACCGCCCGATCGCGACGACCGTCGTCCAGTTCGTCTGGTCGACGATGTCGTCGACCTCGACGCAGACCCTGGGATTGCCGCGCATCCAGTCGATCTTCTGTCCGACCGTCGAGAAGCTGTAGAGCGAGTCGCTCAGCCGATCGAGGTAGAAGAAGAACGGCACGATGTACGGCTGGTCGGCGCGCGCACACGCCAGGCGCCCGAAGCGGGCTCGCTCCAGGACGTCGCGGCACTCGTCGGCGCTCAACTCGTGAATCACCATAAGGGATGCACGAATCTTGGCGACAGCGCGACGGCGCCGTCAAGGGGCAGCTGGGTCTGTCGCGTGGGTAATCCCCATCGGCTCGCCCCGGCTGGCCGACTCGTGGATCGCCTCGACGATTCGCGCCATGGTGACGCCGGCCGCGCCGGCGTCGGCGCCTACCAGCGAACGCTGCCGGCGATGCTGGCGCTGTTGAACGTCACCAGAGGCGCCATCGACAACGCCGGCCGCTTGCGACGCGGCTCCGGGTAGACGGTCTCACGGGGTGCGCATGCGCGAGCCGATCGTCGCTCCCGTCAGCGCGCCGAGCACCGCGCCCACCGCGCCGCCCCCGATGGTCCAGGCCGGCCCACTCGTGCAGACGATCTCGTTGCGCTCGTCACATTGCGAGCCGCCGATGGCGACCATCGACGCCATCGTGACGCCGCCGATGATTCCCCCCAGCACGGCGCCGGACTTCGTCGCCGGCGGACCCGGTACCTGCACCTTGACGACGTCACGAATCGGAATCTCGACCAGCGCGGTATCGGTCAGGATCTCTATCGCCCGGGGCGTCACCGCGAAGACGGTCCCGTGAATCGTGGGATGGTTACGGCGCGCCACCCACACCTCTCGCCCTTGCGCAATAGGCAACTGGGCGGACGGTTGAGGGGCGAGCTGCGCCATCACCGGCGTCGCCAGCGCGACACTCAACTGCAGAGACGATAGGGCGCGCAGCATGATCGGCCCTTCCTTGCCGGCGAGAAGTGCAACACCCCTGCCGCGTCGAGCCGGCTAGGAATGCCCGTGCGCACCGCGCCGCGGCCACGGAGCGCGCAAAACCTCGCGCTCGACGGGGGGAATTCCGCGATTCAGCGCCCGCGGACCGAACGCCGGTCGCGCGTTCGACGACGCGACGACTGGCGCTGTTTCTGCAGTGTCATTGAGAGACGCCTATTCGTCCGGCCAGGGGGACCTCATGACGCCATTGCCACACCACTATCGTGTCGAGCTGTCAGGAACGTCGTCGGGTTACGCCGCCGTCGAGGCCGATGCCCTGCCCCGGCTGCGGGTCGCTTCGCCCACGTTCTATGGTGGACCTGGTGATGCCTGGACGCCGGAACATCTGCTGTTGGCCTCGGTCGAGGCCTGCTTCATGTTCACGCTGCGGGCGATCTGCGCCGCCTCCAAGATACGTTTCGAGGAGCTCGATCTGGTCACCGAAGGCATCGTCGATCGGCGCGATGGCCGGACGCGGTTCACGGAAATCACCCTCAAACCGAGGCTCGTCGTGCCTTCCGACGCGGATCTGGATCGACTCGCGCAACTCATGACGAAGACCGAACGCGCGTGCTTGATTACCGCGTCGCTGGACACGCCGGTCCGCGTCGAACCGGAGATCGTGGTCGCCGGCTGTCCGGCATGATTTGGCCTGTCGCTCCTTGCTGCCGGCGACGCCCGCGCTGAACGCTTCGGGCGTCGCGTCTCGCTGCCGACGTGCCGCAGCCTCAGCTGAAAACTTTCTCGACGTCGGACGTCACGGCGGCCTCGCGCCGGGCCGGCGGCGCGCCGTGTACCGTCAGCACAGGCACTGGCGATCGTCGCACCACCCGTTCGGCGACGCTGCCAAGCAGCAGGTGCTCGACGACGCCACGCCCATGCGTGCCCATGACGACGAGATCGATGTGCTCGGCCGCGATGGTGTTGAGGATCTCGGTGACAGGCATGCCTACGGTCGCCTGCACGGTCCAGCGGTCGGACGGCAGGTTCAGACGGTGGGCCAGCTCCTCGAGCGCCGTCCGCGATGCCGACTGCACGTCGGCCACGATCTTCAACATCGGCGTGCTCGGCGGCACCTCCGGCCCCATCGGATAGAACGTCGGCAAGGCGACGGCGTGGAGGAGATGGATCTTGGCGCCGAACCGGTCCGCCAGATCCCTCGCGTAGCTCAGCGCGGCGTCGGCCGGTGCGCTGAAGTCTGTCGGAACCAGGATGTTCTGAATGGTCGTCATGGCGTCCTCCCTGCTGCGTGATCGGTGTCAAGGGCGCGACCGGGCACAGCCACATCGCGCGTGAAGAGCTCGCGGGTGCGAAGGGATGCCCGCCCGAAGTACGCGGCACGGTCGTTGCCCGGACAGGAGAGCTCGAGCATCAGCCAGCCGTGGAAGTCGGCGGTACGCAGGCTGCCGGCGATGGCGGCCCAGTCGATCACACCTTCGCCCGGCGGCAGATGGTCGTCCCAGTGCCCGCGGTTGTCATGAACGTGGACGTGAACGAGCCTCGATCCCGATACTCTCAGGAACTCGTTCCAGTGGCCGCCGAGCGCCGTGTGGCCGGTGTCGAGACACACGCGGACGGTCTCGTGTGAGTGCTCGAGCAGCCACGCGAACTCGCCGGGATCTCCGCCGATCAGGTGCGGCAGCGGTGACTCGAGGGCCACGGTGACGCCCTCGGCAGCGCAGTTGAGCGCGAGCAGGCGCAGGCTCTCGGCGCAGTCCGCCAAGCGCACGCCGACATCGCGGCCGTGACGCTCGAGATCGCTGGGATGGACGATGACCATGCTGCCGCCGAGGCGCTTGATCGCGCTCGCCGCCGTCAGCACGGCGCCGACGGCCGCATGTCGATGCCGCGGGTTAGGATCGGCGAGATCGAGCAGGCCGCCGAACGGCGCATGAATGGAGACCGGCTGCAGCGACGCCGCGCGGAGCGCGCGGTCCAGCGCCTCGACCTCGCCGTCCTGCAGCGGATTGAAGTGCCCAGGCGGCGTGCCGACTTCGATCGCCGCCGCCCCGGCTTTGGCGACGTCAGCCACCACCTCGACGATCGGGCGGTCGTAGCAGCCGCCAGTGGAGATGCCGATCCGCGCCGTCATACGGACCTGGCGCGCAGCAGGCGCTCGCGATCGGCGCGCAAATCGAACCGGCACGCAATTCTCGGGCAGATCGCTTTTTCCTGCGTCGAGACACAATTGAAGTCGACCAGCGAATCCAGCCCGGTACTGATCAGGCCGGCAAAGACGCGGACGTCAAAGTCCGCGCGCGCCCGCGGCTCCATTCGCGACCAGCGATCGCCCCAATCGTGATCGCTTTCGTAGGCGGCCTGCACGAGGCCGGCGATCGCCGCCGGCCGCGTGCCGCGCGCCATCAGCACGCGCACGAGGTGCTGGATGTGCTCCGGCTTCAGCAATCGGTCGTTCGGCCAGGTGAGCGCGGCGGTGACGCACGGCGGCAACCCGGCGAGCGCGGTGTGGGGCGGGGTCGCGGCGAGACGCCGATCCTGCTCGAAACGGCGATGAAAAGCCGCCAGCGCCGATGCGCGATAGCGCTCGAGCGCGGTCTCGATGCCAGACGCCAGATCGGGCAGGCCGGCATCGGCGTCCGCCGCAGCCGCTTGGCCGGCGCTGAGGCTTCGCCCGGCGGACAGCCGCGTGAACAGCGGCTCGCGGCGGCGCGGCAGCGCCACGAGCGGCGGCAGCGCCGCGACCTGCGATCCGAACAGATCCGGGCGCAGTCGATGCAGTTGGTAGAGGCTGAACGGCAGCCGCATGTGGCGCACGTCGAGCGGATCGCCAACGTGCGAGAAATCAATGGAGATGCACTCGCGGCCGACGATCCCATCACCAACGACGGTGCCATTGAAAACGACAGGGATCGATGCCGCGCGCGAAGCTCCCGCCAGAATCCGATGCGCCACGAACTCGATCACCTTGCCGAGCCCCTCCGACGCGCGCGCCTGTCGCGCGGTCAACGCCGCGGTAATCCCTGGCCTGCGACGCTGCTCCACCCCGGCGTACCACGCCGGCAGCGGCGACAGCTCCGCCAGTTGGTCGACGACCGGGGCGTCGAGCCGCACGGCGCCGGCAAACTGATAACCGCGGCCGGTCATGAGCACTCGCGGCGCGAGACCGAGGCCGCGCAGTGCCTGCAGGGCCGCCCGGAAGGCGCCTTCGATCTTGAAGAACACCTCCGCCGGGCGCAGGAACGGCTCCGCAGGCTGATCGACGTTCAAGTAGTCGAGCTCGAGCATGAACACGAGGTGCCCCGTGTCCCACAGCGACCGCGAGATATCGGCGCCGCCGGCCCACAGTTCGTCGATCCGCTCGATCGGCAACCGATCCGCCTCGGCCCAATTCGGATGCGCCGCGCTGCCCTCGAGCAGCCCGGCGACGTACGTCGCGGTGGGCGGCGCCGTGCCCACCGCACCGCACGCCTCGAGCATCCGGGCGCGCACGCCGGCGTCTCGATAGTAGGCGGCGCCGCTCGTCACGTCCGCGGCCACGGTCGTCACCTCGCGCATGTGCCGCACAGGCGACGGATGTCCGCGCGGCACTCGAACGAGTCCGCGAGCAGCGAACAGACGGGCGAGTCGCGCCGTGCCGCCTCCAGCAACTTCTGAACCGCGGCCGTCGACCCGTCTTCGCCGATGACGACGTAGCAGCGAAGGACGACGCGGGCCGAGCTGGCGCGGGTGCCTTCGACGTACGAGGCAGACGCATAGCTCAGGATCGGCACATCGGCCACCGCCGCGCGCGCGAGAAAGGACCGCATCACGCAACCGGCCACGGCCGTCGCCATCAGGTCCTCGGGCGAGAAGTCGGACGCCTCGCCAACGGTGATCGAGGCGCCGCTCGGCCCCGTCGCGATGCCGGACCCGTTCTTGTCCCAGATCAGCTCGACCATGGCGACGTCCTCACTTGTAGTCACGGCCGTCCTCCTGGGCCACCGCGCGCTCGACACCTTCCAGCACGCACCGCTCGTTCGGCGGCGTGTACCGGCCGTGGGCTGCGCGGTCGACCAGCTGCGACAGGGGACCGCCTGCGGTCGCCTGGCGCCGCAGGCTGCAGGCGTTGATGTCGTGGAGGTGGTGCGGACAGATCACGGTGGTGACGTCGCGATCGCGGTCGACCACGACGGTGACCGGCGAGCCGATGACGGGACAGACACGAGAGATCTGCACCATGCCGATCCGTTTTGCAGATGTGTTGCCAGCGGAATTCGACGAAACAGGCCCGATCGCGGCGGTGCGCCCCGCGGATTCTTGCCGATGCCCGCGGAGGATTCCGCAGCGCGCCTTCGATGCGTTCGGCCTGGCGGCCGGGGCACTTTCGAATCGCTCGGCAGCGACCTTGCAGACTCGGTGGACGCCTGGGCGAAGGCGTCCAGGCAAGTCGTCATGGCTGCGTCCTCGGCCCCACCCACTGTCCTTCCTCCGATCGCCACGGAAGCGCGGCGTGCGAAGCCCTCGCTACGGCGGTGGATGCGACGCGCAATCGTCGTCGTGACGCTGGCGCTCGCAGCGGTTGCGATCCGCGTCGTCTACTTTCGGCCCGCCGTCGTTCCGGTCACCGTGACGCGAGTCGGCATCGGCCCGGTCGAGGATCTGGTGACCAACAACCGCGCCGGCAGCGTGGCGGCGCGGCGGCACGCGTCACTGGCCACGGAGATCGGCGGCCGGGTCGTGCGCCTGCCGGTCGACGAAGGCGATCGCGTGCGGAAGGGCGAGGTGCTGCTCGAGTTGCTCGATACCGACCTGCGCGCGCAGGTCGTGCTTCAGGAGCGGTCGCTCGATGCCGCGCGCGCCGCGTCGGCCGAGGCATGCGCCACCGCCGACCACGCCGGACGCGAGCTCGATCGCAGCCGGCGGCTGCTGGCCACGGGCGCGATCGCCGAGCAGGCGCTGGCCGAGGCCGAAACGCGGCGGACGGCGTCGGTAGCGGCGTGCTCGGCAGCCACCGCGCGCATCGCGCAGGCGGCCGCCGCCGTCGACGTCGCGCGCGCGACGCTCGCGAAGACCGTGCTGCGCGCGCCGTTCGACGCCGTCGTCACCAGCGTCACCGCGCACGTCGGCGAGTGGCTGACGCCTTCGCCGCCGGGGCTGCCGCTGCCGTCGGCGCTGGAACTGGTGGACGTCACGTCGATTTACGTACGAGCGCCGCTCGACGAAGTCGAGTTCGGCCGCGTCCGCATCGGCCTGCCGGCGCGCATCACGATGGACGCGTTCGCCGCGCAGACGTTTCCGGGACGCGTCACGCGCATCGGCGCCTTCGTCTCCGAGGCGCAGCAGCAGAATCGCACGTTCGACATCGACGTCGCCTTCGACGATCCGTCGTTCGCGCGCAGGCTGCTGCCAGGCACCTCCGCCGACGTCTCAGTGATCCTCGAGGTCCGCGCGGAGGCGATTCGCGTCCCGACATCCGCGCTACTGCCGGGCGGCCGGGTGCTCGTCGTCCGTGACGACACGCTCGCCTCGGTGGTCATCCGCACCGGCCTGGCCAACTGGGAGTACACCGAAGTGCTCGACGGTCTCGCGCCCGGCGACCGGGTCGTCCTGTCGCTCGATCGGCCGGAAGTGCGCGAAGGCGCCCGCGTCGTCGCTACGGAGCTGGTCAAGTGATCGAGCTGCGCCGGGTCTGTCGTCGGTACGTCGTCGGCGGCCGCGAGGTCCACGCGCTCCGCGACATCGACCTGCAGATTCCAAGCGGCGACTACGTGTCGATCATGGGACCGTCGGGATCGGGCAAGTCGACGCTGCTCAACGTCATCGGCTGTCTCGACCGCCCCACGTCGGGCACCTACCTGCTCGAGGGCCAGCCGGTCGAATCGCTCGACGAACGGGCGCTCTCGCGGATCCGTGCGCGCCAGATCGGATTCGTGTTCCAGGTCTTTCATCTCGTGCCGCGCCTGACCGCCGCCGCCAACGTCGAGCTGCCGATGCTGCTGGCCGGCATCGACCCGGAGCTTCGAGCCGCGCGCGCCGCGCAGGCGCTCGCGGCTGTCGATCTCGCGGACCGCGCGCTGCATCGCCCCGAGCAGTTGTCCGGCGGCGAACGGCAGCGCGTCGCGATCGCCCGGGCGATGGTGATGGGACCGGCGGTGCTGCTGGCCGACGAGCCGACCGGGAATCTCGATCGCGCCGCCGGGACCGAGATCGTCGGGCTGCTGGAGACGATGAATGCCAATGGCCTGACGTTGATCGTCGTCACCCACGATCCCGACGTCGGCCGCCGGGCGCGCACGCGGCTGCGCATGGACGACGGCGCGCTCCTGCCGCCGACGCGGGTGGCGAAGGCGGCCTCATGACGCCGATTGAGGTCGTGCGGTACGCGAGCGGCGGCTTGCGCGGCCACCGTCTGCGGACCGGTCTGTCGCTGCTCGGCGTAGCCGTCGGCGTGACGTCGGTCATGCTGCTGACCAGCCTCGGCGAGGGCGCGCGGATCTACGTGCAGGGCGAGTTCGCCTCGCTCGGATCGAACCTGCTCATCATCATGCCGGGGAGGACCGAGACCTCGGGGTTCGCGCCGCCCATCGGCGGCGCCCCTCACGATCTGACCCTCGACGACGTGGAGGCGCTGCGGCGGGTCGCCGGAGTCCGGCGCGCCGCGCCGATGGCGCTCGGCAGCGCCACCGCCCGGTTCAGCGACCTGACGCGCGACGTCGTCGTCATCGGCGTCACGGCCGAGTGGCGCGACATCCGTCACGTCGAGATGGCGCAGGGACAGTTCCTGCCCGGCGGCGCCGCCGGCGACGACCGATCCGTCTGCGTCATCGGCCGGGTCGTGGAGCGCGAGCTGTTCCCCGGCCGCAGCGCCGTCGGCGCGCTGCTGCGCCTCGGGGACGAGCGCTTCCGCGTCGTCGGCGTCATGGCGCCGCGCGGCACGAGCCTGGGAATGGACCTGGACGAGATCGTTCTGATCCCGGTGGTCCGGCACATGAAGATGTTCGACAGCGCGAGTCTGGCGCGGGTGCTCCTCGAGCTGCGATCGCACGAAGATCTGCCCGCGGCGCGGGCCGAAGCCATCTCGGTGCTGACACGCCGGCACGGCAACGAAGAGGACGTCACCGTGGTCACGCAGGACTCGCTGGTGGCGACGTTCTCACGGCTGCTGGGCGTGCTGACGGCGGCGCTCACCGGCATCGCCGCGATCTCGCTCGCGGTCGCCGGCGTCGGCATCATGAACGTGATGCTGGTGTCGGTGACGGAACGGACGCGTGAAATCGGCCTGTTGAAGGCCCTCGGCGCGACCTCCGGGCAGGTCTGGCGGCTCTTCCTCACGGAGGCGGCCACGCTCTCGGCGCTCGGCGGCGTTCTCGGTCTCGGCGTCGCGACACTGACGACCGAAGCGATCCGGCGCTGGTATCCGGCGTTTCCGATGCAGGCGCCGATCTGGGCGATGCCGGCGGCGCTGCTGGTGTCGCTGCTCGTCGGCATCCTCTTCGGCGCGCTCCCGGCCCGGCGCGCCGCGCGGCTCGATCCGATCGTCGCGATGACGCGGCGGTGAGCGCGCCATGACCCTGCCCGACCTCGTCGCATTCGCCGGCGGCAGCGTGATCGCGCACCGTCTGCGCTCGACGCTCACCGTCACCGGCATCGTCATCGGCATCGCGTCGGTGATTCTGCTGACCGCTGTCGGCGCCGGGACGCGCGACTACATCGCCGGAGAGTTCGCGCAGTTCGGCACCAACCTGCTGCAGATCAACCCCGGGCGCACGACCACCGGCGGAATGCCGACGCCGATCGGCTCCACCGTGCGCAAGCTGACGATCGACGACGCCGAGGCGATCCGGCGGTTGCCGGGCGTCGAGCACGTGCTGCCGCTCGGCTTCGGGCAGGCGCGCGTCGAGATCGGCGTGCGCGGCAGGAGCGTGTACGTCTACGGCGTGACCTCGGAGGTGCCGGCGGTCTGGAAGTTCCAGGTGGGACAGGGCCGGTTCCTGCCGGAAGGAGATCCGCGCCGCGGCGCGCCGCTCGCCGTGCTCGGCCCGAAGCTCGCGCGCGAGTTGTTCCAGGACGCCAATCCGCTCGGAGCCTACGTGCGCATCGGCGGCCGCCGTCTGCAGGTGATTGGCGTGATGGCGCCGAAGGGCCAGCTGCTCGGCTTCGACATCGACGACGCCGCGTACATCCCGGTGAGCAGCGCGCTCGAGATCTTCAACCAGGACGGGCTCGTCGAGATCGACGTCCTGTTCAGCCACGCGGCCGGCGCGGCGCCGATCGTCGAGACGATTCGCGCCGAGCTGCAGCGGCGCCATGACGGCGTCGAGGACTTCACCATCGTCACGCAGGCGCAGATGCTCGATGCCGTGGATCGCATTCTCGGCATGGTCAGCTGGGCGGTCAGCGGCATCGGCGCGATCTCGCTGATCGTCGGCGCCATCGGGGTGTTGACGATCATGTGGATCGCGGTGGCCGAACGGACGTCGGAGATCGGCCTGCTCAAGGCGATCGGCGCGACGCCGGCCGATATCCTCCTGATCTTCCTCGGCGAAGCGATGCTGCTGTCCGCCGCCGGCGGCACGATCGGCATCGCCGCCGGTTTCGTCCTCGCGGCGCTGGTGCGGCTGGCCTTCCCCGGCGTGCCCTTCGCGGTCTCGCTGCCCTACGTCGCGGCCGCGTTCGCGACCAGCGTCCTCGTCGGACTGACGTGCGGCATCCTGCCGGCCCGCCGCGCCACGCGGCTCGATCCCGTCGAGGCGCTTCATGCCGATTGACTCAGGCGGCAACGACCGGACCGGAGACCCTTCATGTCGACTCGAAGATCGATCCTCGAACGGTGCACCGTCATCAGCGCGCTGACGCTGTCTCTCTCCAGCTGCGCCCCAGCCATGCAGGACGCGCGGCTGCTGCCGCTGGGAGCGGTCGCGATCACCCCGGCGATCTCCGGCTCGGGCGTGTCGGACAACGGCTCGGAGTATCTGGGCCAGATGTTCGGCGCGGCGGTCGAGGTCGGCGTCCACGAGCGGGTCAATGTCGGAGGGGCGATCGGCCGGTTCGACATCAGCGACACGACGGTGGGCATCAACGGCGCCGCATTCGGCGCGCGCCTCGGCATCGTCAGGGATCGGGTGGCGGTATCGCTGCCGCTGAGCTTCAATTTCGGCGAGCGCATCGACACCGCCGACACGTGGGCGTTCCATCCGACCGCCCTCTTCACCGTCCCCGCCGGCCAGCACGTCGATCTCAATCCCTTCTTCCGCGTGGTGATCCCGATGTGTCCAGGATGCGACGCCAGCGACGTTCTCCTCGGGTTTGGCAGCGGCGTCGGCATCGCGGTGCACCCGAAGGTGACGCTTCGTCCGGAGGTCGGGCTGCTCGTGAATCCTGGCGAGTCGGGCGTGGTGTGGACGTTCGGTGCCGGCGTGTCCCTGCGCGCGCGCTGAGCGTCATGGCCGCCGCCTGCCCGACTGTTCAGCGGCGCTCGTCGCGACCTGCGGCCGCGCCGTGCAGCGTCAGCACGGGGACCGGCGAACGGCGCACGATGCGCTCGGCGACGCTGCCGAGCAGCAGGTGCTCGACGGCGACCGGCTTTCCTTCTTCGCATGCGCCAGCTTCGCCGACGCGCGGCGGCCGGTCGACGCCTCGCGCTCAGAGCGCGCGAGCCGTCGGCCGCCGTTCGTATTCCCGATCGCGCTGCTCGGTCACGACGTCCATGAGCTCGAAGAGCTCGCGCGCCAGCGCGGTTAGGGCGTCGTCGAGCGCGATGATGCCGTCGAGACGGCCGTCGCCGTTCACAACGGGCACCCGGCGGATGCCGCCGAGCCGCATGTGACGCAGCGCCGCCGCGAGCGGATCGGATCGCCGCACCGTCGTGACCTCGCCGGTCATGATGTCGGCGACGAGCAGTCCGGTCAGCTGCTCGGGCGTCTGCGCCACGGCTGACACGACGATGTCGCGATCGGTGAGGATGCCGATCGGCCGACGGTCGTCGTCGACCACGACGACGTCGCCGACATGGCGGTCGCGCATGCGCGCCGCCGCCGCGACCACCGATTCGGTGGCGGTCGCGCACACCACCTCTGAGCGACAGACGTCTCCGACAATCATGGCTGCCTCCTGCCCTGCTAGGGGACGACGGTGATGCGATCCTCGACCGTGCGAACGCCCGGGGCCGCCCACGCGGCCTGCCGCGCTTCGAACCGTTCGGCCCAGGAATGGACGTTGCCGGTGAGGGTGACCACGCTGTCGTGGATGGCGACGTTGATCCGGCGCGCATCGACCTCGGCGCTGCGCTTGAGCGCTGCTTCGATCTTCGCGCGCACGTCGGCGACGTTGACGTGCGGCCTGACGGTGATGTCGTTGACGACGTTACGCACGCCCTTCAGGTAGCGCAGCACGCGCGCGGCGGCGTCCTTCTGATAGTTCCACTCAACCGTCCCTATGAGCGTAACCACGCCGTCGCTGACGACCACCGACACCTGAGGCGGCACCTCGGCGTGCCAGGTCAACGCCTCGAGCGCCGCCCGCGCGATGTCAGCGTCCGTCCGCTTCAGGTCGCTCGGCAGGTGCACGGCGATGTCGTTGGCGACGGCGCCGACGCCGTAGACTTTCAGCGCCACCCGCTCGGCCGCGGCCTTCTCCGCGAAGGTCCTGACCTCGCCGGTCAGCGTCACCACGCCCTTGTCGACGGCAACGCCGACGTGCGCGGCGTCGATACTCGGCTCCCACTCGAGTGCGTTCTGCACTTGCTTCTGAAGATCGCGATCGACCATGGTCCTGCTCCTTCTGATTCGGCGCCCTAAGCGACCGAGTCGGCGTGCGAGGTCCTGCTCGAGACCCGGACCGGCGGCGCCGACGGCCGCGTCGCACCGGCCTCGCGATGTTCTTCACACGACCGGCACCGGATCGCGAACGGCAGTGCCTCGAGCCGTCGCGCCGCGATGTCGCCTCCGCAGTCGACGCAGACGCCATAGATGCCGGCGCCAAGCCGTACGAGCGCTTCGTCGATCTTCGCCATCGTCTCCGTCTGGATCTCGAGGAGCGCGAAATCGAGGTCCTCGCTGACGTCGTTCACGCTCACGTCGCCGAGGTCGAGCCCGCCCGCGGCGGCGATGTCGTTCTGCTGCTGAGCCTCGCGCATCCGTTCGCGAGCGGCGCGGCCGAGCTGCTCCCGCTGTTGCTCGAGACGACGGCGGAGCGCGCGGTCACGCTGGGTGAGTTGCACATCGCTGGACATGACGTCCTCCTCGCGGACCCGACCATCAGTCCGGCGGCCCGATGACGTGCACTGATGCAACCCGCTTGCCGCTCCCGAGCGCCGCCGCGACTGCGCGGCCACGCGTCGCAACACAATCGGCGCCGGGAATCCCGCACGCGTGCGGAGTTTCGCGTGGTGGAGGGTCGGGACAGCCCGACGAGGCGTCCGCGGCCGGCTGTCGCCGGCGGCGGCAGGCCGGTTGCACAGGCCGGATCGACGCGTTCGCGTCGCGGGGCGTCGCTGGAGGGTCATCGTGGCCGACTACGTGCTCGACTTCGCCACCGTCTCACTCGCCGATCTCCCGCGCGTCGGCGGCAAGAATGCCTCGCTCGGAGAGCTCTATCAGGCGCTCCGGCCCACGGGCGTGGGCGTACTCGACGGGTTCGCCACAACCGCCGAAGCCTACCGGCGTCTTCTCGACGTCAACGGGCTCCGCGAGCGGCTGGCGGCGATCTTCCGCGGGCTCGACGTGGAGGACCTCGACGCGCTCAGCGCCGCCGGCCGCGCCGCCCGCGCCGCCGTGCTCGAGACCCCGCTGCCGGACGACCTGCGCGCCGCCATCATCGACGGCTACGATCGTCTGGCCGGACGACTGGGGCGCACCCCGGAGGTCGCGGTCCGATCATCGGCGACCGCCGAGGATCTGCCGGAGGCCTCGTTCGCCGGCGCCGCCGAGACGTACCTCAACGTCCGCGGCGGCGAGGACCTGCTGCGCGCGGTCCACGCCTGCTACTCCTCGCTGTTCACCGATCGCGCCATCAGCTATCGCGCCCGCCTCGGCTACAACCAGCTCCAGATCGCGCTGTCGGTTGGCGTCATGCCGATGGTGCGCTCGGACAAGGCGAGCTCGGGCATCATCTTCACGCTCGATCCAGAATCGGGCTTCCGCGACGTCGTCGTGATCTCGGGCGCCTATGGCCTCGGCGAGTTCGTCGTGCAGGGCGTGGTGACGCCCGACGAGTGGGTCGTCTTCAAGCCGACCCTGGTCACGGGTCACGGGGCCATCGTCGGCCGGCGGCTGGGCACCAAGGAAGTGCGGCTGGTCTACGCCGACGGGCAGCGCCGCACGCGCAGCGAGGCGACGCCGGCGGCCGATCGCGGTCGGTTCTGCCTCGACGACGGCGACGTGGTGACGCTGGCGACCTGGGCGGTCCGCATCGAGGCGCACTACTCGGCTCGCGCCGGGCGACCGCACCCGATGGACATCGAATGGGCGAAGGACGGCCAGACCGGGGAGCTCGTCATCCTCCAGGCACGGCCGGAAACCGTCCACTCGGCGAAACCTCGTCAGGCCGCCAGCGAGGTCTTCCGGCTGACCGGAGCGCCGGGACCGGCGCTGGTCAGCGGTCAGGCCGTCGGCGAGCGAATCGCCGCCGGACCGGTCCGCGTGGTGCGCTCGGCTGCCGAGCTCGCCAGCGTCGCCGCCGGCGACGTCCTGGTCGCGCCGATGACCGATCCGGACTGGGAACCGGTGATGCGCCGCGTCGCGGCGATCGTCACCGATCAGGGCGGACGAACCGCCCATGCGGCCATCGTCTCTCGCGAATTCGGCCTGCCGTGCATCGTCGGCGCCGGCAGCGCGACCGGCTCGTTGACGCCGGGCGCGGACGTCACGGTGTCCTGCGCCGAAGGCGCCGAGGGACACGTCTATGGCGGCCGCGTCCCGTTCGCGCGCGAGTCGATCGACGCCGCAGCCATGCCGGAGTTGACGACGCCGATCATGCTGATCGTCGGCGACCCGCGGCAGGCGTTCTCGCTGGCGGCGATTCCCAACGCCGGCGTCGGGCTGGCGCGCACCGAGTTCATCATCACCAGCGAGATCGGCGTGCATCCGATGGCGCTGGCGCGCTACCCGCGGCTGCAGGATGCGAAGGCGATCGGTGAGATCGCGGCCCGCCTCGGCAAGGAGACGCCGGAGCACTACTTCGTCCGGCGCTTCAGCGAGGGCGTCGGCAGAATCGCGGCGGCGTTCTATCCCAAGCCGGTGATCGTCCGCACCAGCGACTTCAAGACGAACGAGTACGCGTCGCTCATCGGCGGACGTGAGTTCGAGCCGGAGGAAGAGAATCCAATGCTCGGCTTCCGCGGCGCCTCGCGGTACTACGACGATCGCTACGCCGACGGCTTCGCGCTGGAATGTGCCGGACTGCTGCGCGCGCGCCGCGACCTCGGCCTCGACAACATCAAGGTGATGATCCCGTTCTGCCGCACGGTCGACGAAGGTCGGCGGGTGATCGCGGCGATGGCCCGCCACGGGCTGAGGCAGCACGAAGATGGACTCGAGATCTACGTGATGTGCGAGATCCCGGCCAACGTCGTCCTCGCGGACCGGTTCCTGTCGGTGTTCGACGGATTTTCGATTGGCTCGAACGACCTGACCCAGCTCACGCTGGGTCTCGATCGCGACTCCGGCACGGTGGCGCATCTCTTCGACGAGCGCGACGACGCCGTTCGCTGGATGCTCGAGCAGGCCATCGAGGCCGGCAAGCGGCTCGGCAAGCCGGTCGGCATCTGCGGGCAGGCGCCGTCGGACTATCCGGAGCTGGCGGCGTGGCTCGTCGATCAGGGCGTCAGCTCGATCTCCCTCAACCCGGACGTCGCCATCAGGACCAGGCTGCGGCTGGCGAATCGCTCCGACCGGCAGCTTCAGGCGACGGGTGCGGGCCGCTGAGGGCGGACCGTTCACCCGCCCGGGCGGCGGCGCGCGCGCCTTCGCCTCGCCGCCCTCGGCTCAAGCGGCTTCAGGTGCGGCCGCCCGGTCCTCCCGCTTGTCGGGGATCTCGGTGAGCGTCGCCTCGGCGAGCAGCAGCGTGCCGGCCACCGACACCGCGTTCTCGAGCGCGAGGCGCACCACCTTGACCGGATCCACGATGCCGGCCTCGATCAGGTCGACGTAGATCCCACGCGCCGCGTCGAAGCCCATCGCGCCCGTGCCGGACCGCATGCGGTCGACGACGACGCCGCCGTCGACGTTGCTGTTCGCGGCGATCTGACGCGTCGGCACCTCGAGCGCACGCCGCAGGATGAGAATGCCGGTACGTTCGTCGCCCGAACATGCCTCGGCTTCCCGCTCCACGGCGTCAATCGCGCGCAGCAGAGACAGGCCGCCGCCGGCGACGAGGCCTTCGGCCATCGCCGCCTTGGTGGCCGCGACCGCGTCGTCGAAGGCCTCCTTTCGCGACTTCAGCTCGGTTTCCGATGGCGCCCCGACTCGAACGACGGCGACGCCGCCAGAGAGCTTCGCGAGCCGCTCCTGGAGCTTCTCGCGATCGTAGTCGGAGGTGGTCTCCTCGACCTCGCGGCGGATCGTCTTCACGCGCGCATCGATCGCGTCCTTCTTACCGGCGCCCTCGATGATCGTCGTGTTGTCCTTGTCGACCTGGAGCTTCTTCGCGCGGCCGAGATCCTGAAGCGTCAGG
>DASTCC010000060.1:0-9329 GCA_035711465.1 Vicinamibacterales bacterium
CAAAACTGGCCCAGGCAAGCTACCTGATCGGTTGCGCCAAGGCCAAGGAAGCCATCGTCATCGATGCGAACCGCGACGTCGAGCAGTACATCGCGGCGGCCGCGGCCGAGGGCGCGAAGATCCGGCACGTCACCGAGACGCACATCCACGCCGACTATCTCTCCGGCAGCCGTGAGCTCGCCGCGAAGACCGGCGCGACGCTGTATCTCTCCGACGAGGGCGGACCCGACTGGCTCTACGGCTTCGCCGGCGACGCGAACGTCGTCCGCATCAAGAGCGGCCATCGCATCGACGTCGGCAACATCCGCGTCGAGGCCGTGCACACGCCCGGCCACACGCCGGAGCACATGACGTTCCTGGTCACCGACGGGGCCGCGGCCGACGAGCCGATTGGCGCGGCGACCGGCGACTTCATCTTCGCCGGCGACGTCGGCCGGCCCGATCTGCTCGAGCGCGCCGCGAACATCAAGGGCACGATGGAGGTGGGCGCGAGGCAGCTCTACGCGAGCCTGCAGAAATTCTCGTCGCGGCCCGACTGGCTGCAGATCTGGCCCGGTCACGGCGCCGGATCGGCGTGCGGGAAGGGCATCAGCGCGATCCCGCACACCACGCTCGGCTACGAGCGCCGCTTCAACTGGGCGTTCCAGGCGAAGAGCGAGCGCGAGTTCGTCGAGAGCGTGCTCGCGGGTCAACCGGAGCCGCCGAAGTACTTCGCGACGATGAAGCGTCTCAACCGGGAGGGGCCGGCGATCCTCGGCGGGTTGAAGTCGCCGGCGAAGCTCGATCTCGCCGCTTTCACCTCGCGTCTCGGCGAGGGCGCCATCATCGTCGACGCGCGCCCCTCGGCCGACTACGCGGCCGGGTACGTGCCGGGTACGATCAACGTCCCGCTCAATGCGAGCTTCACGACCTACGCGGGATGGTTCGTGCCCTACGACCGCGACTTCTTCGTGATCGTCGGCAGCAAGGGACCGGGCGCCGACGTCGCCGCGCGCGACCTCGCGATGATCGGCCTCGACCGCTTCGCCGGCTGGTTCGACGCGGACGTCGTCGACGCCTGGGCGAGCGCGACGGGCGAGCCGCTCGGCCGCATGCCGCAGATCGCCGCCAGGGATCTGGCCGAATCGCTGAAGCACCGCGCCGTGACCCTCGTCGACGTGCGAAACCAGACCGAGTGGAACGACACGCATATCGACGGCGCGCAGCACATCACGCTCGGCTACCTGCCCGATCACCTCGACGAGATCCCGCGCGACCGCCCGATCGTCGTCCACTGCGCGATGGGCGGCCGGTCGTCGATTGCGGCCAGCATTCTCAAGTCGAAGGGCTTCGAGAACGTGATCAATCTGGCCGGGGGCATTGGCGATTGGATCAAAGAGGGAATGCCGACGGTTGAAGAACACCAGAAACTCAAGACTTGAGACTAAAAACTCAAGACTGAGGTGCGGCGCGTTGCGCCGAACTGGGAATTCTTTGTTGGCGAGTGCCCTTCCCGGCTTCCACAGTTTGAAGGTTTGAGTTTGAAGTGTTCAGTTAACACACGCTCTTATGTCGAAAGATCGCACAACGCCCGAAGCCGCGGCCGCGTCGTTTGGCGTCGGCAGGATCGTCCGCCATCTCTTCGTCTGCGGCGGGCCGGACTGCTGTGACTCCGATGACGGCGACGACACCTGGTCCTACGTCAAGAAGCGGATGAAGGAGCTCGAGATCACCGGGCCGGACGGGCCGGCGTACCGGACCAAGGTGAAGTGCCTGCGCATCTGCACCGGCGGGCCGATTGCGGTCGTCTACCCCGAGGGCACCTGGTACAAAGGCGTCACACCCGAGCGCGCGGAGCGCATCATCCAGGAGCACGTCATCGGCGGCAAGGAGATCAAGGAATACGTGTTCGCGCGCAATCCGCTGTACTTGCCGGGAAAAGCGGATAAGCTCTAGCGATGGAAGCTGGAGCCGTAGTCAAGGCCTGGGGCCGCATTCTCACCGGTTATCACCCGAATCTCTCGATCGAAATCACGCGTGAATGTCCGCTGCGGTGCCCCGGCTGCTATGCCTACGGCGATACCCATCTCGGCGGCGGCGTGGTGTTGCGCCAGCTCGCCGACTACAAGGGACAGGAGCTGATCGACGGCGTGCTCGAGACCGTGAAGCGGCTCAAGCCGCTGCACCTGTCGATCGTCGGCGGCGAGCCGCTGGTCCGATTCCGGGAGCTCGACGTGCTGCTGCCGCAGCTCACCGGCATGGGCGTGCACACCCAGGTGGTGACGAGCGCGGTGCGTCCGATTCCGGAAGCCTGGGCGGAGATGCCGAAGCTCCAGGTGTGCGTCTCGATCGACGGTCTGCAGCCCGAGCACGACGTGCGCCGGACCCCGGCGACCTACGAGCGCATCCTCAAGCACATCAAGGGACAACACGTCACCGTGCACTGCACGATCACGCGCCAGCAGACGCGGCCGGGTTACGTCACCGAGTTCACGGAGTTCTGGGCGGCCAATCCTGACGTCAAGCGGATCTGGTTCAGTCTCTACACGCCGCAGAAGGGCGAGGACTCACCGGAGCGGCTGCGCCCCGAGGATCGCGCCGCCGTCGTCAAGGAGATCACGGCGCTCTACGCGAAGCATCCGAAGCTGCACGACATGATCCCGTCGGTCGTCGAAGGCTACCTGCGCCCGCCGCAGAATCCCGACGAGTGCATCTTCGCGAAGACGACGGCGTGCCTCTCCGCCGACCTGAAGAAGAAGATCGTGCCCTGCCAGTACGGCGGCGATCCGGACTGCACGCAGTGCGGCTGCATGGCCTCCGTCGGCCTCGAGGCGCTGGGCAAGTACAAGCTCGGCAAGATGATTCCGCTCAAGCACATCTTCAACGGGTCGCTCGCCGTTGGCGACGGTTTCCGCTGGATCCGCGGCGTGAATGGAAATGGCGCCGCGCCGTCCGTGAACGGGAACGGCTCGCACGTCTAGCGCGCGCGCAAAGCGCGCGCTACTTAATCGCTTTTCCGCGCGAGTCGAGGATCCTCTTCGCTTCATCCCCGGCAATCTCACGCAGAAACACATGGCGCCATCGGATCTCGCCGCCGTGCGTCTGCAGCGAGATCGGTCCGCGTTCGGGGACGGGCTGCTTGCGGTCGTAGTAGTTCTCCATCACCGCGTGGTCGACGACGAGCTCGTCGTTGAGCCAGACGCTGACGCGATCGGCGACCATGACGATGCGGAAGTGGTTCCACTCGCCGAACGGCTTGTCGGCGAGGACCAGCGGATCCTTGCCGGGCGCGCCGCGTGAGTTGTTCCAGAGGCCGCCCGATCCCTTGTCGGCGCCGTTCTTGAACTCCGCCGGGTTGGTGTGATCCCAGATCTGCACCTGCGGGCATCCGCGCAGGTAGATGCCGGAATCAGCCTTGGGCACCGTCCTGTAGTCGACGAGCAGCTCGAAGTCGCCGTAGTCCTTCACGGTCGTCGCGTACTTGCCCTGGCCGTCGTTGACGAGCTCGGGGCCGTCGGCGCGCCAGTGGGCGCGCATGTCGGCGGTCCACTCGGCGTCGAGCCTGGTGCGCTCCGCGTCCGGCAGCGCCAGCCACTTGCGGTGATCGTAGGTGTCGCCGCCGCGCCAGCCGGTGAGATCGCGGCCGTTGTAGAGCGCGGTGAAGCCGGCGGGCGGCGCGGGAGTCTGGGCGCCCGGTGCGGCCAGGAGCGCCATCAGCATCGTCATCGCAACGAGAAGCGGCATGGTCACCTCACAGCCGGATCGTCCGGCCTTCACGAAACGATTGATCGGCGGCGAGCACGATGCGGAGACTGTCGATGGCGCTCTGCCAGTGTGGCGCCAGATCGACCTCGCCGCGAATCGCGCGCAGAAAGTACTGCTGCTCGCGCCGGCACAGCTCGTCGTGATCGGGCTCGTCGTCGAGCGCGATCGTGGCGTCGCGCCGCGCGAACGATCCGTCGGCGGCGAGATCGGCGCGATGCAGCTTCAGTGACTCCGTCTTCGTATGAGCGTCGATCTCCGCCGATTGTCCCGCCGCCGCGGCGCTCGGCGCAACGATGCTCACCGATCCGGCCGGGCCGATCACGTCCTTCACGAAGAACGCGGTCTCGCTCATCATCGGGCCCCAGCCGGCCTCGTACCAGCCGACCGAGCCGTCGTCGAACGTGACCTGGAGATGTCCGTAGTTGACCTGATCGCTGGCGATGTCATCGGTCAGCCGCGCGCCGATGCCGTTGACGCTCACCGGCCGGGCGCCGGTCATCCGGCACATGACGTCCACGTAGTGGACGCCGCAGTCGACGATCGGCGAGGTGCTCTGCAGGATGTTGCGGTGCGTCTCCCAGAGCGCGCCGGCGCTCTGCTGGTTGAGGTTCATGCGCATCACCAGCGGCTTGCCCAGCGTCCGCGCCACTTCCGTGAATCGCTGCCACGACGGGTGCACGTGCAGGATGTAGCCGACGACGAGCGCGCGGTTGGCGCGGCGGCCGGCGTCGATCACCTGCTCGCAGGCCGCGACGGTGTCGGCGACCGGCTTCTCGAGGAACACGTGCGCGCCGGCCGCGAGCGCGGCGATGGCGTACGGCGCGTGCGTCTCCGTATAGGTGCTGATGCAGACGGCGTCGGGACGCGTCGCGGACATCGCCTGGTCGAAGCTGCTGAACTCGTCGTAGCCGCCGCCAAGCGCGACATTGAGGCGGCCGCGCGACTCAGCGCCGCGCGAGACCAGGCCGACGATCTCGAAGTCGGGCAGCGCGTGGTAGGCGCGCGCGTGCGACGCGCCCATGTGTCCGCAGCCGACGACGAGCGTGCGCAGGGCCGGACGAGCGATCACGCCAGGCCGAACCCGGGCCGATACTGGCGCGTCAGCAGATCGTTGCCCGAGGCGACGTTGGTCACGCGCATCGCCGCGCCGTCGTACTCGAGCCGCGTGCCGGCGCGCAGCGCCGCGATGCCGAGCAGCATGATCTCGGTGAGATGCGCGGCGTAGGCGAACGGACACGAGATCGTGTCGCGGCCGCGGATCGCGTTCACCCAGTTCATCTCGTGATGCTGATGGGGGACGCGCGGCATCTTCTCCGGCGGCGCGCCGGTGCCGTTGTGGAGCTCGAGCGGCAGCAGCCGCGGCTTGGCCCCGGTGTTGTCCTGAAGCATCTTGCCCTTGCTGCCGACGTAGAGCACGCCGCCGGTACCTTCGAGCGGCACGTCGCCCATCTCGACCGGACGCGCGGGCATGAAGCCGCCGTCGTACCACGTCATCTTCACCGCCGGCATGCCGTCGCGCGCCGGGAACTCGTAGTGCGTCGTCGTCGCGTTCGGGTAGCTGACGTTGTTGAACGGCGTCGAGATCGTCTCGATCGTCGTCGGCAGGCCGAGCTTCAGGCCCCACACCGGGTGATCGACCAGATGCGCGCCCATGTCGCCGAGCGCGCCCTGGCCCCAGTCGACCCAGCCGCGCCAGTTGAACGGGTGATAGAGCGGGTGGTACTCGACCGGCGGCGCCGCGCCGAGAAACAGGTCCCAGTGCAGGCCCTTCGGCGTCTTCGTCCTCGCTTTGTGGACGAAGGCGTTGGCCAGCCGATCGGTGATGCCGCGGTTGCCCCAGCCGAGCTCGTCCCACTTGCCGTCGAATTTCTTCGGGCGCGGCACGCCCTGCGGCCAGTAGCCGAGCGGGCGATTGGTCCAGACGTGGATCTCCCTGATCTCGCCGATGATGCCGGCGGCGAGGTAGTCCTGCCCGCGGCGGGCGTCGTCGGTCGAGTGGCCCTGATTGCCCATCTGCGTGACGAGCTTCGGATTCGCGGCCGCCTGCTTCGCGAGGTGGCGCGCCTCGGCAACCGACCAGCACATCGGCTTCTGCACGTAGACGTGTTTGCCGGCCGCCATCGCCGCCGACGCGATCGGCGCGTGCATGTGATCCGGCGTCGCGATGATCACGCCGTCGAGGTCGCGCTGCTTCTCGAGCATCTCGCGATAGTCGGCGTACTTTTCGAGACGGGGCAGCTGCTGGTCGACGAATCGCTGCAGCTCGGCCCGAGGCTGCGGCGCGGGCCAGGCCGCATCGGCGTCGCGCTGCAGCGTCGACGGCCCGAACGCGTTCCACGCCAGCGTCGGCGGCGGCGTCCGCGGCGGCCGCGGCGCCGGCGGCCGCGGATTGGGCTTCGGCGGCCGCAACGACTCTTTCCAGCGTTCGATCTTCGCGTCGAGCAGCCCCTCGTCGGCGTCGCAGATCGCGACGATGTTCTGGCTCATCACCGCTTCGGCGTTCACCGCGCCCATGCCGTTGATGCCGACGACGGCGATGTTGACGAGATCGGACGGCGGCGTCTGGCCCTGGCCGAGCACGTGACGCGGGACGATCATCCACGCCGCCGCGGCGGCGGCCGTCGTCGCGACGAACTCACGGCGAGTGGCGCCGGCTGACGCGGGCGCCGATGGCTGATCGGATCTGGGGTGGTCGGACATGGCGCTCAGCATACAACCGAGCCTGTCGAAACACTGAACCGCGGGGGGTTACAGCCGCTGCTTGTCGAAACATCGAACCGTGGAGGGCCCTGGGGAGCCGTCGAGGGCTGAACGATCGCGGACCTATCGGCTGCGGCCGGCCTGAATCGTGCCCGACAGGGAGTGGAGGAACGCAACCAGCGCGTGCTTGTCGGCCGGCGAGAGGTGCAGCGGGCGAATCTCGACATCGAGATTCTGATTGGGCCGGCCGCCCTGGTCGTAGAAGTCGATCACGGCTTCGAGCGTATTCAAGCTGCCGTCGTGCATGTACGGAGCGGTGCCGGCCACGTCGCGCAGCGTCGGCGTCTTGAATGCGCCGCGATCGCCGCGGCGGCCCGTGACCAGAAACCTGCCCTCATCCTGAAATCGTTGCTCGGCCGGGCGCCAGGCCACTCCAGTGTTGTGGAATCGCTCGTCGGTGAATGTCGGTGGCACGTGACAGGCCTGGCAACCGCTGCGGCGGAACACCTGCAGACCTGCCTGTGCTTCGGACGTGAGCGAGGTCGGGTCGCCGTGGAGAAACCGATCGTAGCGGGAATTGCCGGAGAGGATCGTCCGGACGTAGCTCGCGAGCGCTCGCGACAGGTCGTCGACGCTGAGCCCCACTCGAGCGGAGGCCTCGGCGACGGACAGATCCATCTCTTCGGGATTCACGATCGGCATGAGGACCTGCTCCTCGAGCGAGGCGATCCGCCCGTCCCAGAAGAACGCGCGTCCGTACCCGCGATTGATGAGCGCCGGCACGTTGCGCGCGCCGCGCCGGCCGAACACGCCCACCGCGACTGGAGTCGATCCGCCGAAGCCATGGCGCGGATCGTGGCAGCTCCGGCAGGAGATCGATCCGTCACTCGACAGGCGGCGGTCCTCGAATAGTCGCTCACCGAGCGCGATTCGGTCGACGGTCAGCAGGTTGCTGTCGGGAACCGGAAGGTAGAGATCGAGGCCGAGCGGAATCGTGATCGGCAGCGAACTGGCCAGCGCGAAGGGCAGGGCGCGAGCGACAAGGGCGACGATTGGTCGCATCATGCCGCTCGCTCCCGGCCGTACCTTGCCGTTCCGTTACCGCTTCGCGGGCGGCAGGAATCGCTCGACGATCCGGACCTCGCGCCGGATCGAGCTTCCACCCTGCACGACGATCTCCTGGCCATCGGGACTGATACGCACCTGCTTCCCCGTGTAGTTGGAGATGCCGAGATCGAGCTTGCGCGGCTCGCCGCCGCCGACGGGAATCGACCAGACCTCGTGCGATGCGCCGACGACCTTGCGAACGACCATGAAGCGGCCGTCCCGCGACCACTCGACTGGCGGCCCGGCGAGGAACTCCACCGGCGCCTTCGCCCGAAAGACCTCGCGCTCCGTGCCGTCGATGGTGGAGATGACCGAGAAGATCCAATCCGCATTGGCGGTTGGCCGGTTGCCATCCCTCTCGCTGAAATTCATGGCGCCGATGAACTTGCCATCCGGGGAGATGGCGCCATAGGCGAGGTTCGGTCTGTCGAGCTTGACGATCTCGCGCTCGCGCCCGGTGGCCAGGTCGCGCTCGACGAAGAACCGCCCGGCAGGTCCCGGCGAGCCGCCGGCCCCGGCCGGCCGGTCCCCGGCCTTGATGTAGTACAGCGTGCGGCCGTCAGGCGACAGTTGCGGGCGCGTGTAATTGCCCTCGCCGGGTGGCAGCAGCAGCGGCGTGACACTTCCGTCGGCGACGTCGATACGGTAGAAGCCCAGTCGTCCGTTCATCGCCGCAGCCCGCGCGAGCAGCGCGCGGCCGTCCGGCATCCATTGGAAGTTGTTGTTGTCGAAGAAGCTCAACGGCAGGGAGAGCACGTGCGCGCTGCCGGTCTCGAGCGACTGAATGGACATCACGAGGTCGCCGGCGATTCCGTACATCGACGCCATCGAGCGTCCGTCGGGCGACCAGTCCGCGACGAATGCCGCAGGCCACAGTCCCGCGACGGCCGCGGGCGGACCAAGAGATCGGCCCGTCGCGAAGTCCACCGGCACTCGATAGAACGCACGGTCGTCGATCTCCGCGAATTCGAACAAATCGCCCGTCGCCGCCACGCGGTAGTGTGTTCCGCGCGCGTCCGCTTTCAGCATCGACGCCGGTCCAACAGGCCGGCCGTCGCTCATTGGCTGCGCCCAGAGCTGATGTCGATCGCGAAGGAAGAGAAGCCGGGTTCCGTCGGGCGACCACGCCACGACTTCGTCGCGCGTTGGTCCGTCGACGGCGGCCGCCTGCCGGCTGCCGTCGGTCGCCAGCACGAACACGTCACGCTGACCGTTGGTGTCGTCCGGCGGCAGGTCGTAGGCCACGAACCGCCCGTCGGGCGACAACGACACGCCGTTCGCGTTCCGCCAGTCGAGCGAACGAAGCACGCTCAGCTTGCCGTCGCGCACCGACACGAAGCCCAGCTGCCGCGTCCGGTCGCCGCCGTGGCCGATCAGCACGCCGATGCGCTCGTCGTCGGGGAACCAGTCGAGAGGACGGACGCCGTAGCCCTCGGTATTCTCGTCACGAAACAGCACACGCGGAGTCGGGACGGCTGGCTGGGAGAGATCGATCATCCGAAGCTCGTCGGCGATCCTCAGGGGCCGGCGCTCCTGGATGCGCCAGTTGTAGGCGACGCGTCGGCCGTCGCGCGAGAAGCTCGCGCTGACGGCGTACTCGGCGTGTTCGTTGGTCTGCGGCGCGGCGGTGGTGGTGAGACGACGGTCGGCTCCTGTCGCAACATCGCGCAGCACGAGCGCGCCGTCCGGCTCGCGGCGGGTGTACAGCACGGAGCGGCCGTCCGGCGATACGTCCACGATCTGTCCCTGTGGCAAGGCCGCGCCCGTCCACAGGGTCC
>DASTCC010000061.1:0-3248 GCA_035711465.1 Vicinamibacterales bacterium
GAGAGCCGTCGTCGCGGCACGGTGCAGCTTGACCGATTCGAGCGTGGCGAGGCTCCCCTTCGCGAAGCTCACGGCGCGCAGCTCGCGGCGGTCCTGCGACGGCAGGACGATATCCGGAATTCCGTCGCCGTTCACGTCGAGCACCGCCGACATCCCGAGCTCCGGGGTGCCGGCGATGTGGTTGGTGTAGCCGACGAAACGCGCGACCTCGCGAATGCGCCGTCCCTCGATCTTGAACAGCAGGAGCTGCCCGCCGATGTCCGGCGTCTCCACGGCGGCGATCTCCGCCTGCCCGTCGCCGTCGAAATCCGCCACGCCGATCGGGTTGATCCAGCGGTTGGGCGAGCCGATGGCCTGGGATTCGGCGAGGCGCACGAGCCGGTCGCCGCGCAGGCCCAGCAACAGAAGCGACGCGCCCGCCTCGTGATGGGCGCGCACGACGAGGATCTCGTCCCGCCCGTCGCGGTCGACATCCACGAGCCGGGGCTTCAGGTCCTCGAACACCGAATCCTCGCGCAGCACGAAATCCGCCGGCGCGCGGCTTGCCGTCAGGATGCGTACCGCGGATGCCTCGATCTTGTCGCCGAGCACGCCGTGCGGATACCGGCCGGTGCCGTCGGCGAGCCAGGCCAGCGCGATGTCGTTGTTTCCGACGGCCACGACGCCATGCGGGATGATATCGGAGGGCCGCGGCGCTTCCGCCGGCCCCGAGCTCGGCTGCAGCCCGAGCCCGTCCGGCGTGCTCGTCACGCGGAAGAAGGTGCCGCCGGAGGCGACCTTCACCGAGCCCGTCTCCTCGTCGAGGAACACGCGGTCGACCGTCGCCAGGTTGCCCGCCATCCGCAACTGCCACGGCTCCGCCGCCGCGGGTGCCGCGACCACGACCGCGAGCAGGTAGGCGGCGACACGCCCCATGCGGAACACCTTAGAAACGCAGGGCTTTAGCCTGCGTAACGTTGGGCAGCGCCGTGATGCGCGCGATCAGGTCCCGGTCGACCGGCTGGTCGACCTGGATCAGCGCGATCGCATCCGCCCCCGGCGCGGTGCGCCCGAGATGGAAGGTTGCGACGTTCACGCCCGCATCGCCGAGCGCCTGGCCCAGTTGGCCGATGACGCCCGGTTTATCACGATTCGTCGTGTAAAGCATGTGTTCGCCGAGCTCGGCCTCGACCGCGATGTCGTTGATCTGGACGAGGCGCGGCCGGTTGCCGCCGAACAGCGTGCCGGCGACGGAGCGCGCGCGCCGCTCGGTCGCGACGGTGAGACGGATCAGCGTCTCGTAGTCGCCGGGATGCTCGTGGATGGTCTCGGAGACCTCGATGCCGCGCTCGCGCGCGACGAGCGGCGCGCTCACCATGTTCACGGCGTCGAGCTGCGGGCGCAGCAGGCCGCAGAGGATGCCCGAGATCAGCGGCCGGATGTTGAGCTCCGCGACGTGGCCCTGGAACTCGATCTTGACCGACTTGATGCTGGTTTCGGCGAGCTGGCCGATGAAGCTGCCGAGCTGCGCCGCGAGCGTCATGTAGGGGCGAAGGCGCGGGGCGTCCTCAGCCGAGATCGACGGCATGTTGACGGCATTGGATACGGCGCCGGTCAGCAGGTAATCCGACATCTGCTCGGCGATCTGCACGGCGACGATCTCCTGCGCCTCGCGGGTGGCGGCGCCGAGATGCGGCGTCGCGATGAGGGTCTCGTGGCCGAACAGGATATTGTCGGTGGCCGGCTCGACCTCGAACACGTCGACAGCGGCGCCGGCGACGTGGCCGCTGTCGAGCGCCGCGCAGAGGTCCTTCTCGTTGACGATGCCGCCGCGCGCGCAATTCACGATCCGCACGCCCTTTTTCATCTTGGCGATCGAGTCGGCGTTGATGAGATTGCGGGTGCTGTCCGTGAGCGGCGTATGAACCGTGATGATGTCGGCGCGGGCGTAGAGCTCGTCCAGCTCGACCTTCTCCACCCCGATCTCGATGGCGCGCTCCGGCGAGAGATAGGGATCGTAGGAGACCACGCGCATCTTCAGGCCCTGGGCGCGGTCCGCCACGATCGAGCCCACGTTGCCGCAGCCGATCAGGCCGAGAACCTTGCCGGTAACCTCCATCCCCATGAAGCGCGACTTTTCCCACTTGCCGGACTGCGTCGAGGCGTTGGCGGCGGGGATCTGGCGCACCAGCGCCATCATCATCGCGATGGCGTGTTCGGCCGTCGTCGTCGTGTTGCCGAAGGGCGTGTTCATGACGACGACGCCCTTCTGCGTCGCCGCGTCGGTGTCGATGTTGTCCACGCCGATGCCGGCGCGCCCGACCACCTTCAGGTTCGTCGCGCGGGCGAGGACTTCGGCCGTAACCTTGGTGGCGGAGCGGACGGCGAGCCCGTCATACTTGCCGATGCTCGCCATCAGCTCGTCGGCGCTCATGCCGGGCTTGAAGTCGACCTCGATGCCGCGCTCCTTGAAGACATTGACGGCGTCGGCGCTGAGCTTGTCCGAAATCAGTACGGTCGGCATCGATCCTCTCACGCGGCGAGCGAACGGGAATACTGGCCATAGGCCCAATCGATCCAGGGCAGCAGCGCCTCGATCTCGCTCGGCTCCACTGTGGCGCCGCCCCAGATGCGCAGGCTCGGCGGGGCCGCGCGGTGGTTGTTGATGTCGTAGGCGACCTTCTCCTCCGCCAGCATCGTCGCGATCTGCTTCGGCGCGGCGGCGAGCGCATCGCCCGCCAGGCCAGCACTCCCCGTGATCGTGACGACGATCGAGGTGCAAGACCGCGTCGCCTTTTCCTTGGCGAGGAAGCCGGCCCACGGCGTCGCGTCGACCCAGGCGGCGATGGCCGCGAGGCTCGCCTGCGAGCGGCGGCACATCTCCTTCACGCCGCCGGCCTGCTCCATCCAGCGCAGCGAGAAGAGCGCGTCCTCGACGCAGAGCATCGACGGCGTGTTGATCGTCTCGCCGCGGAAGATGCCGGCATCGACCTTGCCCTTCTTGGTCATGCGGAAGACCTTCGGCATGGGCCAGGGCGGCGTGTAGCTTTCCAGCCGCTCGACCGCGCGCGGGCTCAGCACCAGCATGCCGTGGGCGGCTTCACCGCCCATCGCCTTCTGCCAGGACCAGGTGGTGACGTCGAGCTTGTCCCATGGCATCTCCATCGAGAAGACGGCCGAGGTGGCATCGCAAAGCGTAAGCCCCGTGCGCTTGGCCGAGATCCAGTCGCCGTCCGGCACGCAGACGCCGCTGGTCGTGCCGTTCCAGG
>DASTCC010000062.1:0-3946 GCA_035711465.1 Vicinamibacterales bacterium
CATCGGTCCGGATCACGAGGAGATCCGACGCCGATACGTCTGTGCCGATGGCGTGTCCGTCGAGCGACTGACGCTCGATGCGCTCGTACAGCGCGAGCCGATCGGCACCGCCAACGCCGTTCTGGCCGCGGAGGCCTGGGCCGGCGCCGATCCGTTTCTCGTGATCAACGGCGACAACCTCTACCCCGTGGCCGCGATCCGCGCCCTCGTCGATCTCGATGAACCCGGCCTGCCCGCGTTCGAACGCGACGCGCTCGTCCGGGAGTCGAACATCCCGGCCGACCGCGTCGCATCGTTCGCGCTGCTCGACGTCGGCGACGACGGCTACCTGCGCAAGATCGTCGAGAAACCCGGGCTCGAGGCGATGCGGGCTGCCGGAGGGAGCGCGCTGGTCAGCATGAACTGCTGGCGCTTCGACGCGCGCATCTTCGCGGCCTGTCGCGACGTGCCGGTGTCTTCCCGCGGCGAGTACGAGCTGCCGCAGGCCGTCGGCCTCGCGCTCTCGCGCGACGTGCGGTTCAAAGTCGTACGGGCGTCGGGCGAGGTGCTCGACCTGTCACGGCGCGGCGACGTTGCCGCCGTCTCCGCGCGGCTCGCCGGACGAGAGGTCAAGCTGTGAGCGCCGCGCCGATCGTCGATCAGTTCCTGGCCGCGGGCTTTGCCGCCGACGACGCCGGCGCGCGGGCGGCGCTGCTGGAGCGCGCCATCGCCGCGCACGCGCGCCGCCTCGGCGCCGGACCCGCATGGGCGTGGTTCGTGCCCGGCCGCATCGAGATCTTCGGCAAGCACACCGACTACGCCGGCGGGCGCTCGCTCGTCGCCGCCGTGCCGCGCGGCTTCGCCGTCGTCGCCAGCGCGCGCGACGACGGCATCGTCTCGGTGCTCGACGCGCGCTGGAACGACACCGTCGACGTCGATCCGGCCGATCAGGAGCGACGCTTCAAGGGCTGGACCAATTACGCCGCGGTTGTGGCGCGGCGGCTGTTACTCAATTTTCCCGGTGCGCGGCTCGGCACGTCGATCACGATTGCCAGCGACCTGCCGCGCGCCGCCGGTCTCAGCAGCTCGAGCGCGCTCGTCGTCGGCCTCGCGACCGCGCTGGCACGCAGGGCGGCGCTGACAGAGCGGCAGGAGTGGCGCGCTGCGATTCGATCGGATCTCGATCTCGCCGGCTACCTCGGTGCGGCGGAAAACGGCCTGACGTTCGGGGCGCTGCTCAACGCCAGCGGCGTCGGCACGCACGGCGGCAGCGAGGATCACACCGCGATTCTGGCGTCGCGCGCCGGCGAGGTCGCGGCCTTTTCGTACATGCCGGTCCAACCGGCCGGCTCCGCGCCGATGCCGGAACGCTGGCGTTTCGCGGTGATGACCAGCGGCGTGCACGCGGACAAGGCCGGCAGCGCCAAAGGCCGTTACAACCGCGCCTCGCTCGCCACGCGCGCGCTCTCGGAAATCTGGGCGGAGAGCGCCGGGCATGTCAGCACCCTCGCGGAAGCGCTGCGGTCGGCGCCCGACGCCGAACGTCGCCTTCGCCAGCACATCGCCGCCGCAGGCCGCGGCGAGTTCAGCGCCGACGATCTCTCGCGCCGCCTGCAGCACTTCATCGACGAAGACGCGCGCGTGCCTCTGGCGCTCGAGGCCTTCCGGCGGGCCGATGCGATGCTGCTCGGGTCCCTGTCGGATGACTCTCAATACGACGCCGACGTGCTGCTCGGCAATCAGGTCGAGGACACCATCCGCTTGGCACGAGCCGCCCGCGAGCACGGCGCGTTCGCGGCCAGCAGCTTCGGCGCCGGCTTCGGCGGCAGCGTCTGGGCGCTGGTGGACGCCGACGACGCCGAGGATTTCGTCAGACGCTGGCACCGCGCCTACACGGCGTCGGCGACTCCTGGTCCGGTCGAATCGTTCGTGACCAGGCCGGCGCCGCGGGTGACCGAGATCGACGTCGGCGAATCGTGATTTGACTGGAGGGGCGAGAGGGAGCGAGGAGCTGGCTGCGCCCGAGCGATCGATCCGGCGTTTCCATCGCGGCACCGCGACAGTTCACCGTCGGTCCCCCAATCTTCTCGAGCGTAGAAGTCCTCGCCCCCTCCCGTGCCTCCGCCTCCGGTCTCAGAAGAACCGGCGGGAGAGGTTGAAGCCGACGAACCAGTCGTCGTAGCCCGGGCCGCCGCGCGCGACCTGCCGCAGCGTCGTGCCGAGCCCGTTCGAGACGTTGAACTGAAAGACATGCCCGCCGGCGCGCTTCTCGATGCCGAAGCTCATCTGGTCGCCGCCGTCATCGAAGCCGGCGACGCGCGGCGCCAGTTCGGCGAACAGGTAGACGCGGCCGTGAATCCGCCAGCGCGCGCCGACGCCGATGAACATGGTGTACTCGTCCTCGTCGGCCGGCGAGGTCTCGAAGTTCGAGTTGAAGACCACGATCGGCTGCGCGTAAATTGCGCCGCGATCGGCGAAGCGATGCGACAGCACCGCGCCGATCGAGCCGGAGAAGTCCTCGCTGAAGTTGTCCGCGCCTTCGATGGCGCCGAGCGCGTCGACGGTCAGCCGGCGGTCTTCGGACTGCCGCAGCAGCGCGTGCTGGCCGAGGAATTGAATCGTGCGCTCGTTGGTCCGATGCACCGTCGCCTGCGTGCCGGGCCGGATCCCGTAGCGGAGCTCGAGGCCGATCTGCGCCGAGCTGTCGAAGCCGAAGAAGTCGGCGAAGAAGTCGCCGACGTCGCCCTCGGCGATCGGCCGGCTGAACCGATGGGTCAGCCGGAACGCGAACTTGCGGGCCGGCATGCGCAGCGTCGTCGGCAGCGCCGCGAGCGCGAAGTCGGGCTCCTCGACGACGATCTGCAAGTCTGGATCGGGCTGGCTGCCCTGCGTGGCGGACGCCGCGGCCGGCGGGGGAGGCGGCGCTTCACTCTGTGCGGCCACAGGATGCGCGGCGGCGAAGACGATCGACAGGGCAAACACGTACTTCAACGAGGACATGCGAACCTCGAGGAGCATCGACGGCGAGCACACACCTCCCTCGGCTCCGCGGGAGGAAGAGCAAAGCGGGTGCCGTCGAGGGTCGGGATGCGGTCGAGAAAACCGGCGCAGATTCGACGAGTCGCGATCGCGCGGTTTCGCGTCGCGTAAGGCGCTTACCTCCGGCGTAAGCCCGGGGCGTCAATTCTCGCGATCGTCGATGCGGTGTTTCGCGAGGTAGTAGCTCATCGCGCGCTGGCTTACGCCGATGGCCTCGGCGGCGTCCTTCTTGACGCCGTTGGCGGCGCGCAGCGCCTGGCGGACCGTCTCGCGCTCGGTCCAGTCGAGGTTCTCCTTCAGCTTCACGAACGGAAGACTGGCCTGTGGCGCCGCTGCCGCGCCCGTCATCGTGATGTCCCGCGCCTCGATCACCGGCCCCGGCGAGAGCACGACCGCCCGTTCCACGGCGTTCTCGAGTTCGCGGACGTTGCCCGGCCACGACGCGTTGACGAGCACGGTCATGGCCTGGGCGGAGACGCCGGTGACGCGCTTGCCGGCGCGCGTCGCGTGCCGTTGGACGAAGTGCTCGACGAGCAGCGGAATGTCCTCGCGCCGCTCGCGCAGCGGCGGCATCGCCATCGGGATCACGTTGAGCCGGTAGTAGAGGTCCTCCTGGAAGCGGCCGTCGGCGACGAGCTGGCGAAGGTCGCGATTGGTCGCGGCGATGACCCGGACGTCGACGCGGACCGTGCGATCCGATCCGACCGGCTCGAACTCACGTTCCTGCAGCACGCGCAGCAGCTTCGCCTGCGCCGACGGCGCGATGACGCCGATCTCGTCGAGAAAGATCGTCCCGCCGTCGGCGAGCGCGAAGCGGCCCTTCTTGTTCTCGATCGCGCCGGTGAACGCTCCGCGGACGTGGCCGAAGAGCTCGGATTCGATCAGCGTCTCCGGCAGCGCCGCGCAATTCACGCGGACGAGCGGCATC
>DASTCC010000063.1:0-6565 GCA_035711465.1 Vicinamibacterales bacterium
CGATGCCGATGCCCGCCGTCGCCGACTCCATCATCTCCGTGAAGATGAAGACCAGCGACAGGATCGCCAGCAGCGCGATGTGCCCGCCGGTCATGTTCGCGGCGAGTCGCATCGTCAGCGCGAACGGCCGGACGAGCATGCTGATGAACTCCAGCGGGACGAGCAGGAAATAGATCGCGAAGGGCATCCCGCCCGGGGCCAGGTTCTTCCAGTGCTGGATGAACCCATGGGCGCGGGTGCCGGCGACGATAATCGCGCCGAACGTAATCATCGCCAGGCCCGCCGTCACGTTGTAGTTGCCGGTCGCGGTGGCGCCGCCGTGCAGCAGATTCTTCACGAAGGAATGCTCGCCCGTATGCAGGACGTAATGGTCCAGCAGTCCAAGGACCTCGAAGATCGGCACCATCCCGATGAGATTCGCCCCGAGGATGAACACGAAGAACGTCAGCAGCAACGGGGTCCAGGTGGTGACCCACTTCGAGCCGACGTTCGGCTTGACGATGTCGTCGCGCACCCATTGGGCCACCAGCTCGAGCACGTTCACGGCGCCCGACGGCACCAGGCGTGCGCCGCGCACGTAGCGGCGCACCAGCCAGGTGCAGAGGACGAAGACCAGCGCCGCGACGAGCCAGATCATGAACACGTGCTTGGTCACCGACATGTCGATGCCGAAGACCGGCGGCAGATGGATCAGGGGGTGATCGGCCGGGCTGTTGGCGACGTGCCCGATGATCGTCTTGCCGGCGTCGAAGCCCTGGCCGGCGGCTTGGGTGGCGTGTTCCTGCATCGCTTTGATTCGCTACGACGGCTGCTGCGGCCCAGAGGGGCGTCCGCTAGAGAGACGCTGCAACATCACCGCTTCAACCAAATACAGCACCAGGAAGTAACTGGTGAAGCTCACGACAAACGGCACCATGCTGACCCCGACGACGCGGAACATCACCACGACGTAGGCGCCGAAGAACAGGACCTTGACGATGAAGGCCTGCATCAGGACGCCCATCACCCGGCCGGGATCGCGCCGGTGCGTCTCCTCGATCGCCACCCAGGTGGCCGCAACCGCCATCAGCGGCCCGAGCATCCCCCAGGCGACGTCGGTGCGCTGTTCCGGCGCCACCAGCATCGCCACGATCCCGAGGCTGGCGAGCGCCACGATGACGAGAGCCGCGGCACGCGTCACGGCCGGCGCCACATTATCAGCGCCAGCTGCAGGAACCCGTAAATCAGCGCCAGGATGATACCGCCGAAGAGGAACCAGGGCGCGGTGTCGAGCCAGCGATCCAGCGCATACCCGAGGCCGGCAAACATCACGATGGCGCCAATCAGGCCGTAGCTGGCCGCCGCCGCAGGCCCGGCCTTGTTAGCGGCGTCGGTGACCGACTGCAGCGTCCCGCCGAACCCTCGTTTTCGCGATTTGCCGCCCATAAATGCGCGAAGCCCAGCAGCAAAACCAATTATCTATACCACACTTGTGAATGATTTCACTAGCGCCCGGCCGCCCGGAACTCCCTGCAGTCGGTATACTTCAGGGGAAGAAGGATCCCCACATCATGACGCTTCAGTCCGTCAGGCGAGAGCCATTCCCATCTCCACGTCCGACCCGGAGCCGCCGGCTGACCGCGCCGGCCGTCCTGGTCGCGGCCGTCACCACGATCCTCGCCGCCGGCGCCGTCCAGCCGGCCGCCCAGCAGCGGGAAACCCGCGAACGCCACATCTACGCGAGCGTCACCGGCAGCAACGAGCAGCCGATCACCGGCCTCACCGCCAAGGACTTCGTCGTCCGCGAGGACGACGTCGCCCGCGAGGTGCTGCGCGTCGGCGAGGCGCCGCCGCCGACGCACATCGCGCTTCTGATCGACGACACCGAGGTCGCCCGTCCGGTCATCCAGGACATCCGCAACTCGGCGCTCGCCTTCGTCCGCGCGGTAATGAAGTCGTCGCCGGCGCCGCAGGTGGCGCTCATTACCTTTGGTGAGCGTCCGACCCGCGTCGTCAACTATGCCAACGCCGCCGGTCCGCTCGAGCAGCAGATCAACCGCATCTTCTCGCGGCCGACGAGCGGCAGCTATCTGATGCAGGCGCTGGTCGAAGAGACCGCGGTGCTGCGCAAGGCCGAGGCGACGCGCCCGGTGATCGTCGCGCTCGTCGTCGAGAGCGGCCCCGAGTTCAGCAACGAGACGCACCAGCGCGTGGAAGAGGCGCTCAAGGCCAGCGGGGCGTCGCTCTGGACGGTCGTGCTCCAGGATCGCACCGGCAATCTCAACGACACCGACGCCCGCGAGCGCGCCATCGTCCTCGGCGATTCGACCACGGCCTCCGGCGGCCGCAACCGCGTCGTGCTGTCGCGGCAGGGACTCGAGAGCGCGATGACCAAGCTCGCGGCCGAGCTCGCCGCCCGCTACGACATCACCTACGGCCGGCCGGATTCGCTCGTGCCGCCGCAGAAGCTGAAGCTCGAAGTCACGCGCGAGGGCGCACGAGTGGCCGCACCATCCTGGCCGGGCAGATGAATGGAAGGCTCGCGACCGTCGCGGTCTGGACCACGCTCGCCGGCGTCGCCGCCGCCGCGCAGGTCTTCCGCGGCGGCACCGACACCGTCTTCTTGAGCGTGACGGTGACGCGCGGTGCGGGCCAGCTCGTGGGCGGTCTGACGCGCGAGAAGTTCCTCGTCTACGAGGACGGCGTCAAGCAGGAGATCACGACGTTTTCGAGCAGCCAGCAGCCGATCGCGCTGTCGATCCTGCTCGACACGAGCACGAGCATGGAATACAAGCTCGGGCTCGCCCAGGAAGGGGCGATCGGGTTCGTGCGCCGCCTGCTGGCGGATGACGTCGCGCAGATCGTCGACTTCGACAATCAACCCGTCGTCGTCCAGGACTTCACCCGGGACGTCGCGCTGCTCGAGGCCGCGATTCGCAAGACCCAGGCGGGCGGCTCGACATCGCTCTACAACGCGCTCTACCAGGCGCTGCGCGATCCCCGGTTCGCCCAGACGGCCAGCGCGTCGGACGAGATCCGCCGCCGCGCCATCGTCGTGCTCTCCGACGGCGAGGACACGTCGAGCCTCCTCGACTACGACGAGGTCCTGGCGACGTCGAAGCGCACCGACGTGTCGGTGTACGCGATCGGGCTGCGGAGCCGCGAGGACGCGCCGCGGCGGGGCTTCAACGAAGCGGAGTTCGTGCTGCGCACGCTCAGCCAGGAGACGGGCGGCCGCGCCTTCTTCGTGGACGACGCGCGGCAGCTGCCGGCGGTGTACCAGCAGATCGCCGACGAGCTGGCCAACCAGTACAGCATCGGCTACACCTCGAAGAACCCGCGGCGTAACGGCGCCTGGCGGCAGATTCACGTGCGCGTGAGCGCGCCCGAGGCCACCGCGCGAACGAAGTCGGGCTATTTCGGACCCAAAGACACGCGATAATCCCCGGCATGGGACGCGTCTACCTCATTGGAGCCGGACCGGGCGATCCCGGTCTGATCACCGCCCGCGGCATTCGTCTTCTCTCGGAATGCGACGTCGTCGTCTACGACCGCGCTGTCGAGGCGGTGCTGCGTTGGGCCAAGCCGGATGCCGAGCGCATCGCCGCCGGCGCGCCAGCCGAACGTGAAACCGCGCAGGACGCGATCTCCATCCTGCTGGCCGAGAAGGCGCGCGACGGCCACACGGTGGCGCGCCTCAAATGGGGCGATCCGTTCGTGTTCGACAGCGGCGCGAAGGAAGCGCTGTTCCTGCACGAACAGAGCGTGCCGTTCGAGGTCGTGCCCGGCGTTCCGGCCGCGATCGGCGCCACGGCCTATGCCGGCATCCCGCTCTCCTATCCGGGCGCCGGCGACGGCATCTTCCTGCTCCGCGGACACGAGGGCGAGACCGACGACACCCCTGAAGTCGATTGGGACGCCTTGGCGCGGCTCGACGGCACCATCGTCTGCTACGCGGGCGCGCGGCTGATTCCGCGCGTGCTGTCGTCGCTCATCGAGCACGGCGCGCCGCCGGATCGGGCCGCGGCGCTCATCTTCAACGGCACCCTGCCCGGTCAGCGCACGGCGACGGGCACGATGGCGGAGCTGCTCGACCGGACGAGCGCAGAGACGCCGCCGAGCGCTGCGATTCTCGTCGCGGGCGACATCGCCGGACTTCGCGAGCACCTGCGCTGGTTCGACGAACGGCCGCTCTTCGGCAAACGCATCGTCGTCACGCGATCGCCGGAGCAGGCGATGAGCCTGGTCGACGCGCTCGAGAATCTCGGCGCGCAGGCGATCGAGGCGCCGACGTTCCGGATGCTGCCGCCCGAGGATCCGGAGGCGCTCGACCGGGCCGCGGCCTCGATCGATGGCTATCACTGGGTCGTCTTCGAATCGGCGACGGCAGTGACGCGATTCCTGGCGGCCGTCGCTCGCGGGCCGCGCGATCTGCGCGCGCTCGGCCGGGTGTCGATCTGCGCGATCGGCCCGTCGACGGCCGAGCGGCTCGCCGCCGGCGGCTTGAAGCCGGATCTGGTGATGCCCGAGTTCCGCGCCGACAGCATTGGCGAGGCGATGGCCCTGCGCGGCCGGCTCCAGGGCGAGCGCGTCCTCATCGTGCGTCCGGATCATCTGCACGACGCGCTCGCGCAGGACCTGACGAAGCGCGGCGCCGCGGTCACCGATCTGGTCGCGTACCGCACGACTGCCGCACCGACGGACGCGCCGGCGGCGCAGGAGATCTATCGGCAGCTGCTCGAAGGCAGGGTCGACGCGGTGACGTTCACCAGCCCGACCGCGGTCAGCCGCTTCGCCTCAATCATCGGCGCCGAACAGGCCGCCGATCTGCTCAACACGACCGTCGTCGCGGCGATCGGCCCGGTCACGGCCGCGGCCGCGCTCGAGCTCGGCATCAACCCGACGGTCGTCGCCGACACCTTCACCGTCGACGGCCTGGTCGACGGTCTGGTCAAGCACTTCCAGCCGGTTACTTCGTAGCCGGGAAATACGACGGCAGCGCGAGATCGCGCATGGTCCGCAGTCCCGGATCGGCGGCGAGGACCTTCGGGATCGAGTTGACGGCGATCGACGCCGTGGCGACGTCGCCGTGGACGCCGCCGGCGATCTTCATCGCGAGCGGCGGGTTGCCGGTGATCTTCACGGCGTCGAAGGACTCGGGCGCGCCGAGGTACGCCTCCATGTGGAGCGTGATCCGCGGCTTGCCTTTGACGTAGCCGACGCCATCCTGGATCAGGCCGGACACCTGGCCGGGCTCGACGGTGATGAACCGGCTCGAGACTTTCTTCTCGGCGATCTTCGGATGAATGTCGTCGGTGACGCGGTCGAGCTTCCAATCGAGCGCGCCGGCGATCATCGCGATCGACTCGGCGAGCCCGACGTGCCGGACGCCGCCGGCCTTCACCTGCGCCGCGAACTCGTCGCGGGTCATGCCGGCGCCGATCTTCTTCTGGAACGGCAGCCGGCGAATGCTCGCGTCCTGCACCCGATCGACGTGAATCGCCTCGACCTTCTCGCACACCGCGGTCAAGACGATCGGCAGCGCGTCCATCGTGAAGCCCGGGTTGACGCCGGTGCCGAGGATGGCGACGCGCGCGCGCTTGGCGAGCGCATCGAGGCGCTTCGCCGGCGCCGAGTTGCTCCGCACCGGGTAGGCGAGCTCTTCGGTCGTCGACACGATCGGCACTTTGAGCTTCAGCACCGCCTCGAACTCGGGTACGACCTTCTTGAGCGAAGAGTTCGTGCAGAGCACGGCGACGTCCGGGCGCACGGCCTTGATCGTCCGGGTGATGTCGTTCGTGACCTTGACGCGCAGTTCGCGGCCGACCTCACAGACGTCCCCGAGGTCGCGGCCGACCTTGGCGGGATCGAGATCGACGGCGCCGACGATGCGGAGCCCCTTGCGCGCCGCCACCTGCCGGACGATGCCCGCGCCGATGGGACCGAGTCCGATGTGGACGACGTTGATGATCACCGGCCGCGAGCCTCCAAACCCCCATGCTAGCATTGCGGCGATTTTCCGCATGAATCGCGCCGGCACGTTCGCCCTGGTTCTGGTCCTGACCGCTCTCGCGCAGCCGCCGCCGGCCGCGCGGCAGGGCGCCGACGTGCCGCGATCGCCGCGGAACGCCAGTTACACGATCTCGGCGACGCTCGATCCCGCGACCCATACCATCGCCGGCAGCGGCCGGCTGACGTGGCGGAACGTGTCGAACGCGCCGGCCGGCGAGCTGCGCTTCCACATGTACTGGAACGCCTGGCGCAACACCGCGTCGACCTGGATGCGCGAGCGGCGGCTGGCGTCGCCGTCGAGCCTGTCCTCGCGCGGCGAAGGCGACTGGGGCTGGATCGATCTCACCCGCCTCGCACGCGGCGGCGAGAACCTGCTGGCGGCGGCGCGCTACATCGCCCCCGACGACAACAACGCCGACGACCGCACGGTGCTCGCCGTGCCGCTCACGTCGCCGGTCGGCCCCGGCGAGACCGTCGAGATCGATCTCGCCTGGCGCGCGCGCGTGCCGCGAACGTTCGCGCGCACCGGACGTCTCGGCGACTACTACTTCATCGCCCACTGGTTTCCGAAGAT
>DASTCC010000064.1:0-4976 GCA_035711465.1 Vicinamibacterales bacterium
CGCCGAGGCGTACGACATCCCGGCGGAACTGCTCGCGAAGGTGTTGCAGAAGCTGGCGCGGGCGCGGTTGCTCGCGTCGCATCAGGGCATTCACGGCGGCTACGGTCTGGCCCGTCCGGCGGCGCTGATCTCGGTCGCGGACGTGATTCAGGCGATCGACGGTCCGCTGACGGTGACGGCGTGCTCGGAGGTCGATCACAGCTGCGACCAGTACGCGAAGTGCAAGATTCGCGATCCGCTGTGGCGGGTGAAGGATCGAATCGTGTCGGCGCTGTCGGCGACCTCGGTGGCCGAGCTCGCCGCCGACATTCCGGCCGAGCCGGCTGCGGCGGCGGTGCCCGTCGCGGTCGTGCGCAAGTAATCAAGTAATCAGGAGCGGCGGGCGAGGCCTGCCGGGATAGCGATGATCACTGTGACCGAGAACGCCGCGGTGCAGATTCAGAAGCTGCTCGAGAAGCAGCACGCCGAGGCGCGCGGCCTCCGCGTCGGCGTCAAGGCGGGCGGCTGCTCGGGCTTCGAGTACGTGTTCGAGTGGGAAGCCGGTCCGCGCGAATCGGATCTGGTCTTCGACGGTCCGAACGGCGTGCGGGTCTGGATCGATCCGCGCAGCCATCGCGTCCTCGACGGCACCACGCTCGACTACGACACCAGTTTGCTCAGCCGCGGCTTCGTGTTCCAGAACCCGCACGCCAAGACGACGTGCGGCTGCGGCGCGTCTTTTTCCGTGTGACGACCCATGCCGACTTCCACTGAAACCATCGAACAGCTTGCGAAGCAGGAGTACAAGTACGGCTTCGAGACCGCCGTCGATACCGATACCTTTCCGCCCGGGCTCGACGAGGACGTCGTCCGCCGGCTGTCGGCGATCAAGGGCGAACCGGACTGGCTGCTCGAGTTCCGGCTCAAGTCGTATCGCGCCTGGCTCGAGATGCGCGAGCCGACCTGGCACAACCTGAAGATCACGCCGACCGACTATCAGGCGATCAGCTACTACTCGGCGCCGAAGAAGAAGCCGGAGCTGACGAGCATGGACGAGGTCGATCCGGAAGTGCGGAAGACCTTCGAGAAGCTCGGCATCCCGCTCGAGGAGCAGAAGCTGCTCTCGGGCGTGGCCGTGGACGCGGTCTTCGACAGCGTCTCGGTGGCGACGACCTTCCGCGAGAAGCTGGCCGAGCTCGGCATCATCTTCTGCTCGTTCTCCGAGGCCGTGCGCGAGCATCCCGAGCTGGTGCGCAAGTATCTCGGCTCGGTGGTGCCCTATACCGACAACTTCTACGCGACGCTCAACTCGGCGGTGTTCAGCGACGGCTCGTTCGTCTACGTGCCCAAAGGCGTCCGCTGCCCGATGGAGCTCTCGACCTACTTCCGTATCAACGCCCGCAATACCGGCCAGTTCGAGCGCACGCTGATCGTCGCCGACGAAGGCGCGCACGTCAGCTACCTCGAGGGCTGCACCGCGCCGATGCGCGACGAGCATCAGCTCCACGCCGCGGTCGTCGAGCTGGTCGCGCTCGATCACGCGACGATCAAGTACTCGACGATCCAGAACTGGTACCCGGGCGACAAGGACGGCAAGGGCGGCATCTACAACTTCGTCACCAAGCGCGGCAAGGCGATGGCGCACGCCAAGATCACCTGGACGCAGGTCGAGACCGGGTCGGCGATCACCTGGAAGTATCCGAGCTGCATTCTCCAGGGCGACTACTCGGTCGGCGAGTTCTACTCGGTGGCGACGACCAACAACTGGCAGCAGGCCGACACCGGGACGAAGATGATCCACCTCGGCAAGCACACCCGGAGCACCATCGTCTCGAAGGGGATCTCCGCCGGCCACGGACAGAACACCTACCGCGGCGCGGTGAAGATCGGCAAGAACGCGCACGGCGCCCGCAACTACTCGCAGTGCGACTCGCTCCTGATCGGCGACCAGTGCGGCGCGCACACGTTCCCGTATCTGGAGATCAAGAACACGTCGGCGAAGGTCGAGCACGAAGCGTCGACGTCGAAGATCGGCGAAGACCAGATCTTCTACTGCCGCCAGCGCGGCATCCCGACCGAAGACGCCGTGAACATGATCGTCAGCGGCTTCTGCAAGGAAGTGTTCCGCGAGCTCCCGATGGAGTTCGCTGTCGAAGCGCAGAAGCTGCTCTCGATCAGCTTGGAAGGCTCAGTCGGCTAACTATCTTCATCATTCCCCCTTACACACACATGCTGCTCAACATCCAGGGCCTGAGAGTCAAGGCCGAAGACAAAGAGATTCTGCAGGGCCTGAACCTTCAGGTGAACGCCGGCGAAGTGCACGCGATCATGGGCCCGAACGGGTCCGGCAAGAGCACGCTGGCGCGGGCGCTCGCCGGGCATCCGGGCTACGAGGTCACCGGCGGCAGGGTGACGTTCGACGACCGGGATCTCCTGGACATGGATCCCGAGGAGCGCGCCTGTGAAGGCGTGTTCATGGCGTTCCAGTACCCGGTCGAGATTCCCGGCATCAACAACAGCTACTTCCTGCGCGCCGCCTACAACGCCAAGCGAAAGTATCGCGGCGAGCCGGAGATCGACGCCGTCGCCTTCATGAAGCTGGTGAAGGAGAAGGCCAAGCTGCTCGAGATGGACCCGGCGATGCTGAGCCGCTCGGTCAACGAAGGCTTCTCCGGCGGCGAGAAGAAGCGCAACGAGATCTTTCAGATGGCGGTGCTCGAGCCGCGGCTCGCGATTCTCGACGAGACCGACTCGGGCCTGGACATCGACGCGCTCAAGGTCGTCTCCAACGGCGTCAACGCGCTGCGCTCGCCGGACCGCGCCATCGTCGTCGTCACTCACTATCAGCGGCTGCTCAATTACATCGTGCCGGACCACGTGCACGTGCTGACCGGCGGCCGCATCGTGCGGTCGGGCGGCAAGGAGCTGGCGCTCGAGCTCGAGGCCAAGGGCTACGGCTGGATCGAAGGCGAGCTCGCTGGAGCGAAGGCGTAATGACTCAGGTCGCTGAACGACACGAGGCGCTCGCCTCGGCATTCGAGGCCTTCCGATCGCAGCCGGCGTCCGGCGCCGGCACGCTGCGCGAGCTCCGCAGCGACGCGTTCGCGCGCTTCCTCGACCGCGGCTGGCCGACGACGCGCGACGAGGAATGGCGGCACACGAGCATCGCGCCGATCGCGTCGGCGACCTTCGGCCCGACAACGGGCCCCGAGCCGTCGCGTCAGGCGCTCGAGCCGTTTCTGTTCGACGGCGACATCCGCCATCAGATGGTCGTCGTCAACGGACGTCTGTCCGCGGCGCTGTCGACGGTCGACGCGCTGCCTGCCGGCGTCACCGTGCGCAGCCTGGCGGCCGCGCTCGCCGCCGGCGCACCCGGGGCGCTCGCCGCGGCGATGCGCCCGAACACCGGCACGACGCCGCTCGTCGATCTGAACACGGCGTTCTTCGAGGAAGGCGTGCTCGTCGAGATTGCCGCCAAGGCGATCGTCGCCGATCCGATTCACGTGCTGTTCGTCACCAGCGTCGATCGACCGGCGATGGTGCCGACGCGGCTCGCCGTCGTCGCCGGCGCCGAGTCGCAGGCGACGATCGTCGAGACCTACACGGGTGTCGGCGCCGGCGGGTCGTTCACCAATGCCGTCACCCACGTGGCCGTCGGCGCCGGCGGCCACGTCGATCACGTCAAGCTGCAGCGCGAGCCGGCCGACGCGTTTCATCTGTCCAGCACCTTCGTGCGCCTCGAGCGGGCGGCGGTGTTCGCGTCGCGGGCGATCACGCTCGGCGGCCGCATCGGCCGGAACGACATCACCGCGACGCTGGCCGGCGAGGGCGCCGAGTGCACGCTGAACGGCGTCTACGTCGCCGACGGCGACACGCTCGTCGACACGCACACGACCATCGATCATGCCGAGCCGCACTGCCCGAGCCACGAGGTCTACAAGGGCATCCTCGGCGGCAAGGCGCGCGCGGTGTTCAACGGCAAGATCATCGTCCGGCCGCAGGCGCAGAAGACCGACGCCAAGCAGACCAACAAGGCGCTGCTGCTCTCCGACGACGCGCAGATCAACACCAAGCCGCAGCTCGAGATCTTCGCCGACGACGTCAAGTGCACGCACGGGGCGGCGATCGGCCAGCTCGACGAGGATGCGATGTTCTACCTGCGCGCCCGCGGCGTGGCGGTGAAGGACGCGCGCAACATGCTGATCCACGCTTTCGCCGGCGAAGTGCTCGACGGCATCGCGGTCGACGCCGTCCGCGATCGCGCGCTCCGGCTCATCGACGACAAGCTGCACCTGACATGAGCACGACCACCGCTGCCTCGGTCCTCGACGTCCGCGCCGTCCGCGCCGACTTTCCGGCGCTCGCGCAGGATGTCCACGGCCGGCCGCTGGTATATCTCGACAACGCCGCGACGACGCAGAAGCCGCGGCCGGTGCTCGAGACGCTGCGCCACTACTACGAGCGCGACAACGCCAACGTCCATCGCGGCGTGCACGCGCTGAGCGAGCGCGCCACCGAGTCCTACGAGGGCGCGCGTGAGAAGGTGCGCGCGTTCGTCAACGCCGCGTCGGTGCACGAGATCGTGTTCACGCGCTACGCGACCGAGGGCATCAACCTGGTGGCCCGCGCCTGGGGCGACGCCAACGTCGGCGCCGGCGACGAAGTGCTGATCACGGCGATGGAGCACCACTCGAACATCGTGCCCTGGCAGCAGCTCTGCGGCCGGACCGGCGCGACGCTGAAGGTGGCGCCGATCGACGACCGCGGCGACGTCGTCCTCGACGAGTATGCGCGGCTGCTGAGCGATCGGACGAAGATGGTCGCGTTCGTCCATCTGTCGAACGCGCTCGGCACCGTCAACCCGGCGGCGGAGATGGTCGCGCTGGCCCGGCGCGCCGGAGCGGCCGTGCTCGTCGACGGGTCGCAGGCGGCGTATCACATGGCGACCGACGTCCGCGCCGACTTTCCGGCGCTCGCGCAGGATGTCCACGGCCGGC
>DASTCC010000065.1:0-6029 GCA_035711465.1 Vicinamibacterales bacterium
CGGACGACTTTGGGGGCGCCGGCGAAGAAGGTCAGCGCTTCGCGGACGGTCAGATCGAGCACCTGATCGACGTTCTTGCCCTTGTAGCGGACCTCGAGCACCTGCGGCTTGAAGCGTTTGCCGTCGCACTGATCGCAGGGGACGAAGACGTCGGCGAGGAACTGCATCTCGACGCGGACGACGCCCTCGCCCTCGCAGGCCTCGCAGCGGCCGCCGGGGACGTTGAAGGAGAAGTGGCTGGCGGTGAGGCCGCGGGCGCGCGCGTCCTTGGTTGCGGCGAAGAGCTCGCGGATCGGATCGAACGCCTTGAGATACGTCACCGGATTCGATCGCGGCGTGCGGCCGATCGGCTGCTGGTCGACGAGAACCGCCTGCGACACGAACTCGGCGCCGTCGATCCGCTCGTGCGCGCCGACCCGGCGGTCCCAGTCGCCTTTGTTCCGCTTCACTGCCGCGTAGAGCACGTCGTGCACCAGCGTCGACTTGCCCGAGCCGCTGACGCCGGTGACGCAGACGAGGACGCCGAGCGGGATCTCGACGTCGATGCCCTTGAGGTTGTGCTCCGAGGCGCGGAAGACGCGCAGCTTCTGGACGCCGGGGCGGCGGCGCGTCTGCGGAATCGGAATCGACAGCTCGTCGCGGAGGTACTTCGCGGTCAGCGAGTGCTGATCTGCGAGCAGCCCGCGGACCGGTCCCGAATACATGATCCGGCCGCCGCGCTCGCCGGCGCCGAGCCCGAGATCGACGACCTCGTCGGCGACGCGAATCATGTCGGCGTCGTGCTCGACGACGAGCACGGTGTTGCCCTGATCGCGGAGCTGCTGGAGGATCGCGATCAGGCGCTCGTTGTCGCGCGGGTGCAGCCCGATCGAGGGCTCGTCGAGGACGTAGAGGGTGTCGACGAGCGCCGAGCCGAGCGAGGTCGCCAGGTTGATCCGCTGCGACTCGCCGCCCGAGAGCGTCGACGACAGCCGATCGAGCGTCAGGTAGTCGAGGCCGACGTCGGTGAGAAAGCCGAGCCGGCGCCGGACTTCTTTCAGGATCTTGTCGGCGACTTCCGCGTCCTTGCGCGACAACGTCAGCTTCTCGAAGAACTCGGCCGCGCGCGTCACGGTCAGCGCGCAGACGGCGTCGATGGTCTGGTTGCCGACGCGCACGTCGCGCGCTTCGCGGCGCAGCCGCGTGCCCTTGCAGTCGTGACAGGTGAGATAGCCGCGATAGCGGCTCAGGAACACGCGGACGTGAACCTTGTACTTCTTGCGCTCGAGGCGCTGGAAGAAGCCCTCGATGCCATCGTAGTCGCCGTCGCCCTTGACGACGAAGGCGCGCTCCTCATCCGAGAGATCGCGCCAGGCGACGTCGAGACGGACGCCGCCGGATCGCGCCGCCCGCTTGAGCGCCGCCAGGCACATCCGGTAATGCGGCTTGGTCCACGGCTCGATCGCGCCGTCGTTGATCGTCTTGCTGGCGTCGGGCACGACCAGATTCATGTCGAGCTCGATGATGTTGCCGAAACCGTGGCAGGTCGGACAGGCGCCGAACGGGTTGTTGAACGAGAACAGCCGCGGCTGGGGAATCTCGTACGGGATGCCGCACTGACGGCACTCGAAGCGCTCGCTGAAGCGATAGGTCTCGCGGACCGCGCCGGTCTCGTCGACGTTCATCGCGAACGCGGCGCCGTCGCCTTCGCGGAACGCGGTTTCGAGCGAGTCGGTGATGCGGACGCGCGCGTCGGGCGCGACCGTGAGACGATCGACGATCACCGCGACGGCGCCGGCGGCGCGGATGGCGTCGACGTGCGCGGCGGCTTGTTCGAGCGTCACCGTGCGGCCGTCGATCCGCAGCCGGCCGAATCCGCGTTTGCGCAGACCGTTGAGCGTCGCCAGGACCGGGTCCTCGGGACCGCGCGCGTCGGACAGCGGCAGCTCGTCGGCCTCGGCGTCGCTGTCGCCGTTTTCGTCGGCGTCCGAATGTCCGTTTCCGGGCGGCGTCTGACCCTGCTCCGACCCTGCTCCGACCCTGCTCCGACCCCCCTCTGACCCCAGGGACACGATCGAGGCGTCGAAGCCGACCATCAGGCGGGTCGCGTCGGGCAGCGCCAGCAGGCGGTCGGCGACGACGTCGGGCGACTCACGCTCGACTTCGCGGCCGCAGCTCCGGCAGATCGTCCGCCCGACCCGCGCCCAGAGCAGCCGCAGGTAGTCGTGGATCTCCGTGGTCGTGCCGACCGTGGATCGCGGATTGCGGACGCTGTTCTTCTGCCGGATCGCAATCGCCGGTGCGATGCCCTCGATCGCGTCGACGTCCGGCTTCTCCATCCGCTCCAGGAACTGCCGGGCGTATGCGGAAAGCGATTCGACGTAGCGCCGCTGCCCTTCGGCATAGATGGTGTCGAAGGCGAGCGACGACTTGCCGGACCCGCTGACGCCGGTGAAGACCACCAGCTGCCGGTGCGGCAACCGCAGGTCGACCCCCTTCAGATTGTGCGTGCGGGCGCCTCGGACGACGAGCTCGCCGGCGGTCCGTTCGGCCGGCGCGGGCGTGAGTTCTGACATGCGTTCTACAGCGGCGAATCCGGCGAGAGGGCCAAAAGACTGATCCTACCATCAACCCGCGGCTGCCTTTGCCCTTTGGTCGGGCACGTGCTATCCTGCGAGCCGGTTCACATCCCAGCACACCGTAGCGACGAATCCTTCCCTCGATTCTCCATAGATGCCGTGACTCAGCAGGTTGTGCTCGGCGCCAGCATTACGGCGGTTTTTCGGCCAGAAAGTGTTCGATTCATTTCACGAGGATAGCGAGAGTGGCTGTACGTCTGTTCGTCGGCAACATGCCTTACGGGGCGACCGAGGCCGATTTGCGTTCGCATTTCGGCGCCGTCGGCGCGCCGTCCCAGGTGGTCATCCCGGTGGATCGGGAGACCGGCCGCCCCCGCGGCTTCGCGTTCGTCGAGTATCTCGATCGCGGGATGGCCGAGCAGGCCATCAACAAGTTCAACCAGCAGCCCTTCATGGGCCGCTCGCTCTCGGTGAGCGAGGCGCGGCCACGTGAAGAACGGCCGGGCGGCTTCCGGCCGGGCGGCAGCGGCGGGTTTGGCGGCGGTGGCGGCGGACGTCCTCCAGGCGCCGGCGGATTCAGCGGCGGCGGACGTCCGGGCGGCGGCTTCGGCGGCCCGCGGCCGATGGGACCGGGCGGCGGCGGATTCCGCAGCGGCGGCGCGCCGCCACCGCCGGGAGGCAATCGCAACTTCGGACCACCCAAGAAGAAGAGCGCCTCGAGCGAGAAGCGCTGGGAGAACAAGGAACGCGGCCCGAAGGGCCCGATCAAGGAGCGGTACACCGGCCGCCTCGGCGGTCTCTACGACGACCCCGATTACGCCGGCGAACAGCTCGACGAGAGCTTCGACGACATCGCCTCGAGCGCACCCGACGACGAGGGCGGTGAGTGAGAACGCACGTCAAAGTGATCGCGGTGCTGTTCCTGCTGATGGGAACGGTCCTGGTGATCATCGCGGCGTTCTCGTCGCTCTTCTTCGGCGCGCTGGCGACCTACGTCGGCGCTCAGGACGATCCTGACGCGGCGACCGGACAGGCGGTCCTCGGCCTCACCGGCGCCGCCGCGTCGGCGTTTTTCGTCATCTACTCGATTCCCAACTTCGTCACCGGCATCGGCCTGCTCAAGTTCCGGCCGTGGGCGCGCATCTTCGCGATCGTGCTCGCGGTCCTGGCCCTGATCCGCTTCCCGTTCGGCACCGCGTTCGGGATCTACGCGCTGTGGGTGTTGTTCAGGAAGGACACCGAGGCGCTTTTTGTTTGAATCGGGACTCGGGGCCCGGGGCTAAGAACCTGGGCTCGGCTCTCGGGGCCAATCCAGCCGCGCGATCCTTCCGCGCGATCCGGCTCCCCATCCAGTCGTCTTGCCTCGTCCGAAGCTGAAGGTGTGGAATCCCGGTCCTTCGATCGCCGTCCACGTCTCGCCGTCGTCGTTCGAGATGTCCGACCCGGATGGGCCAATGGCGATGACCGACGTGGTGCCGGGCACGTAGGCGACCACGGAGCGGAAGCCTGACAGCGCGGACGTGCCGTCGGGACGTTTGACGAGTTTCCACGTCGCGCCGCCATCGCGGGTGATCGCGATGTTGTCGATCGCTTCGGCTTCCTTGCTGTAATCACCGCCGACGACGACGCCGTTCATCGCGTCGCGAAACGCAATCGAGTAGATGCCCGACGACGGCCCGCCCGGCAACGGCGTGTCGGCCGCCGCCCAGGTCGCTCCGCCGTCTGTCGATCGGATCACGCGCGACCGCGCGGCGGCGCCGGTGGCCAGCCAGATGTGCGTACGGCCGACGAGCGCGACGTTGGTGCCGCTGGCCGCGAAATAGCCCTCGCCCTGCTGCGCCTCGGGCAGTCGATCGGCGGGCACGAGCGGCCAGGTGCGGCCGCCATCGCGCGTCATGCGGACGACGAAGCGACGGTCGACGCTGTCGCTCACGGCCACGCCGAAGTCGCGATCGGCGAACGCCATCGCGTCGTAGAAGGCGTTCGGATCGTCGTTCTGGAACTGCAGCTGCCAGGTCGCGCCGGCGTCGGCGGTCTTGTAGATGCGCGATTTGGGTCCGTTGTCGATGCTCAGGATGTAGGCAGAGTCGGCGTCGATCGCGTCGACGTCGCGGAAGTCGAGACCGTCGGCGCCCGGCACCGCGATCGTCGTCCAGTTCGTGCCGCCGTCGAGGGTGCGCAGCACGGTGGCGCGCGAGCCGCTGGCCCAGGCCACGCGCTCGTCGGCGGCGCTGACGCCGCGCAGGCTGGCGGTGCTGTGGCTCGTCTGGAGGGTCCAGACGGGCGCGGCGTCGATCGCCGCGGCGGCCGCGGCGAGGCCGAAGGCGACGAAGAGGCGCGGCATCATTGCTTCGTCACCCGCCGAACGACGGCGCCGGCTTTCATGACCATGCGGACGTCGCGAATCGCGGCGATGTTCGTCGTCGGATCGCCGGCGACGGCGACGAGATCCGCCTGCAGACCGCGGGCGACGCGTCCGATCTGCGTCTCGAGGTGGAGCACGCGCGCGTCCACGGACGTCGCCGCGGCGAGCGCTCTCGCCGGCGTCATGCCGTAGGCGACCATGATCTCGAGCTCGCGCGCGTTGTCGCCATGCGGAAACACGCCGACGTCGGATCCCGACGCGATCGTGACGCCGGCGTCGAGCGCCGCCTTGAAGCTGGCGCGCTTGCGCTGGATGTTGGCGGGCTCGGGATCCGTCCCCTTCTTCCATCCGCCGTACTGCGTCGTCGCGTCGCCGGCGGCGACCGTGGGACAGAGCGCGACGTTGTGCTCGACCATCAGCTTCAGGATCTCCGGCGTGGCGCCGTCCCCGTGCTCGATGGTCTCGGCGCCGGCGAGAATCGCGCGACGCATGCCTTCCGGCGTCGACGCGTGCACGACCACCGGCCGGCCGATGCTCCGGGCGGTGTCGACGATCAGCTTCATCTCCTCGAGGGAGAACGTCGGCATCGCCTCGCCCCGCGGTCCGGCGCGATAGTCGCCGTACACCTTGATCCAGTCCGCGCCCTTGCCGGCCTGTTCGCGAACGACCCGGATGAGCGCGCTGCCATCGGCCTCTTCGGCGCCCTGCGGGATCGTCCACTCGGGCGAGAAGCCCTTGGGCGCGTAGGTGCCGGTGGCGACGATCGCGCGCGTCGCGATCAGCAGCCGCGGTCCCGGCACGATGCCCTGGTTGATCGCCTGCTTCAATCCGACGTCGGCGTAGCCGGCGCCTTCGGTGCCGAGGTCGCGAACGGTGGTGAATCCCGTCATCAGCGTCGTGCGAGCTGCGTTCACTGCGCGCACGGTGCGTAGCGCGATGGATTCGTGCAGCACCTGATCGTCCCAACTCGTCTCGTTGTAAGGATGCAGGAAGAGATGGCTGTGACCTTCGATCAGGCCGGGAACGAGCGTCGTTTCGGGGAGAGCGATCTCGCGTGCGCCATCGGCAGAGACGTCGCTACCCGCGGCAACGATGCGATCGCCTTT
>DASTCC010000066.1:0-6886 GCA_035711465.1 Vicinamibacterales bacterium
CAGATCTTGAATTGCAGCATTTGGTGCCAGGTCTTGAATCTTGATCCGTGTGCGCTGGCCCGGCGCGCGCCCAGGATCTGGCCCGAACGCTGGGCCCAGGCGTTTACCCGGGCCCCGATGGACACAGACGAGGATGCAAGACCTGGCACCAAATGCTGCAATTCAAGATCTGACCCCGTGGTAGCGTTAGCCGTCTGGGAGGTTGGTCATGGAACGCAAGACGGCCGCGGATTTCGATCCCCAACTGCTCGTGCTCTTCGACGCCTACGTGCACGGACACGTCGATCGGCGCGGCTTCCTCGACAAAGCCAGCCGGTTCGCCGCGGGCGGCGTGACCGCGGGCATGCTGCTCGACATGCTCAGCCCGAGATTTCTCGAAAACCAGCAGGTCAAGCCCGACGACGCACGGATCAAGGCCGAGTACCTCGAGTACCCGTCCCCCAGCGGCAGCGGCAAGATGCGGGGCTACTTCGTGACCCCCGCCAAGCCCGCCGGCAAGCTGCCCGGCGTGCTCGTGATCCACGAGAACCGCGGTCTCAATCCGCACATCGAGGACATCACACGGCGCCTCGCCGTCGACAACTTCGTCGCCTTCGCTCCGGACGCGCTGACGCCGCTCGGCGGCTACCCGAAGAGCGGTGAAGACGAAGCCCGCCAGCTCTTCCAGAAGCTCGATCAGGCGAAGACGCGCGAAGATATGGTCGCTGGCGCCGAGTTCCTGAGGACGCGGCCCGAGTGCACCGGCCGCATCGGCGCCGTCGGCTTCTGCTGGGGCGGCGGCACCGTCAACATGCTGGCGACGCGCGTCCCCGATCTCGGCGCCGCCGTGCCGTTCTACGGATCGCCGGCTCCCGCCGCCGACGTGCCGAAGATCAAAGCGCCGCTCCAGATCCACTATGCCGGCGCCGACACGCGCATCAACGCCGCGTGGCCCGACTTCGAAGCCGCGCTCAAGGCGGCCGGCGTCAAGTATCAGATGTTCATGTACGAAGGCGCCCAGCACGGCTTCAACAACGACACCACGCCGCGCTACGACGAGAAGTCCGCGAAGCTCGCCTGGCAGCGCACCGTCGAGTTCTTCAATGCGAATCTGAGAAAGTAGTCGGCCCGAGCCCCGGGCCACGAACCCCGAGCCGGCAGGCTTCCGGTAAACTCTCACCGAGTTTTCCTGGAGCCTGCCATGTTCAGATTCGCACGCGTCGCCGCGCCGATCGCACTCGGCCTCGGGCTTGTCCTCACTCCGGCCCTCCTCGCGCAGACGCCGGCGCAGAACGACAAGGCCGCCGCGGATGCCGTCAAGGCCAAAGCCCTGCCGCTCATCGCCAACCGGACGATGAAGTTCACGACCAGCGAGGGCACGTGGCTCTCGCTGGATCTGTCCCCGGACGGGCGCACCATCGTCTTCGATCTGCTCGGCGATCTGTACACGCTGCCGATCGCCGGCGGCCAGGCGACGCGCATCACCAGCGGGCAGGCCTTCGACATGCAGCCGCGCTTCTCGCCGGACGGCCGGAAGCTCGTCTTCATCAGCGATCGCAGCGGCTCCGAGAACATCTGGACGGCCAACGCCGACGGCACGAAGCCGAAGGCGCTGACCACGACCGAGCGCGACAGCTACATGTCGCCCGTGTGGACGCCCGACGGCAGCTACGTGATCGCGGCAAAGGGCGCGCAGCTCTGGATGTATCACCAGGACGGCGGATCCGGCGTGCAGATCACCGGCACCGCGCCGGCGCCGCCGGCGCCTCCGGCGCACCTCGGCCCGGCGTTCTCCGACAGCGCGCGGTATCTGTGGGTCAACGTTCGCGGCTCGGTCCCCGGCGGCATTCAGCGCACGACCGCGCCGGCGAAAGACGAAGCCGACGCCGATTTCGATCCGCACACGGTCGCGCGGAGCTCGGCGCGCGTGATCGGTCCGTATCAGATCGGCCTCTTCGATCGCGAGACCGGCCGCGTTCGCGTGCGCACCCACGAGCACGAGGGCGCGTTCCGGCCGATCGCCAGTCCCGACGGCCGCTGGCTGATGTACGCGACCCGCTACGATTCGCGCGAGGGTTTGAAGCTCATCGACCTCCGCACCGGCGAAGATCGCTGGCTGAAGATGGACGTCCAGCGCGACGACGCCACCGGCGGCGGCGCGCGCGATCGCGACGTCTACCCGTCGTCGGCATTCCTGCCGGACTCGTCGGCGGTGATCACGAGCTACGACGGCAGGATCTGGCGCGTCGCGGTGCCGACCGGCGACGCGCGCGAGATTCCGTTCACCGCCGACGTCGATCAGCAGATCGGACCGCTGGTGAAGTTCGAGTATCCGATCGACGACGAAAAGCTGACGGTGTCGCAGATTCGCGGCGCGCGCCCGTCGCCCGACGGCCGCCGCGTCGCGTTCACGGCGCTCGATCGTCTCTACGTCGCCGATCTGCCACAGGGCAAGGGCACGTCGAAAGAGAAGCCCGCGCCGACGGCCGGAGGCGCGAATGCCGCGGCGGGATCGCCCCCCGCAGCCGCGACACCGGCGCAGCCGGCAGCGACGCCGCCGCAGCCCGCCGCACCGCCGTCTTATCCGACGATCCGCAACGCGCGACGACTGACGACGAGCACGGACGTCGAGCACGCGCCGGTCTGGTCGCCCGACGGCCAGTTCATCGCATATGTCACCTGGAACGACGAGACCGGCGGCGACATCTATCGCGTCCGCGCCGATGGCGGCGGCGCGCCGCAGAAGCTGACGCCGACGTCCGCGTTCTACGACAAGCTCGCGTTCTCGCGCGACGGCAGCCGGTTGATCGCGGTGCGCGGCTCGAAGATGCATCGCATGCGGACGCTCGAGGACTTCGGCAACCACAGCAACGCCGCCGAGCTCGAGTACGTCTGGCTGCCGGCCGCCGGCGGCGCGCCGACGACGATCACGTGGGTCGGCAACGGCGAAACGGAGCAGGGACGCAACGCGCCGCACGTCGGCCCGGATCCCGAGCGCATCTACGTCTGGGCCGGGTCCGAAGGGCTGCTCTCGATCCGCTTCGACGGCACCGACATCAAGACCGTCGTCAAGGTCACCGCGCCGCCGACGGGCGGGCAGGGCGGACCGCCGACGCCGGACGAGGTCGTGCTCGCGCCGGACGGCAAACACGCGCTCGTGCGCGCGAACCGCAACGTGTTCCTGATCACTGTGCCGCCGATCGGCGGCAACGCGCCGACGGTGTCAGCGGCGGCGACCTCGTCGGTGCCGACGTGGCGGCTGACGAAGGTCGGCGGCGACTTCGTCGGCTGGACCGCCGACGGCTCGGCGGCGTACTACTCGATCGGCCGCAGTTTCTTCCTGCACGACCTGGCCACGGCGGCCACGGTCGACGCGACCAACCGCGCCAATGCCGACGCCGAGGCCGAGCGCGCCGCTGCCGCAGCCGCCGCTCCGGCGCCGACGGCGCCGGCCGATCCGGCGCAGAAGCCGGCGGCCCCCGAGAAGAAACCGCCGACGCTCGAGTACGAGCCGCACCGCGTCGACGTCGAGATCATCGTCGACAAGGACAGGCCGACCGGGACGATCGCGCTGCGCCGTGCGCGGATCATCACCATGAAGGGCGTCGAGGTCATCCCGTCCGGCGACATCGTCATCACCAACAACCGGATTACGGCGATCGGGCCGGCCGGCAAGGTGACGATCCCCGCTGGCGCGACCGTCCGCGATCTTGCCGGCAAGACCGTGATGCCGGGCCTGGTCGACATCCACGCGCACACCTGGGTCGCGTGGGGCGTGCACCGCAGTCAGGTCTCGCAGTTTCTGGCACAGTTCGCCTACGGCGTCACCACGCAGCGCGATCCGCAGACGTCCACCGAGGACGCGCTGACCTATCAGGACTTGATGGACGTCGGCCAGCTGATCGGCCCGCGGCTCTATTCGACCGGTCCGGGGATCTTCGCCGACGACAACATCCGCAGCCTCGATGACGCACGCGACGTCCTCAAGCGCTACGCCGAGCACTACAACACCAAGACGGTGAAGCAGTACCTCGCCGGCGACCGTAAGGTCCGGCAGTGGGTCATCATGGCCGCGCGCGAGCTCGGCCTGACGCCGACGACCGAAGGCGGATCGAACTTCACCATGAACCTGACGCTGATGCAGGATGGCTACGGCGGCCTCGAGCACTCGCTGCCGATCAGCCCCTTCTACAACGACGTCGTCGAGCTCGGCCGGGCGAGCGGCATCACCTACACGCCGACGCTGATCGTCAGCTACGGCGGACCGGTGGGGCGGCAGTACTACCTGACCAACAGCAACGTCGACGAAGAGGCGCGGCTGCGGACGTTCACGCCGCACGACGAGCTCGACAAGTGGAAGAACACCGACTTCAACCGCGCCGACCAGTACGTCTTCCCGCTGCACGCGAAGCAGCTGAAGAAATGGGTCGAGGGCGGCGCCCGCGCCGGGCTCGGGTCGCACGGCGAGGTCCAGGGAATCGGCGCGCACTGGGAGCTGTGGATGATGGCGTCGGGCGGGATGAAGCCGCACGACGCGCTCCGCGCCGCGACGATCCACAGCGCCGACGCGATCGGCCTCGCCGGCGACATCGGATCGCTCGAGCCCGGCAAGCTGGCGGATCTCATCGTCCTCGACGCCAACCCGCTCGACGATCTCAAGAACACCGCGAAGATCTCGCAGGTGATGAAGAACGGCCGCCTCTACGACGCGGCAACGCTCAACGAAACCTGGCCGCGTCAGCGGGCGCTGCCGGCGCAGTGGTGGTGGAAGACCGAACCGCCGAAGGCGAGCGTCGTGACGCCGAAGCCGAATGGCGGAGGGAAGTGAGCCGTCGACGAGCGCTCTAGTCTGTTTTCGCCACCGGCCTGACGACCACCGTGCCCCCGTGCCGCACGTGCGGGCAGCGCTGCGCGGCCAGCGCGGCTTCGGAGGCTGTCGCCGCGCGGAGCAGGAAGAAACCTGACGGCTCCGCCGGATTGGATGGTCCGTTGCCTGGCGATCCGATCAGCATGTAGGAGCCCGCGAGCTTCTCGGCGCCGACCAGCCGTCCCGCCGCTCGCTCGTCGTTCGCCCACGCGCGGTACTCTTCGACGCGCGCCTGCTCCTCCTGCGGCGACGCCGACGGCGCGCCGTAGAGCAGCAGCAGATACTGATCGCCCTCGGATGGCGTGATGCCGCCCGGCCACGGCAGCCTGGCGGCGCCGAAGCCGGCGGCGAAGATGACGACGGCCGCAGCGAGCCGGCCGATCCACGCGCGCCTGGCCTCCGTCCGCAAGTGTCCGCTCGCACGAAGGCTGGTGACGACGCGGTCCTCGAGGCCGGCCGGGACCGCCATCTCCTTCGGCAGCGCGTCCATCGCCGCCCGTTCGTCGGGGGACAGGGGTTCGTCGTTCATGTCGATCCTCATGACGCCGTCAGGCGCGCGCGGACCGCGCGCCGGGCGTGGAAGAGCTGACTTTTCGACGTGCCGGGGGCGACGTCGAGAGCGCGCGCAATTTCTTCGTGGGTCAGGCCGTGGATGTCGTGCAGCACCAGCACCTCGCGATAGCCGTCCGGCAGCGACGCGATCGCGCGGTCGAGGTCGATGCGCTCGGCCGATGCGTCGGGCGGCGACAGCGGCGCCGGCGTCTCGGTCGCGTCGGCGTTCACCGGCGTCGCGCGCAGCCGTTCGCGCGCGCAGTTGATGACGAACGACGTCAGCCAGGTGGAGAGCGCCGATCGCCACTCGAAGCCGCCGAGTCGCGCCGCCGCCCGCAGCCAGGCGTCCTGGACGACATCTTCCGCGTCGGCGACGCGGCCTCCCATCAGTCGAAGCGCCATCGCATACATGCGCGGGCTGTGCTGACGGAACAGGAGGCGGAACGCCTCCTCGTCGCCGTGGGTCACGAACCGGGCTACCAGGGCCTGCTCTGCGGTGTGCAACCTTCCCGCCCGCGTCACGCACTCATGAGTGACCGTCTGCCATCGAAAGGATGGTCTGCGAAGGAGGCATTATGTCAGTAGTGTGGGGATCGCTGGCCGCGGCCGCGATGCTGATGCAGGCGCCGGCGGCGCCGGCGCCGACGTTCACCCGTCCCGGATCGCCTGACGCCGAGGCGACGCTCGCCCTCAGCGCGCTGCCCGAGTCGCTGCGTGCCGGCGCGACCGTCTACGTCCTCGGCCGCAAGGGCTACGAGAAACACCGGAGCGGGACGAACGGCCTGACCTGCCTCGTCGAGCAGTCGCGGCCCGACACTCAGGAGCCGATCTGCTGGGACGTGGAAGGCGCCGAGACGATCATGCCGCTGGTGATAGACAAGGCCGCGTGGCGCGCGGCGGGCGCCGCCGAGGACGAGATCGAACGGCGCGCCGCCACCGGCTTCGAGAGCGGGAAGTACCGCGCCCCGCGCCGCAGCGGCGTCGCCTACATGCTCTCGGCGGACAACTACGTGTTCAACGGCCAGAAGGTGATCAAGTACTCACCGCACGTGATGTTCTACGCGCCCTACCTGACCAACAAGGACATCGGCTCGAACGGCAAGGACCCGAACGCGCCCTGGATCCTCGGCGAGGGGTCACCTCACGCGTACATCATCGTGGTGACGAAACACGGGAAGTGACGGGGTCAGAGCTGACCCCGCCTTGACGAAGCTGCCGCGTTCGAACAGGAGCCACGTGTTCGGATCGAGCACGACGTCGGCGGGCGCGGCGTCGCTCGGCATCGTGAACGTCTGCGTGGCGTTCGTGAATTCGACCTTGCCGATGCGCGGCACCGCGCCAGGGGCGGCGACGATGCCGATCTCGAGCGGCAACCGGAAGGGGCCGCCCGCGGGCGCGGTCTGCGTCAGGGTAATCGAGAGCTGCTTGGCGTCAGCGTCGTAGCGCCAGGTGCCGTCGATCTTCGGCACGCCGGGGCGCGTCAGCCAC
>DASTCC010000067.1:0-13405 GCA_035711465.1 Vicinamibacterales bacterium
CGAGCTGGATCGGCTGCGAACGATCAGCCGCGGCGGCAAGACCTCGATCGCGGCGCTCGAGGAAGCCGAACGCGCGCGCACCGGGATCACGTCGCTGAAGCTGCGATACAACCGGGTCTTCGGTTACTACATCGAGATCTCGAAATCGAATCTCGGCGCAGTGCCGGCCGACTACATCCGCAAGCAGACGATCGCCGGCGGCGAACGCTTCATCACGCCGGCGCTGAAGGAGTTCGAGGACCAGGTGCTCGGCGCCGACGAGCGCATCGTCGCGCGCGAGCTCGAGCTGTTCGAAGCGCTGCGCGCCCGCATCGCCGCCGAAGCGCCGCGCGTCCTGGACACCGCCCGCGCCGTCGCGACGCTCGACGTGCTCGCGGCGCTGGCCGACACCGCCGCCGCCTGCAACTTCACCAAGCCGCACGTCCACGAGGGCGACGGGTTCGTCGGTCTCGAGGTCCGGCACCCGATCGTCGAACGCCACGTCGCCGACACGTTCGTGCCGAACGACGTGTCGCTCGACTCGTCCACCCGGCAGCTCGTGATTCTGACCGGCCCCAACATGGGCGGCAAGTCCACCTACCTGCGGCAGGTCGCGCTCCTCGCCCTCCTCGCCCAGGCCGGCTCGTTCGTGCCGGCGCGCGAAGCCAAGCTCGCCGTCGTCGATCGCATCTTCGCGCGCGTCGGCGCCTCGGACGACATCGTCCGCGGCCAGTCCACGTTCATGGTCGAGATGCAGGAGACCGCCGCCATCCTGCACGCGGCGACGTCGCGCAGCCTGGTGATCCTCGACGAGATCGGCCGCGGCACGGCGACCTTCGACGGCCTCAGCCTCGCCTGGGCCGTCGCCGAGCATCTGGCGACCGGCGAGCGGGCACGGCCGAAGACGATCTTCGCCACCCATTATCACGAGCTCACCGATCTGGCCGGCGCCATCCCGGGCGTCGTGAATTGCCATGTCTCGGCGCGCGAGTACGGCGAGCACATTCACTTCCTTCACAAGATCGTCGACGGCCGATCGGATCGCAGTTACGGGATCCAGGTCGCCCGGCTGGCCGGCATGCCGGCCAGCGTCGTGCGGCGAGCGGCGGACATCCTGCGGTCGCTCGAACAGGACGAGTTGCAGCGCGGCGGCCGGCCGAGCCTGACCGGCGAGGCCTCGAGCGAACAGCGCCAGCTGACGCTGTTCCAGCCTGCGGTCGAGTCCCATCCGGTGCTGGATCGACTGCGGTCGATGGAGGTCGAACGGCTGACGCCGCTCGAGGCGCTGAACCTGCTCGCGGAGCTCAAGCGGGAGGCCGGGGCGTGACACGCACGCTCGCCGCGCTGCTCATCGCTGCCGGCGCCGCGGCATGCAGCCAGCCGTCACCGTGGCCCGACGCCATCGTCGTCGGCGTCACCAGCTCGCCAACCACGCTGGACCCGGGCGTCGGCGTCGACGAAGCCTCGCAGAAGATCGGCCAGCTGCTCTTCAGCTCGCTGGTAAAGATCGACGGCACCCTGCGCGTGGTTCCAGATCTGGCGACGCGGTTCGAAACCACCGACTGGCAGACGTTCACGGCCACGATTCCGGCCGGCGTTCGCTTTCACGACGGCCGCGAGATGACATCGGCCGACGTCGCGTACACCTTCCGCCGTTTCCTCGATCCGGCGTTCACCTCGGCCCGCAAGGGCGCCTATCGCGACCTCGCCGCGGTCGACATCGTCGATCCGTACACGGTCGCCTTTCGGCTCAAGGCGCCCTCCGCGTCGTTTCCGGTCAACCTCGTCATGGGCATCGTCCCGGCGGGCACCGGCGCCGAGGCGGGGCGGCAGCCGATCGGCAGCGGTCCGTACCGCATGGCCGAGTTCGTTCCGGACGATCACGTCACGCTGCTGCCCTTCGCGGACCACTACCGCGGCGCTCCCAGGAATGCGGGCCTGGTGCTGAAGGTCGTGCCCGACGAGACCATGCGCGGCCTCGAGCTCCGCAAAGGCAGCGTCGACATCGTCGTCAACGACCTCGCGCCGGATCTCGTGCACGGGCTCCAGGAGGAAGGGCGTCTCCAGGTCGTCACCGCGCCGGGCACCGACTACGCCTACATCGGGCTCAACCTGCGCGATCCCGTCCTGGCCGACCGGCGAGTCCGGCAGGCGATTGCGTACGCGGTCGATCGGGACGCCATCGTGAACTACCTGCGGCGAGGCTTTGCCGCGCCGGCGACGACGATCGTCCCGCCGATGTCGTGGGCGGCGGCGGCAGACGTGCCGGCGTTCCCGCACGATCCGGCCCGGGCGATGGCGCTGCTCGACGAAGCCGGGTTTCGCGATCCGGACGGCGCCGGTCCGGCGCCGCGGCTCCATCTCAGCCTGAAGACGTCGACCAACGAGGCCTATCGCCTGCAGGCCGCGGTGCTGCAGCAGCAGCTCTCGCAGGTCGGCATCGCGCTCGAATTGCGTTCGTACGAGCTGGCGACGCTCTTCGCCGACGTCACTCGCGGCAACGTCCAGCTCTACACGCTGCAGTTCGTCGGCGTCACCGATCCCGACATGCTCCGCCGCGCCTTCGAGACGACGCAGGTGCCGCCGAGCGGCTTCAATCGTGGTCACTACTCCAATCCGGAGGTCGATCGGCTGATCGCCGCAGCGACGATCGCGCTCGACGAAGCCGAACGCGGCCGGCTCTATGGCGAGGCGCAGCGGCTGATTGCCGCCGACGTGCCGCTCGTGAGTCTCTGGGTGAAGACCAACGTCGCCGTCGCGCAGGCGAATCTCACCGGCCTCTCGCTCTCGCCCACCGCGGACTTCACCTTCCTCGCGGGAGTCGCGCGCATCCGTTGATAGAATGGCGCCGAATGGCGCGGCGCAAATCCCGATTTCTCCGTAAGCCCGTCGAGCCGTTCGCGGTCGAAGCGGGTCTCTCGGCCGACGACGTCCTCGCGCGGATGGAGCGGGTCTCCTTCCAGGGGCGCAACCTTGCCGTCGCGCGGCGGATCTGGGAGCGGATGCTCGGCAGCGACGCGACCATCTTTCTCGGCACCGCCGGTGCGCTGTCCGCCGGCGGGATGCGCCTGCTGATCGCGCATCTCATCGAACAGCGCTACGTCGACTGCCTCGTCTCGACCGGCGCCAATCTCTACCACGACCTGCACGAGACCCGCGGCCGCCGGCACTTCATCGGCTCGCCGCTGCTCGACGACGCCGCCCTCGCCGCCGAGCGGATCGATCGCGTCTACGACACCCTCGCCAGCGAAGACGAGTTCTGCAAGAACGACGAGTGGATCGCCGCGTTCGTCCTCAAGCTCGAGCGCCGGCCGTACTCGTCGCGCGAGTTCCTCTACAAGCTCGGCGAGCATCTCTGGAACGACACCGGCAACAACGGCATCCTCACCGCCGCCTACCGGGCGCGCGTGCCGATCTTCTGTCCGGCGATCGCGGACTCGTCGATCGGCATGGGCCTCTCCCAGGCGCGCAACCGCGACGCCGCCGCCGGCCACGTCGACGTCATCGCCGACATCATCGAGTCGGCGAACATCGTCATCCGCCAGCCGACGACGGCCACGGTCGTCCTCGGCGGCGGCACGCCGAAGAACTTCATCAACCAGGCCACGGTGCAGGCCGAGTTCTTCGCCGACCAGGTCAGCGGCCACAAGTTCGCGATTCAGATCGTCACCGACGTGCCCCACTTCGGCGGCGCCAGCGGCGCCAGCCTCGAAGAAGCGCAGAGCTGGGGCAAGCTGTCGATGGAATCCGAGAAGGTCACCGTCCAGGGCGACGTCACGCTGACGCTGCCGCTGCTCGTGACCGCGCTCGAGTCCACGGCCCGCGACCTGGCGGCCAGGCGGAAGAAGCCGGACTTCGATCCGTCCGGCCCGGCGCTTTCGGTCAACGGCGTCACTTTCGACCCGCATCGCTACCAGGAGCCTTGATGGCCCAGCCGCCCAGTTACGCTCACACCTCACCGGCCCAGTTCGGTGGGGCCGTGCCGTTTCCCGCCACCTACGAAGCCAGTCCCGTCGTCGTCCTGCCGGTGCCGTTCGATCGGACGACGTCGTACATGCCCGGCACCGCCAACGGGCCGCGCGAGATCCTGCTCGCGTCTTCTCAGGTCGAGTTGTGGGACGAAGAGGTCGGCCTCGACGCGTCGAGCCTCGGCATTGCGACGCTGCCGGAGATCGATCTGTCGCACGCTTCGCTCGACGAGGCGATGTCGTCGCTGCAGCGGATCGCCGGCGAGATCATGGATCAGCGCAAGTTCCTGGTCACGCTCGGCGGGGAGCATTCGATCACGCCCCCGCTCGTCGCCGCCGCCGCCGCCCGGCATCGTGGCCTGTCCGTGCTTCAGATCGACGCCCACGCCGATCTGCGCGACGCCTACATGGGGGAAAAGAACAACCACGCCTGCGCGATGCGCCGCGCGCTCGAATGCGCGCCGCTCGTCCAGGTCGGTATCCGGAACGTCTCGGCCGAAGAAGCCGTCGCGATCGGCTCGCTCCAGACCCGCATCTTCTACGACTGGAACATGCGCGAGGAGCCGAACTGGATCGATCACGTCGTCGACGCGCTCAGCGACGACGTCTACCTGACGATCGATCTCGACGGCCTCGAGCCGGGACTGATGCCGGCGGTGGGCACGCCTGAACCGGGCGGGCTCAGCTGGCGCGAGGCGACGACGCTCCTGAAGCGGACGTTCGAGCGCAAGCGCGTGGCGGCATGCGACGTCGTCGAGTTGTGCCCGCTGCCGGGCATCATCGCGCCGAACTTCGCCGCGGCGCGCCTGGTCTACAAGCTGATCTCGTATCGCGCGGCGTTCTGCCGCAAATGAAACCGCTCTGGCGCTAACCGAGCAGCGTGAGCTGCTGCCGCGCTTCGCTCGCGAAGATCGACTGCGGGAACTCGTCGACCACGCGTTTGTAGGCGGCCTTGGCCTCGTCGGTCTTGCCGGCCTTGGCCGACGCCTGGCCGAGCTTCATCAGGACGCCGTCGACGGGCAGGATGCCGTCGCGGTCGGCCGCGAGCGTGTTCAGGAGCGCGATCGCCGCGTCGTACTTGGCCTGCGCGATCTGCGCTTCGGCCTGTCCGAGCTTCGCCATCGGCGCGTAGAGCGCCGAGCCGGCCTTGCCCGCGACCACCGCGAACGCCGTCTCGGCCTCGGCGGCCTTGCCCATCGTCAGCAGCGCGGCCGCGGCGTGATACTCGGCGGCCATGCCCGCCTGCGATCCCGGGAACGTGCTCGCGACGCGCTGGAACGCCTGCAGCGACGCCTCGGCGCGCGCCTGCTCGGTCGGATAGGTACCGGCGGCCTGTGTCGCTCCCGGCAGCGTCGGCGCCGGGACGACCGGCGCCTGCGCGATCGCCATCGCATCGCCGAGGGCCATGCCGGCCTGCTGCGCCATCCGGTAGCGCCAGTACGAAAACCCGCCAATCGCGGCGACGATGACCGCGGCGATGACGAGGTAGACGACGAGCCGATCGCGGTTCTCGGTGACCGTCGTCGCGACACGCGCCGCGGTCTGGGCGAACTCGTTCTGTTTCAGATGGTGCCGTTCACTTGCCTTCATGCGTTCCTCGTCCCCCCGACGAACGAATCACTCTATCACGCCGGCCAGATCGGACCCTGGGCGAGGCCGGTAAATGCTGGCGGTTTCCACCCGCGTGACCACCGGACAACCGCGGCGCGACGGGTCGAGGCTCAGAGCATGATCCATTCGATCAACCGGGAAGCCGCATCTCTCACCCCGGTCGAGATTTTGTCCTCGAGCGACGGCATCAGCGTCATCACCACGCCCCACGCGAGCATCAAGACGCCCGCGGGGACGATGACGCCCCCGGCAACGAGGCGGACGCCGAGGCGACGCGCCGGCGCTTGCGTGTCGCCTCGGCGAAACGTCGCCCGGCTCGCGCCGCCGATACCCCAACTGGTGAGAAGCACGCCGGCCCCAATCACGAAGATGCCGTCGTGCGCGGCAAGGAACGACCCCGCCTGGCTCCAACCGGCCATCGCGACGTAGATGGACGCCGCGATCCCCACCCCGAACGTCACGAAGGCGACGCCCCAGGCGACCGCGCCGGCGCCGCGAAAGACATGAAACGACGGATCGACATCTTCGGATCCGGGAGCGGCGACCTCGGCCCGCCGTTGCACGATCATGTCGAGTCCGTAGATCGCCATGGCGACGAACACGACCAGGATGCCGGCGTTGGAGAGCGCCGACATCTCGAGCGCGTTGGCGCCGAGCGCCAGCGCGGTGCCCGCAAGCAGCAGGGTGAGATAAACCGGTTGCAGCGACGGAAGGCGCACTCTGGCCTCGCCGGTGTTGCGGCCGAATGCCGGACGCGAGTCGTCCGAAAGAAATGGCGCGCCCGGGCCGATTCGAACGGCCGACCCCCGCCTTAGGAGGGCGATGCTCTATCCAGCTGAGCTACGGGCGCACGGACACGGATACGGATACGACACAACACATGCAACTTCGAACTGCGAACTCAGAACTGACGACTCCACACTTAAGACTCAAAACTTAAAACTCTGGAACGCGCTGTCGATGGCCCACTTTCCTTCCAAAGGTGCTCACGCGTAGTCAAGCGAAAGAAGCGCCGCCAGGCGCGCCGTGCGCTCTCAGTCTTGAGTTTTGAGTCTTGAGTTCTCTCCGCACGTTCTAGTCCCCATCCGCCCATGGTTCTGAGTTCAAAATCCTGAGTTCTGAGTTGCTAGTACTTCAACACCGACCCCACCCGCTCGCCATTGAGGCGTTCGCGGCCGCCGAGGGCGACGAGCTCGATCAGGAACTGCACGCCGATGATCGATCCGCCGAGCGCGCGGACGAGTCTGACCGTGGCCGATGCCGTGCCTCCGGTCGCGAGCAGGTCGTCGACGACGAGCACCTGCTGGCCGGCTTCGACGGCGTCCTCGTGAATTTCCAGCGCGTCGCTGCCGTACTCGAGGTCGTAGGCCTCGCGACGGGTGCGCGATGGCAGCTTGCCCGGCTTCCGCACCGGTGCGAAGCCGGCGCCGAGCCGGTCGGCCAGCGCCGCGCCGAAGATGAACCCGCGGCTTTCGATGCCGACGACGAGATCGATCTTGTCGGCGTTGTAGGGCTCGGCCATCGCGTCGACCGCAAGACGGAAACCCTCGCGATCCTCGAGCAGTGTCGTGACGTCGTAGAACAGGATCCCTGGCTTGGGAAAATCCGGAACGTTCCGGATGCGCTGCTTGAGCTCTTCCATGTCTCCTCGTGCCGCGAGGCGTCAGCGGCGAACTATGAATCCGTGCGAGCCGGCGGGAGCCTCATCGAACGCCTGGACCTCTTCGACCCGTGCGTGGCTCGGCCCCCGGCGAAGCTGGCGTTCGAACCGGATGACCGACTCGCGATCACCTTCGACCCGCGCTTCCACCGCGCCGTCCGGACGGTTCTCGACCCAGCCGTGCAGTCCTTCGACGCGAGCGGCCTCGCTGACGAAGAACCGGTACCCGACGCCCTGGACGCGGCCCGTGATCACGTATCTTCGGGCCACGATCATTCTCGAAGTATACCGGCTCGCCACGCGACGGCTCGCACGGTCGATCCGGTTCCGGCTTCTCGGGGTTCCGCGGATCCTCGAGAGCCCGGAACCGAACGACAGCCTCAGAACGTCACTTGACGACGACCGGCTGCAGCCTGGCCTTGGTCGCGACGGCGTTGAACGTCGCGACATCGTCCTTGAGCGTCGTGGCGAGCCGTTGCATCAGCGTCGCGGCCTGCGGCTTGAGGTCGGTGTAGCGCTCGATGACCGGCGATCCGAGGCGACGGTCGGGGCCGATGATGCCCTGGTAGAGCACGATCAGCTGGTTGTCCATCCGGCCCGGGAAGTTGAGCGCGTCCTGGCCGCCTTCGCCCTGGAGCTGGGTGATGTCGCCTTCGACGGCGGTCAGCCGTTCGGTGAGCGTGTTCGCCGCGGTAGCCACCGGCGACTTCGCACCCGCCTTCTCGACCAGCGCGGCGACCTGCTTCTTCACGTCGCGGATCGAGAGCACGCCGTCGTAGAGCGTCTTGATCCAGCCGCCGACTTCGAGCGCCATGTCGAGCTGCTGCTTCCCTTCTTCGGGCGTCATGTCCGGCGTGAAACGCGGATCGCCCACGAGCCTGAACGTCTGCGTCGCGTTCCAGTCGCCGTTCGTGACCTTCACGGTGTACTGGCCGGGCGGCACTTTCGGCCCCTGGCCGCCGCCACCGCCCCACATCACCGCGCCCTGAAGCGGCGTGTACGGCGCCGGCAGGCGCATCGCGTTGGCCGGCCACACGGCGCGGTTGAGGCCCTGAATCGCCGACGCCGACACCGGACCACCGCCCGCACCGGGCGCTCCGCCGCGTCCGCCGCCACGTCCACCACCACCACCGCCGCCGCCGCGTCCGCCGCGACCGCCGCCGCCGAACACCAGCGCAGGTCGCGGCGCCCCGGGCTGAGCGGTCGTCGAGTAGACGACCTTGCCGGCGGCGTCGGAGATCTCGACGGTCACGGGCGCGGTCGGCGTCTGGGGCAGCCAGTAATAGAAGGCCGCCGGCTGAATACCGGTGCGGGACGCGTCCCCCGGCTTGAAGAGCGTCGGCCCCTGCGCCTGCGTGCCGGCGGCGATCGCGCGCAGCAGCGACAGGTCGTCGAGAATCCAGAACGACCGGCCCTGCGTCGACACGACGAGCGCGCCGCGGTGGATCTTGAGATCGGTGATCGGCGTCCGCGGCAGGTTCATCTGCAGCGGATGCCACCGCGCGCCGTCGTCGAACGAGACGTAGAGGCCGAACTCGGTGCCGGCGAAGAGCAGGCCGCGGCGCTCGGTGTCCTCGCGGATGACGCGGGTGAAGTGCCAATCCGGAATGCCGTTCGTGCCGTCGGCGATCCGCTTCCAGGTCTTGCCGTAGTCGTTCGTCTGATAGAGATACGGCCGCCGGTCGTTCTGGCGGTAGCGGTACATCGCGAGGTGCGCGCGTCCCGGATCGTGCATCGAGAGTGAAATCGCGTTCACCGCGCCTTCGGGCGCGCCGGCCGGGGTGATGTTCGTCCAGGTCTTGCCGTTGTCGCGCGAGATGTGCACCAGGCCGTCGTCGCTGCCCGCCCAGAGATGGCCGGGCGTGGTCGGCGATTCCTCGAGGACGAAGATCGTGCTGTAGACCTCGACGCCGGTGTTGTCGCGGGTGATGCCCTCGCCGCCCGAGTACTGCTGCTTCGACTTGTCGTTGCGCGTCAGGTCGGGGCTGATCACTTCCCAGTCGTGGCCGCCATTGCGCGTCCGATGCACGACCTGCGACGTCGTGTAGACGACGTCGGGCGTGTGCGGGGAGATCATGATCGGCGCATTCCACTGGAAGCGGTACTTCATGTCGGCAGCGCGCTGGCCGGTCTGCGAGTCCGCGTAGACGCGCACGTCGGTGCTGACGCCGGTGTTGCGATCGGTGCGCTGGATCGAGCCGCCGTAGTTGCCGGCGTAGAAGATGTCGGCGTCGCGCGGATCGACCGCGATCCAGCCGCTCTCGCCGCCGCCGACGCCGTACGTCGGCGCGTTGCCCTGGCTCGGCACCGCGACGGTGCTGTTGTCCTGCTGCGCGCCGTAGACCCAGTAGGGCCAGCGATTGTCGACGGTGACGCGGTAGATCTCCGAGGTCGGCTGGTTGTTCTGCGGGCTCCACGACGCGCCGCCGTCGGTCGTGACCGTCGCGCCGCCGTCGTTGCCGACGACCATCGCCTTGTTGTTCTTCGGGTTGATCCAGAGATCGTGGTAGTCGCTGTGCGAGACGATCGGCGCGCCCGTGAAGGTCTTGCCGCCGTCGGTGGAGCGGAACGCGCCGACGTTGAAGCCATAGACGGTGTCGGCGCCGGTCGAGTCCGCGAAGATGTGCGTGTAGTACCAGGCGCGCTGCTGCAGGTTGCGGCTGGTGAACGTCCGCGTCCACGTCGTCCCGCCGTCGTCGGACCGGAACGTGCCGCCTTCGTCGTTGGCGGCTTCGATCTGCGCGTAGACGCGCTGCGGGTTGGCCGGCGAAATCGACACACCGATGCGGCCGACCATGACCTTGGTCGGCAGGCCCTGCGTCAGCTTCTGCCAGGTGTTGCCGCCGTCGGTCGTACGGAACAGGCCGCCCTCCGAGCTGCCCGACTCGATCGTCCAGGGCTTCCGCTCGGTGGTCCACATCGCCGCGATCAAGGTGCTCGGGTTCTTCGGATCCATCGTGATGTCGACCGCGCCGGTCCGGTCGCTGATGAAGTGCACCAGCTGCCACGTCTTGCCGCCGTCCTGCGTGCGGTAGACGCCGCGCTCCTTGCTCGCCCCGAAGACGTTGCCGAGCACCGCGACGTAGGCCAGGTTCGGATTGGTCGGATGGATGACGATGCGGCCGATCTGGCCGGCGTCGCGCAGGCCGACGTGCTGCCACGTCTTGCCCGCGTCGCTCGACTTGTACATGCCGATACCCGGCGAGACGTTACCGCGTGGACATGCCGAGCCGGTCCCGACGTAAATCACGTTGGGGTCGGATTCGGCCACCGAGATGGCGCCGATGCCGCCGGCTTCGAAGTAGCCGTCCGAGATGTTTCGCCACGTCTTGCCGGCGTCGTCGGTGCGCCACACGCCGCCGCCCGTCGACCCCATGTAATAGAGCTGCTCGTTCGACGTCACCCCCGCGACGGCGGTCACGCGGCCGCCGCGGCTGAACGCCGACTCGAGGTTGCGGAATTCGAGCGCGGAGTAGATATCCGTGATCGCGCTGCCGCCCGGCTGCGCGGCCTGTCCGTCCGCCCGCTCAGCGCCCAGTCGAGGCGCGACGACGAGCGCCGCGAGCGCGAGCAGCACGGCCAGTCCAGTCGACCGCGGGTTGATACTCTTCATGACCATCCTCCACCCTGAGGTCCCGACGCCGGGCGAATCGCGCCCGCGGGATGCGTCGAAGCGTACCCGACCGTTGCACTCGGGTTCAACTATCGAGAATAGTGACCCGCATGCATCGACCCGCTCTCCGCCGCGCGATTCGTGTCGCGTGGCTCCTCGTAGCGGCCGTCATCCAGGCCATTTCCGCCAGCGCGCAGCCGGCCGCTGCCCAGGCGCCGCTCACGCTCCATCAGGAAGTGATCATCACCGCCTCGGTGGCGCCGACCTCGTTCAACGCGCTCACCCGTACGGTGTTCACGGTGACGCGCGAGGAGCTCGATCGCTTCGGCATCAGCTCGATCGTCCAGGGCCTGCGGCTGCTGCCGAGCGTCGACGCGCGCGCGCGCGGGCCGCGCGACGTCCAGACCGACTTCTCCGTTCGCGGCGCGACGTTCGGTCAGGCGCTCGTGCTCGTCGACGGGTGGCGGCTGAACGACAGCCAGAGCGGCCATCACAACGGCGACCTGCCGATCACGGTGTCCGACCTCGATCGGATCGAAGTGCTGGCCGGCGCCGGCTCGGCCGTCCACGGCGCGGACGCACTCGGCGGCACGATCCAGCTGATCTCGCGGCGCGATGCCTTCACGCGCGTGCACGCCGAGTTCGGCGAGCACGAGTTCCTCGCCATCGAGGCCGCGACCTCGGGACGAGGCCTGCCGGCGGGCTGGTCGGTGACTGGCTGGGCCAATCGCAGCGACGGCTTCACGTTCGATCGCGACTTCGCGCAGGGTGGCGCCGCGCTGCGCGGCCCGCTGCGGCCGGGGCTGGTCTTCGACGTCCGGCACTTGCGAAAAGCGTTCGGCGCGAACGGCTTCTACGGCGCGTCGCCCTCGAAGGAATGGACCGACCTTACGCTCGCCGCGATGGCATGGACGGGCGCCGCCGGCGCGTGGACGCCGTCGCTGCGCGGCGAGTACCGCAATCACGGCGATCATTTCCGCTGGGACATCGCGCGGCCCGGCTTCGCCGAGAACCGTCATCGCACGGACGCGGTGGACGTCCGCGCCGCCGCCGATCGCCCGCTCGGCCGCACCGGGCGGCTCACCGTCGGCGCGTCGGCCGGCGGCGACTGGATCGACTCGTCGAATCTCGGCGATCGCGAGTACGCCCACGGATCCGGCTTCACCGAGGTGCTGTGGACGCCGACCGCCCGCGCCACCGCGCAGGCCGGCCTGCGCGTCGATCACTACTCGTCGTTCGGCACCGCCTGGAACCCGTCGATCTCCGCCGGCACGTGGTTGAACGACGCCGTCCGCGTCCGTGGCTCGGTCGCGCACGGATTCCGGATCCCGACCTACACCGAGCTCTACTACCGCGACCCGGCGCACGCGGCGCAGGACGACCTCGAGCCCGAGCGCGGCTGGTCCGCTGACGCCGGGATCGACTGGTCCACGCAAGGATGGCTGCTGAGCGCTTCGCCCTACCGCCGCTGGGACCAAGACGTGATCGACTGGGTGAAGGCGCAGCCAGCCGATCTCTGGCAGACGACGAACGTCCGCGACGTGACAACGACGGGCATCGAGGTGAGCGGCACGCGCCGGTGGCGATCGCTCTGGCTGCGCGGCTACGTCACGCATCAGGACGTCGACGCGCCCGCGCTGACGCTGCTGTCGAAGTACGTCCTCGAGTACGTCCGCACCTCCGCCGGCGTCTCGCTGGCCACGCCGGTCGTCGGCTCGCTCCACGCCGCGGCCAACGTCGACTACCGCCGCCGGCTCGATCGCGACCCGTACACGCTCGTGGACCTGCGCCTGAGCTACGCCCTGCGCCGCACCGCGGTGTTCGTCGAGGCGACCAACCTCTTCGACGCGGAGTATGTCGAGATCCCCGGCGTCGCCATGCCGGGCCGCTGGATCACCGCCGGCGTCACCCTCCGGTGAGTCATGATGTTCTGAGCGATGAACCACGAGTCGGAAGAAACGTCGTCGGCCGCGCCCGACACCACCCCGAAATGGCCGGCGCCTCGCGTCGACATCCGCAACGCCGGGCTGACGGTGCTCGCGGTCAGCGCGCTCATCCTGATGCTGCGCTACGCGCAGGAGGTCTTCATCCCGTTCGTCATCAGCGGGCTGATGTTCTACGCGCTCGACCCGGTCGTCGGCTTCCTGCAGCGGATCAAGATTCCTCGCGTCATCGGGTCGGCGCTGGTGCTGCTGACGCTGACGGGGTCGGTCGGCGCCGGGATCTGGGCGCTCCAGCCGCAGGCCGTCGCCGTGCTCGAGCAGCTGCCGGAGGCGGCGCGCCGGCTGCGCGAGGCGATTCGGCGGGCGCCGGCGCCCGACAGCGCGCTGAACAAGGTCCAGGAGGCCGCCAAAGAGATCAATCAGACTGCCGCCGAAGCCGCCGGCGCGCCGGCGCCGGCGCGGCAAGGCGTGACGCGCGTGCAGATCGAGCCGGCGACGTTCGACGTCCGCACGCTGCTCTGGACGTCGTCACTGAACGTCGCGCAGTTCGCCGGGCAGATCCTGCTGCTGCTCTTCCTGACCTACTTCATGCTGGTGTCCCACGATCGCTTCCGCCGCAAGCTCGTCCGCC
>DASTCC010000068.1:0-13643 GCA_035711465.1 Vicinamibacterales bacterium
CGATCGCACGCGGCCGAGCTGCAGCGTCTCGCCATACAGGCGGATCTGGGCGAGCGGCGTCCGCAGCTCGTGCGAGACGCCTGACACGAAGTCGGCCTGGCGCCGCGCGAACCGCACTTCCCTTCGCATCTGCAGCAGCGCCAGCATCACCAGTCCAGCCGCCAGCGCCAGCAGCGCCAGGGCCACGGGCCAGCGCGCCGCCGGCAATCCGCCGATCACCAGGCTGCCCGCCCGATCCGGATTCACCGACGCCTCGATGCGAAAGCCGCCGAGCGACGGCGTCAACGTCTGCGTACCGGCATGACTCGCGGGAGCCGCCGCCGTCGCGTACCACGGTGTGCCGGCGGCGTCGACAACGCGCATCGCGAACATCTCGGCGGACGTCGCGTCGCCGATCAGCGCCGACGGCAACAGCTGTGACGAGGCGAACACCGCTTCGAGGATCTTGCCGATCTCGTCGGCGGCGATGAGCGCGCCGAAGACACGCGGGTCCAGGCCGCCGGCTTTGTGAAGCACGAGCGCGAAGCGTCCTTCAGGCCGATCGATGGACGTGAGACGCGTGGATCCGGCGGGCGCTTCGGCGAGCGCCCTTCTCGCCGCGGCCCTGACGTCTTCGCCGATCGGCGCGCCCGTCGTCGTCTCCGTGCCGGCCGCGGTCAGACGGAACGCCGACCGCGTCGGCAGCGCCCGCGGGCAGTCGCAGTCCTGCTCGGAGGCGTGGCCGACATGTCTTTCGGTGTCGTGCCTCGTCCGCTCGATCACCTGCGTCAGCGTGGCATTCAGACGGCGTTCGACGACGCCGGCGAACTGCCAGGCCGCGAGCGTCGAGTAGTCGGCGAGCACGGCGTCCGCGGTGGCCCGGGCCGATTGCGTGGAACGCACGGTTTCCCAGGTCAGCCCGGCCGTCGCGAGGAGCGCCGCCGCCAGCAACGCCGTGAACATCCAGTTCCTGGACTTCTGACCGATGACGGACGCTCGATTCATGGTCACCGCCGATTCATCTTAGGACGCGGCTGCCGTGGCAAAGGTGAGGAACGCATCCTGGCAATGTCAGAAAACGATGAAGTTCACGACATCCTGACGACGACCTGACGCAGACGGCACCATCGGGCGGGACCCGCTCCGTAGCCTTCTCGCAAGGAGCTGCACATGCGTCACTTCCGAATCCCCGCCGCGCTCACCGCGTTCGTTGCCGTGCTCTCGACCGCAGGCGTCTACGGCCAATCCGGGCAGTCGCAGCCGCCGCCGGCCCCGGCGACTCCTGCGGCGACGACCGACCACCACGCCGTACCGCGCGACTCCTGGCAGCGCATTCCCGAGATCGTCTCGGCCCTCGGGATCACCGCGGGCAGCGTCGTCGCCGACATCGGCGCCGGCGAAGGCTACTTCTCGACGCGGTTCGCGGCGATCGTCGGCGCCGAGGGACGCGTGTTCGCGGTCGACATCAACGACTCGTCCATCGTCCGTCTGCAGCGGCGGATCGAACGCGACGGGCTGACCAACATCGTGGCGATTCTCGGCACGCCGACGGATCCCAAGCTGCCGGCCGGCACGCTGGACGCGGCGTTCATCATCAACGCGTATCACGAGATGACGCAGGCCCGGACGATGCTCGCGGCCATTCGCACGGCGTTGAAGCCGCAAGGACGGCTGGTGATCGTCGAGCCGATCAGCGACGCCTATCGAAGCCGGACGCGCATCGACCAGGAAGATCGCCACGAGATCGCACCCGCGTTCGTGCAGCAGGACGCGGTCGAGGCGGGCTTCGTCGTCTCCCGTCTCGAAGATCCGTTCACCAAACGTCCGAGCGGGACGCCGGAATATCTCCTCGTGCTGACTCCTGCGGCGCGGGTCGTCTGGTAGACGCATCGTCCGGAACGACGCAGCGCCGCGCGATTGCGGACAGCGACAAAGAACCGCGTTCGCGACGCCATCCGCTTCGCTAGGATGTCGATGTGGAGGCTCCCATGCTGCGTCCTCGATCGCGCGCGCTCGTCGTCTTCGCGTTCGTCGCCACGTCGATGTCGTTGTTCGCTCAGGCGCCTCACGAAGCGCCGGCTGGGGCGCCGTCGTCCGGCGTTCTCGCACCGCCTTCGGAACCGGGTGGACGGCTACGCGTATCCGGCGTCGTGGTCTCGCCGGGCGGCCAGCCGATCGCCAACGCATCGATCTACGCGTATCAGACCGACGCCGAGGGCTACTACGGCGTGAAACCGGCGAGCGACAGCAGCAATCCGCGCCTCAAGGTCTACCTGCGATCAGATGCGAAGGGCGCCTGGTCGTTCGACACGATCCGCCCGGGCTCCTATCCGAACTCAAAGGCGCCGGGCCACATCCACTTCGAGGTCACCGCCAGCGGCTACGCACGAAAGATCTTCGAGATCGTCTTCGAGGGCGACCCGCTCGTCACCGCGCAGATGCGAACGAATCCGGCGTTCTCGGTTAGGCCGATTCAGCAGGGGCAGGTAACTGAGCGGATCGTGCTTCAGTAATCGGGTAAGCGGGTGATCGGGCGATCGGGTAATCGCCGATCGGGTAATCGCCGATCGGGTAACCGCTGATCGGTGATCGCCGATCGGATAATCATCGAGCAATCGGTGGCGCGTCGATCGGCCGATTACCGATTACCCGGTTCGCCGACCAGGCGATTCCCCGATTCCCCGATTCCCCGATTCCCCGATTCTCGATTACTCATATCTCAACGCCGTCATCGGATCGATCCGCGACGCGCGCAGCGCCGGCACCAGACCGGCGCCGAGCGCGACGAGCGTCAGCGCGATCGTCGACGCGCTGAGCACGAACGGATCGTAGCTCTCCATTCGGAAGAGCAGCGAGGCCGAGAGCCGCACCAGCCAGATCGCGGCGGTAAGGCCGATGACGCCGCCGATGACCGTCATCCACATCACCTGCCGCAGCACCAGCGAGCGGACGCGGCTCGGCGGCGCGCCGAGCGCCATGCGCAGGCCGAATTCGCGGGTCCGCTGCGCCACGGTGTAGGCAAGGACGCCGTAGAGCCCGATCGCGGCGAGCAGCGTCGCCAGACCGGCGAACGACGCCGAGAGCACGCTGACGAAGCGATCGCCGGCGACGTTCTCGCGCACCTGCTGCAGCATCGTTCGCAGGGCGTCGACCGGGAGATTCGGATCGAGGCGCCGCATGAGCGTGGAAATCGACGGCAGGAAGTCTTCCGTCGGCGTCGAGATCAGGGCGTAGAACGCGAGCGCGTTGTTCTGCGTCGACTGCCGGTACGGCGTGAAGAACACCGGCGGGACGTCGGCGCGCACCGAGCTGTACTTGGCGTCGCGCGCCAGGCCGACGATCTCGACGTTGAGCGGCTGCGCCGGGCTGCCGGGCCGGGTGCCGCCGCGGCGCATTCGTCTCCCGACCGGGTTCTGGCCGAGGTTGAACTTGCGCGTGAACGCCTCGTTGACGATGGCGACGAGCGGCGCGCCCTGACGGTCGGCTTCGGTGAAGTCGCGGCCGGCGAGCAGCGGGACGCCGATGGTCTGAAAGTAGCCTGGACTCACCTCGTTGACGTTCGAATTGGAGTTGCCGCCCGGCGCCGGCGTGAAGCCCTCGACGGTGATGGTTTGGCTCGAGTTGCTGTCGGCGAGCAGCGGCACGCGCGCCGCCGCCGCCGAGCGGACGCCGGGCTGCCGCCGCAGCTCCTCTTCGGCCTGCTCGAGCAACGCCAGGGCGCGCTCGGGCGTGTAGCCGTTGCGCCGCGGATTGATGCGGAACGTCACCACCTGATCGATCTCGACGCCGAGATCGACGCGGCTGACGTTGACGAGACTCTTCGCGAAGAGCCCGGCCGACGTCAGCAGGCCCATCGACAGCGCGATTTGGATCGTCGCCAGGCTGGCCCGAAACCGCTGCACGGTTTTCGCCCCCGAAGGCTGGCCGGCCTGCGACTTCAGCGTCGACGTCAGGTCGGGGCGCGTGCTGTGAATGGCCGGGAAGATCCCGAACAGCAGACCGGTGAGGACCGACAACCCGGCCGAGAACGCCAGCACCACCCAGTTCATCTGGAAGGCGACGGTGTTGGCCGCGCTGGTCGACAGCATCGCCAGGATGAACGCCATCGTCAGCCGCGAGAACAGCAGGCCGGCGACGCCGCCCATCAGCGCCAGCAGACAGGACTCGAGCAGCAGCTGGCGGATGAGCTGGCCGCGGCTGGCGCCGATCGAGAGCCGGACGGCCATCTCCGCGCCGCGGCCGGCGCCGCGGACGAGCAGTAAGTTGGCGATGTTCGCGCAGGCGATCAGCAGCACGACCGTCGTGACCGCGAGCAGCAGCATCAACGACGTGCGCGTGCCCTCGTAGACTCTACTCTGCCCGCGCCTGCCGTCCTCGACGGCGATCTCCTTCGCCGCGTACCGGGCCTTGTCGGCGTCGCTCAATCCCGTCTGCTGCGGCAGCTCGACCTGGGTGACGATCGACCTGTAGGGCCCGTCGAGTGACGCCTTCGCCTGCTCGATGGTCACGCCCGGCTTGAGCCGCCCGAACAGATACGCCCAGTAGTTGTCGCGATCGGCATAGCCGTTGAACGGCGCCTCGAGCTTCGTCCGCAGCGTGATCGGCACGTAGACCTTCGGCCGCACTCCCGCGGTCGTGCCGTCGAATCCGCTCGCGACGACGCCAATCACCTGCAGCGACTGGCCGTTGACGACGAGCGCGTCGCCGACGATCGCCGGATCGCCGTTGAAGCGGCGCTGCCAGTAGTCGTAGGACAGCACCGCCACCGGCGACTCGCCCACCGCCTGATCGTCGGCGCTCGTGATCAGCCTCCCGACCACGGGCTGGAGGCCGAGCACGTTGAAGTAGGAGCCCGATACCGCGACCGCATCCTCGGCGATGGTCTGCTGCCTGTAGCCGATGTTGGCGCTGAACAGTCGATGCGCGGCGATGCCGGTGAGCGCCTTCTGCTCGCGCTCGAGGTCGCGGAACATCGGGTAGCTGAAGACGACGTCGCAGTTGCCGGCCAGGCCGCAGGATGTCGATCCGTTCTTGATCCCGGGCGCGCCGAGGTTGACGAGCTCGCCGGGCGCCGGCACCGGCAGCGGGCGCAGCAGCAGCTGGTTGAACAGCGAGAAGATGGCGGTGTTGGCGCCGATGCCCAGCCCGAGCGACAGAATCGCGACGGACGTGACGAAGGGCGTACGGAACAGCGTGCGCAGCGCGAACTTCACGGCTCGCATTTCGGCTCCAGTCTCCGGGTCAGGACCACTAATCGCCGATTTGACGCAGCCGGGCGGGTCGCCGTTGGGGCAATTCTAGATCCCATACAATGACCGCGTGACATGGCTCGGGATCCCGGTTTTCTCGACTACGTCAAGGCGGCGTTCAATGCACGGCCCATCGGCATGTTCGTCGCTCCGAACTGGATCGGTCTGGCCGCGGGAGGCCTGCTCGGGCTGCTGAACCCCGGCTACCTGGTGATCACCGCCGGGCTGGAGCTCGGCTACCTGCTCCTGCTCTCCACCAACAAGCGTTTCCAGAAGCTGGTCGACGCCAGGCACATGTCGGGCAGCCGCGGCGCCTGGGACGAGCGGCTGGCGCAGTCGCTCAACCGGCTGTCGCCGCGCGATCGCCAGCGCTACGTGTCGTTTGCCGATCGCTGCCGCTCGATCATCGACCTGCAGCTGCACGGCCAGCAGAGCATGCCGGCCGGACTCGAAGCGCAGGGCGAGAGTCTTCACCGGCTGTCCTGGATGTACCTGCGCCTGCTCGTCGCCCGCGCCGTCATCGAAAACGTCATCGGCCCGGTGGACGGCGAGAGCGCGCACGACATCGCCGCGCGCCAGTCGGCGCTCGAGCGGCAGCTGCGCGACGAGCGGCTCGACGCCGAGCTGCGGCGCAGCCTGACGAGCCAGCTCGAGATCCTGCGCCAGCGCGCCAGCCAGCGCGCCGAGGCCGGCCGCAAGCTGCCCTACATCGACGCCGAGCTCGCTCGCGTCGAACAACAGGTCGAGCTCATCCGCGAGCAGGCCGCGCTCTCGACCGATCCCGAGTCGTTGTCGCAGCGCATCGACGAGATCGCGGCGACGCTCTCCGGCACGTCGCAGTGGATTCGCGATCAGCAGCAGGTCTTCGGCGCGATGGAAGACTTGATGGTCGAATCGCCGCCGATGGCGCCGGCCGGCCGCGCCAGGGAGAGTCAATGAGCGATCTGCCCGCCTGGGCGGTCGAGATGCGCGACCTGTTCCGATCCGGAGCGGCCGCGCAGTTCCTCCTCCACGGCAACGTCTTCGATCTGGTCTCGGCCGGCCAGAGCACGCCGTCGCTGCCCGCGTTCCTCGACGAGGTGATGTTCGCGAGCTACGACGTCGTGCTCCGCTACGACCGGAGCCGCGGCGTCCGCGCCATGCGCGGCGGCGCCGACTGGACCGACTGGCTGCAGCAGTCGCTCGGCGCCGATCAGCCGACGATGGCGATGCTGCGCGAGCCGGGATCGGCGCTGGAGCTGATCGATCGCTATCTGCTGCGGACGCTGAACCTGCAGGCGATCGGCCAGGACAAGCGCGCGCCCGGCCGGATCGCCGTGGTCATCGAGTTCGCCGAGTTCGTCGTCCCCCGCGGCGACGGCCTGCAGCTCGGCGGCCCGTTCGCGGCCAACGTCGTCAAGGTGCTCGGCTGGGCGAACGATCCGGTGATCCGGCGCGCGAACATCGTCACGGTGCTGCTCTGCGAGGGGCTGCACGACCTGCACCAGCACGTCGCCGACAACCCGCACGCCGCGGCGCTGCACATTCCGCTGCCGGGCGACGCCGACATGCGCGAGTACGTGCGGACGCTGGCGGCCACCGAATTTCCAACGCTCGAGGCCTCGTCGGACGTGACCGTCGACGCGCTCGGCACGCGCCTCACCGGTCTGAGCCGGATCGGCGCGCGGACGGCGATCGCGCTCGCGCTCAGGAACGACAAGCGGATCACCGCGGCGTGGCTGGCCGGGATCAAGAAGGAGCTGATCGAGCGCGAGTGCCAGGACCTGCTCGAGTTCGTCGAGTCGCCGTTCACGCTCGACAACGTCGCCGGCCTCGACGCGGTGAAGGCGTGGCTGCGCGAAGACGCGACGCTGCTCAAGCGCGGCGCGATGCACGCGCTGCCGATGGGCTATCTGATCGCCGGACGCATCGGCACCGGGAAGACGTTCGTCGTGCAGTGCTGGGCCGGCGAGCTCGGCATCCCATGCGTGGTGTTCAAGAACTTCCGCGATCGCTGGGTCGGCGCGACCGAGTCGAACCTCGAGAAGATCTTCGCGGTGCTGCGCGCGCTCGGCCAGGTCGTCGTCTTCGTCGACGAAGCGGATCAGGCCGCCGGCCGGCGCGAGTCCGGCGACGGCGACAGCGGCCTGTCGGGACGCGTCTACGCGATGCTCGCCAAGGAGATGTCCGACACGCGCAACCGCGGCAAGATCATCTGGGTGTTTGCGACCTCGCGGCCGGATCTGCTGGAGGTCGACCTGAAGCGCCAGGGCCGGCTCGACGTGCACATCCCGCTGTTTCCGCCGGAGACGGCGGCCGAGCGCGCGGCGCTGCTCAAGGCCATCGCACGGAAGCTGAAGTTCCCGCTCGGCGACGACGACCTGCCGCCGCTCGACGACGTCGCCGATCTCGGCGGCCACGAGCTCGAGGGCGTGCTGGTGCGCGCGCTGCGCGTGCACGAGCTCTCCGAGCCGCCGAAGCGGCCGCTCAAGGACGTGCTCGCCGACGTCCTCAGGGAAGTGCGGCCCAATCCGCACACGCGCAAGCTCGAGTACATGGATCTCGTCGCGGTGAAGGAGTGCACGGACGTCAGGTTTCTCCCCGAGCGCTTCCGCGCGCTGACGCCGGAGGAGCTCGAGTCACGAATCGATGCGCTGCGTCGATTCGTATAGTTCTACAATGACCGTTCCTGGACAACACGCGGGGAACGATCTCACCTCTCGTTGAGGAGGCATGGCGATGTTCGCGAGGCTGGGTCGACTGGTCCGTGGGTTCTTGAGTCTCTTCATCAGCGGCATCGAGGAAGCCAATCCCGAGGCGCTGATGGCGGCGGCGCGGGAAGAGTTCCGCACCAAGATGACGCAGTACAACCTCGCGCTCGCGAAGATGGCGGGCGTGGCCGAGCGCCTCAAGAGCCAGGTCAAGGCCAAGGCGCAGAAGGCGCAGGATCTCGAGCGCCGCATCCTCGCCAACCATCAGGCCGGCAACATCGAGCTCGCCGGCACGCTGGCGCGCGAGCTGCAGGAGCTGAAGGCGGATCTCGCCACCGACACCACCGAGCTGAGCGAGACCGAAGAGGCATATCAGGTCAACCTGCGCCAGGCGAAGCTCTCGCAGCAGGAGTTCCAGGACAAGATCCGCCGGCTCGAGAAGCAGCTGTCGCAGGTGCAGATCAAGGAAGCGCAGGCCGAGGCCGCGACGGCGCTGTCGAGCGTCGCCTTCAAGGTCGGCGATCTCGGCGACACCATGAAGACCGTCGAGGAGATCCTGCAGAAGCGCTACGAGGTCTCCGCCGGCAAAGCGCGCGTCGCCAAGGACATCGTCGACATGGAGACGATCCGCGAGAAGGAAGGCGAGCGGAAGGCGCTCGAGCAGGCCGCGCTGGCCGAATTCCTCGCCGCGCAGGGCATCCAGCACTCCACCGGCACGGCCGCGTCGACGCCGGCGACGAAAGAGATGGGACCTGAGCGATGAACGACAACGCGCCACGGTTCACCGCACTCGGCAAGCTGATCTCGATCCTGCTCGTCGTCGGGCTGGTCGGGCTCGGCTACTACATGATCCAGTCGCGCGGCACGGACGCGAACGCGCCCGCCGAGGCGACCGAATCCGGCGACACGCCCGAAGTCGCGGCCGTCCAGGTCGAGGTGCCACGGCTGTCGCCGCCGGCGGCGGTGCAGATCAGGGACAACGTCGTGCCGATCGAGATCAGCGAGTACGCCGGCTACGCCGGGCTGATCGCCGCGAACAACGGCCTCGAGCCGACGGAGAACTCGGTGTTCTTCAAGAACCACGGCTTCAAAGTGAGGCTGACGGTCAGCGAAGACGAAAACTGGTCCGAGCTGAACGAAGGCAAGATCGCGGCGTCGGTGACGACGGCCGACGTGCTGGCGGTGTACGGGAGACAGCTGCACGCCGTCGTGCCGGCGCAGATCGGCTTTTCGCGCGGCGCCGACGGGCTGGTGGTGCGGAGCGACATCAAGCGGATCAACGCGCTCAAGGGCAAGACGATCGCGACCGCGCAGTTCACCGAGGTCGACTTCTTCATCCGCTACCTGGCACAGGAGGCCGGACTGGCGATCAACACGCTCGCGAGTCTCGAGGCGACGCCGCATCCCGAGCGGGTGAACCTGATCTACACCGAGGACGGCTTCAGCGCCGGCGATCTGTTCCTGAACGACATCAAGTCCGGCAAGAACCGCCTGGCCGGCTGCGTGACCTGGGAGCCGAAGGTCTCGGAGGTGGTCGACGGCAGCGGCGGCCAGGCGCACGTGCTGACGACGAATCGCAACCTGCTGATCGTCGCCGACGTGCTGATCGTGCACAAAGGCTTCGCCGAGCAGAATCCGAAGATCGTCGAGGGCCTGGTCCAGGGCCTGCTCGAAGGCAACCGCATGGTCCGCGATCGGCCCGAGTCCTACCTCGACGTCGTCGGCCGCGCGTTCAAGTGGTCGCGCGAAGATACCCGCGACGAGCTCAAGTCGGTGCACCTTTCGAACCTGCCGGAGAACCTCGCCTTCTTCGCCGGCGGCATCGACGAGGCCGGCAGCTTCAGCGGCATCTACCAGTCGGCGGTGCTCGCCTACGGCAGCGATCTGATCCGCGATCCGATGGACGCCAGCCGCTTCATGCAGGGCGAGGCGTTGAAGGCGGTCGAGAAGACCGGAGCCTTCAAGGATCAGACGGTCGCGATCGCGCCGATCCGGATCTCGGGCGGCGCGACGCTGGAATCCAATCCGCTGTTGAGCAAAGACATCCGCTTCATGTTCGAGCCCAACAGCTTCGCGCTGGACATGACCAACCAGGACAACGTGAAGAGCCTGGAGAACATCAAGAAGCTGCTCCAGGTGAGCCCGGGCTCGACGATTCTGCTGCGCGGACACGTCGACAACGCGAACGTCGACGACTTCCGCAGAACGGGCGGCGAGGCCTACGTCCGGACCCAGGCGCTGCGCGCGATGGAGCTCAGCAAGAATCGCGCGAACGAGATCCGACGGCTGCTGATCGAGCGTCTCCAGGTCGATCCCAAACGCGTCGACGTCGTCGGCCGCGGCTGGGAAGAACCCGCCGGCACCGACCAGGCCGCCAATCGCCGCGTCGAGGTGCAGTGGTTCACCATTGAATAAGGTGCTGGGTGCTGGGTGCTGGGTGCTGGGTGCTGAGTGCTCGTGCACTCAGCACTAGGCACCGAGAGCACCGAGCACCGAGCACCTAGCACTTAGCACTCAGCACCGAAGAGCTCGGAGGAGCCAAGAGATGAACTTCTACGGTCGCCTGGCGCGCAAGCATGGCAAGACGGATGGCGTCACCCGACGCGAGATGATTCAGCGGTCGCTCGCCGCGGCGGCCGGGTTGCTGCTCACCGAACGCTATGCGGGCCGCGCCTTCGCGCAGCAGGGGCGCAAGGTCGTCATCGTCGGCGGCGGCTTCAGCGGGCTGGCCGCCGGCTACGAGCTCGGCAAGGTCGGCTACGACGTCACCGTCGTCGAGGCGCGCAACCGCATCGGCGGACGCGTGATCAGCTTCAGCGACCTGGTGCCGGGCAAGAACGTCGAGGGCGGCGGCGAGCTGATCGGATCGAATCATCCGACCTGGGTCGCCTACGCGAAGCAGTTCAAGCTCGACTTTCTCGACGTCAGCGAAGAAGACGCCGAGGCGCCGATCGTCATCAACGGCAAGCGGCTGACCTCGGACGAATCCGACGAGCTGTGGGAAGCGCTCGAGAAGACGTTCAACGGCATGCTCGGCGACGCGGCGAAGGTGACCGATGCGTCGGAGCCGTGGAAGACGCCCGACGCCGAGGCGCTCGACAGGCGATCGCTCGCCGCGTGGATCGACGCGCAGGACACGACGCCGCTCTGCAAGGCCGCCCTGCACGCGCTGATGACCTCCGACAACGGCATGGTCACGGCATGGCAGAGCTACCTCGGCAACCTGGCGATGATCAAAGGCGGCGGCCTCGAGAAGTACTGGACCGAGAGCGAGGTCTACCGCTGCAAGGGCGGCAACCAGCAGCTCGCGCAGCGGCTGTCGACCGCGATCGGCGCCGGCAAGGTGATCACGCGGATGCCGGTGCGCGCGATCGCGACCGACGACAGGTCGGCGCGGGTGACGCTCGGCGACGGCCGCGTGCTCGAGGCCGATCACGTGCTGCTCACGGCGCCGCCGACGGTGTGGAACCGGATCGCCATCGATCCGGTGCTGCCGCCGACGCTGGCGCCGCAGATGGGCTCGAACGTGAAGTTCCTGATCGGACTGAAGTCGCGCTTCTGGCGCAACGCCGAGCTCGCACCCGACATGCTCACCGACGGCCCGGTCAGCCAGACCTGGCACGCCACCGACGGCCAGCCCGGCGGGCCCGCGGCGATGGTCGCATTCTCCGGCGGTCCGGCGGCTGACGAATGCCGAGCCTGGACGCCGGCGGCGCGCATCGAGAACTACCTCGCGGCGATCGAGAAGGTCTATCGCGGCATCCGCCCGAGCTTCGTCCGGGCCCGCTTCATGGACTGGCCGTCCGACCCGTACTGCAAGGCCTCGTATTCGTTCCCGGCGCCGGGCCAGGTGACGACCCAGGGCCCGATCCTCCGCAACGGCGTCGGCCGGCTGCACTTCGCCGGCGAGTACACCAGTTACGCGTTCATGGGCTACATGGAGGGCGCGCTCGAGTCTGGCGCCGCCGCCGCGCGACGGATCGCGGCGCGGGACGGCGTCGCGCGCGTCGCGCTGTGAAGCGCAACAACAGCTGGCTTCGGGTGCCGATCCTCGCGCTCGGCGTGCTGCTGGCGTGGCGGGCCTGCATCCAGATCGGCCGCGATCAGACGGCGCCGGACCCGGGGTCGGAGGGTCCGAGGCTCAGCCGCGAGGATCGCCGCATCGACCGCGAGCTCGCGCCGGATCCCGCGGCGGCGACCGTACCCGGACGCGAAGGCCTTGCCGCGGCGATCGTGATCGACGTCTCGGGCAGCATGGATCGGCCGACGCGGGAAGGCGAGAACGGGCCGAAGATCGCGACCGCCAAGCGCGCGGCGATGGATCTGGTCGATCAGTTCGTCAGCTACGCGAACGATCACAAGACCGAGCCGGTGCTGCTCGCCATCTACGAGTTCAGCGACCGCGACGGCCAGCCCGACGCGCGCGAGGTCGTCCCGATGGGTCCTCCCGATCGCGAGCGCGCCGCCGAAGCCGTGGCCCGCATGCGCGCCGAGGGCGGAACGCCGATCGGCAGCGCGATGATCACCGCCAAGCGCGCGCTCGACGCCACCGGCGTCTCGAGGCGGCACCTGCTGGTGATCACCGACGGCGAGAACACCACCGGCTACACGCCCGACGACGTCACCTCTGCGATCGGCCGCCGGCCCGAGGCCGAGCGCCCGTCGATCTACTTCGTCGCTTTCGACATCGAGGCGACGCGCTTCAATCGCGTCCGCGACGCCGGCGGCCTCGTCCTCGGCGCCGCCAGCGGCAAGGAACTGGGCACGACGCTCGATGCGCTGTTGCGCGGGAAGATCCTCGTCGAGAAAGAGAAGTGATTGCGGCTGGCCCGGGGCTCGGGGCCAGCCTCAGTTCAACTTTCCTAACTCGTCAAGCAAGTCCTGAAAGATCGGCCGTTCCGGAATGTCGTACAGCTTGGCCCAGGCGATTCGGCCTGTCTTGTCGACCACGAACAACGCCCGCTGCGAGATGCCGTCGTCGCGCATGACGCCGTAGAGCGCGGCGACCTTGCCGTGCGGATGGAAGTCGCTCAACAGATCGAACGAGATGCCGCCGAGCATGTCGGCCCATGCCTTCTTGGCGGGGCCGGCGTCGATGCTGATGCCGAGGACATGCGCGTGCTGGCCGTCGAGGGTGGCGCGCTCGCGCTCGTATTCCTGCATCTGCGCCGCGCACACCGGCGTGAACGCGAGCGGGTGGAAGGCGATGACGACGTGGCGGCGGCCGCGGAAGCCCGAGAGGCGCACCAGGTCGCCGTGCTGGTTGGGCAGCTCGAAATCGGGAGCCATCATGCCGGCTGAGAGCATCGCAGACACCTCGGCGCCTGCGGGCTTCCGGGGCGGGTCGGCGGCGCCAGCGCGCGCTCACCCGGCCCCGTGCATCCGCTGCGGCGGCCCTAATGTGTATCACGACCAACAACGGCCTGCGTGATAAGGTGGAGCCCACGACCGGACAGTCTGGAGCGCCCAGCATGTGGATTCGCCATGCATCAGCCATGCTTGTCGCCGGGTGCGCCCTCGTCACCGTCTCCGGCGCCGGGCCGGAACAATCCGAGGGGTCGCCGCTCGGCAGCGCGGTGACCGTCGAGTCATCGCCGGCGCCGGAGGGATCGGCGCAGCCTTACCTCTCGGTCGACCGGACCGGCCGCGTGCGGCTGAGCTGGCTCGCCCGGCGCGAGGGCGGCGGCCATCGATTCCAGTTCGCCGAGTTCCAGGGCTCGGACTG
>DASTCC010000069.1:0-4807 GCA_035711465.1 Vicinamibacterales bacterium
ATCTGTGGAAAAGGGCTCCGTCCCCCAGCCGCTGGCTTCCCACCGCCCGGACCTGCGATGAGCGCGCACGCCGCGGAAATCGATCGCGTGATGTGGCTCGTGCACGGGCTGATGTTCGTGCTGTTCGCGGGCTGGGGGATGTACTTCACCTGGGTGCTGCTGCGCTTCCGCCGCCGGCGGCAGCCGGCGGCCAGCCACGGCGGCGCGAAGGGACGACTGGCGTTCTGGGTCGAGGTCGGCGTCGTCGCCGCCGAGGCCGTGCTGCTGGTCGTGTTCGCGCTGCCGGTGTGGTTCCGGCAGACGACGGCGCAACCCGCCGAGCGGGGGGCCCTCGAGATCCGCGTGGTCGCGGAGCAGTTCCTCTGGAACGTGCACTATCCCGGCGCGGACGGGCAGTTCGGCGCGACGTCGGCCGCGCTGATCGCCGCCGAGAATCCGCTTGGCCTCGATCGCCAATCGCCCGCGGGCCGCGACGACATCGTGATGCCGGGACAGATGCACCTGCCGGTCAATCGTCCGGTCGTGATTCACCTGTCCAGCAAGGACGTCATTCACAGCTTCGGCGTGCCGGCCATGCGGGTGAAGCAGGACGCCATTCCCGGCACGCTCTCGCGCGTCTCGTTCACGCCGATCGCGACGGGCGAGTTCGACATCGCCTGTTCGCAGCTCTGCGGTCTCGGCCACTACCGCATGCGCGGCGTGATCACCGTCGAGTCAGAAGAGGCGTTTCAGCGATTCCTCGCCACCGAGGCTACCGCGCAGACGCGGCGGTGACCCGGTCACCATCGTCGAGTCGCGAGCCTGATCGTTTTTTCGGTTCGGCCGCCCTTCAGAATCCATTCGTCGAGGCCGCCGGCCAGCGCGCTGACGTTCGGAACGCCCCGCCTGGCCAGCTCCCGCGCGGCCGCCGCACTCGAGCTCTCGGCCGCGCACGAGCAGTAGGTCACGATCCGCCTGGCGCCGGCGCGGCGGCCGATCTCGGACGCGCGATCGCCGATGTCCGCGAGCGGCACGTTGATCGCACCGGGTATGTGGCCGGCGTCGAAGGGCGTCGCCGGGCGGACGTCGACGACGAGCACGCCGTCGGCGGCGTGCAGGGCCGCGAACTCGATCACGCTGATGCGCGCCGCTTCCGCGGCCGCTTCCTGTGACTGATCGCGCGGCACGGCCGCGCCGCCGAAGGTCGTGACCGTGATGCCGACTGCCGCGCAGCCGGCGCGAACGTATGCGCTCACCATGTGCGTGCCTCCTCACCCGGCGTATCGTTGACGGGCATGTCAGCCGCCTGGATTCAGGCCCGCGAGCCGCGCCGGACCGGCCCGTCGACCGTAATCGTCGACACGTCTCCCGACGCGATCGCGCGGCATCTCGAAGATGCGGCGCACTACCCCGGTGGACATGCCGATGGCGTGGCCCGGCCGAGGACCGAGGCGGACGTCGCCTCTCTGGTCACGTCGGCAACGCGCGTCCTGCCCGTGGGAGCGCAGTCGTCGGTGACCGGCGGCGCAACGCCGAGCGGCGGCCTCGTTCTCTCGACCGAGCGACTGCGATCAATTCAGGAATCGGGCCAGTCGCGCGTGCGAGTGGAAGCCGGTGTTCCGCTCGACGTGTTGCAGAAGATGCTGAGCGCCGACGGGCGCTGGTACGCACCGGTCCCGACGTTCACCGGCGCCTTCGCCGGCGGCGTCGTCGCCACCAACGCCGCGGGCGCGGCGACGTTCAAGTACGGGCCGACGCGGCCGTGGGTCGACGGGCTCACCGTCGTCCTCGCCTGCGGCTGCGTGATCGATGTGAACCGGGGCGAACAGGTCGCTCGCGACCGCGAGCCGTTTCACCTCCGCTGCATCCACGGCGATCGGCTGGTCCCCCGCGCGACCTACCAGCTTCCCGACGTGCCGAAGTGCTCGGCCGGCTACTTCGCCGCGCCCGATCTCGATCTGATCGATCTCTTCATCGGCTCCGAAGGCACGCTCGGCGTGATCGTCGACGCCACGTTCCGCGTGATGGCGGCGCGGCCGCCCCTGGCGCTGGCGCTCGTGCCGGTGCCGACGGAGCGCGCCGGCCTGGCGCTGGTCGACGATCTTCGCGCCGCGTCGAGAGCCACATGGCAGAGCGGCGACGCGCAGGGCCTCGACGTGGCCGCGATCGAGCATCTCGACAGACGGTGTCTCGAGGTCCTCCGGGAGGACGGCGCCGGCGCCAAGCAGGCGATCACGGTTCCGGATGCCGCGGCGCTCGTGTTGATCGTGCAGTTGGAGCTGGCCGCGGGCACGACGGCCGCGCGCGCGTACGAAGACGTCGCGTCCGCATTCGCCGCGGCCGACGGCGGCCCGGCGCTCGCACGGTTCTGCCGGCTGCTGCGCCATCACGGCGTCTTCGATCACACCGAGCTTGCGATGCCCGGCGACGAGCGTCGCGCGGCGCAGTTCCTGGCGTTCCGCGAAGCCGCCCCGACCGGCGTCAACCGCCGCGTCGGCGATGCGAAGCGCGCGGTCGACCCGCGGATCGAGAAGACCGCCGCGGACATGATCGTGCCCTTCCCGCGATTCGCCGACATGATGTCGATCTATCGCGCCGGCTACGAGCGCCGCGGCCTGGATTACGCGATCTGGGGCCACATCTCGGACGGCAACGTCCATCCCAACGTGATTCCACGATCGTTCGCCGACGTCGAGGCCGGCCGCGACGCCATCCTGGAGTTCGGCCGCGCGGTGACGCGTCTTGGCGGATCGCCCCTGGCCGAGCACGGCGTCGGCCGCAGCGCGATCAAGCAGGCGCTGCTCCGTCAGCTGTACGGCGATCGCGCCATCGACGAGATGCAGGCGATCAAGCGGGCGCTCGATCCCGACTGGAAGCTGTCGCCTGGTGTACTGTTTCCCGTCGAGCGATGACGCAGACGTTTCATTTCGGCAGCGTATCCGGTGCCGTGATCGCCTCCGCGCTCTTCTTCGGCTTCGCGATCTTCTTCGGCGCCGCGGCCGCGACGATTCTGCGGCGTCTCGCCGCGCCGGCCGGAGAAGCGTCCTATTACGGCACCACCCCGGTCGCACGCCGCATCATCGGCGCGATCGTCGCGATCGCCGTCGCCATCCCGATCTGGATCTGGCTGTGGGGCGGCTTCTACCGCGCCGACGTCACCGCCACGACGATCACGTTTCACTATCTCGTGCCGTCGCGGTCGATGTCGATCGCGCGTGCGGAGGTCGTCGACGCCCGGTGGGAGCCGTCCGCGCGTGGCAGCCGGGTGCTCGTGATCGTGAGCGGCGACGGCCGGCGCTTCGTCAGCGCGCAGTCGCGCTACTCACGCGATGCCGAACGCGAGGTGGCCGCGGCCTTCGCCGCCGTCGCGGGGCGCTAGCCGCGCACGCCCCCGACGTACAATCGCCGCATGTCCGACTCTCTGCTCCGCCGCTGGCCGTTGATGCGCCAGCTGCTCGACGGCGGCGACGGCACCGGCGCCGAGGCGATGTCCGCCGCCACCGATGCGATCGGCCTGCGCACGACCGGGGCGTCGGTGGCGCGATCGATCTGCCCGTACTGCGCCGTGGGATGCGGACAGCTCGTCTTCCATCGCGCCGGCCGCCTCGAAGCGATCGAGGGCGATCCGGCGTCGCCGATCTCGGAAGGACATCTCTGTCCGAAGGGCGCCGCCAGCTACGAGCTGCTCACCCACGCCGCGCGCGCCACCACGGTGAAGTATCGCGCGGCCTATGCCACCGAGTGGCAGGACCTGGATCTCGACGAGGCGATGGATCGCATTGCCGATCGCCTCTGGGAATCGCGGCGCCGATCGTACATCGCCTCCCGCGACGGGCTGCCGCTCGGACAGTGCACGCGCGTCGCCCATCTCGGCGGCGCGACGCTCGACAACGAAGAGAACTACCTGATCAAGAAGCTGTTCGCCGGCGGGCTCGGCATGGTCGCGATCAGCAATCAGGCGCGGATATGACATAGCTCCACGGTGCCCGGTCTGGGCACCTCGTTCGGGCGCGGCGGCGCGACCACCGCGCAGCAGGACCTCGTCAACGCCGACGCGATTCTGATCGTCGGCTCGTCGATGGCCGAAGCGCACCCGGTCGGCTTCCGCTGGGTCGTCAAGGCGCGCGAGCGGGGCGCGACGGTCATCCACGTCGATCCGCGCTTCAGCCGGACCTCGGCGATGAGCGACCTGTGGGCGCCGATCCGCGCCGGATCCGACATCGTCTTCTTCGGCGGGCTGATCCGCTACGTGCTCGAGAGCGACCGCATCTTCCGCGACTACGTCGTCGCCTACACGAACGCGGCGACGCTGGTGCGCGAAGACTTCCGCGGCCCCGACGACCTCGACGGCCTCTTCTCCGGCTGGCGGCCCGAGACGTCGTCGTACGACGACGCGAGCTGGCAATACGAGGTCGACGAGCAGGGCCGGCCGCGTCGCGACGAGACGCTCACGCATCCGCGCACCGTCTTCCAGCAGGTTCGTCGGCACTTCGCCAGATACACGCCGGAGATGGTCGAGCGCGTCTGCGGCATTCCGCAGGAGGTCTTCCTCGAGATCGCGGATCGCTACAGCGCGTGCTCGGGCCGCGATCGAACGGCGACGATCTGCTATGCGGTCGGGCTGACGCAGCACTCGGTCGGCGTGCAGATCGTGCGCGCGGCCGCCATCCTCCAGCTGCTGCTGGGCAACGTCGGCCGTCCGGGCGGCGGCATCCTGGCGCTGCGCGGACACGCGTCGATCCAGGGATCGACCGACATCCCGACGCTCTACGATCTGCTGCCGGGCTACCTGCCGATGCCGGCGCTCGGCGCGCACGGAACGACCCTC
>DASTCC010000070.1:0-20929 GCA_035711465.1 Vicinamibacterales bacterium
GAGCACGACCGCGAAGAGCACCGCGCCGCCCGGCGTTCGCGCCAGCAGCCACGCGGGCAGCGTCGCGACGCCGACGAACGACAGGATATACAGCGTCCAGTATCGCCTGAGCACCTGCCGCTGCGGCGGCCACGGCCGCCCGCACGGGACGTCATCGAGTCCGAGCAGGAAGACTTCGGTGACGAGCGCGCCCGCGCCGGCGATCGTCGCGGCCATCGCGCCGGCCAGCAGGCCGGACCCGCGCCACGCGCAGGCGATGGCCGCGGCGCCGGCGATCGGCACGACGAGGAGTCCCCAGGAGAGGCGGCGCAGGCCGGCGCGCGTCGCGGTCGTCGATCCCGGCGTGACGTCGAAGATCCACCCGGCCCGCACGTCAGTCGGCAGCGCCGCGGCGACGCGCACGCCGGCGGCGAGAAAGAACAGCATCCAGAACGGCACCGCGAGCGACTCGACGCCTGGGCCAGTCGCCGCGTTCGAAGGCCGCGACAACTCGTACATCAACGCCGGCACGCTCCAGGCGATGCACGCGCCGACGGCCGCGGCGACAACGAACCGCTGACGCGAGACGCGACCGATGGCCGCGAGCAGGAACTGCGACATCGCCGCCTGCAGGCCCGGACCGGAGACGACGCGGGCGAGGCGCTCGGCGTCGATCAGCCGACGCCGCGGGCCGATGCCGTCAGGCAGCTCGACCGCGCGCGTCATGATCCGGCGGTACGCGATCGGCAGTCCGATCAGCGTGATCGCCAGGCCGGCGCCGACGCCGGCGATCGCCCGCCGCGCCAATGCTGCCAGGTGAGCGTTGTCGTGGCGGAGCAGCGTCTCGTAGAGACCCGCGAACCACACCGGCGGCAGCCAGGCGATCGACGACGGCAGACGCGCCGTCCAGCGATCCGCCTCGGTCAGGCCGCCGTCGATCCTGAAGTCGAACATGTAGCGATACGCGCGCGCGTCGCCGAGCGTGTCGCTGACCGTGCGGCTGATCGACGGCAGCGCGACGAGCAGCACGAGAATCGTCGCCACCAGCGTCGCCTGAAGCGCCGCCGACGCCCGCGGCAGGTACGGCGGCGCGATCGTGAGCGCCAGGATCGCCTGCGCCGAGGTGACCACGAGAAAGGTGAAGAGGCTGGCGGCGGACGCGGCGGCGAAGTGCGCCGACGCGCCGCGCCAGCCGACGCCGAAATATTCGATCGAGAGCAGGCTGCCGTAGGTGAGCGACGCCAGCGTGTGCATCGCCGCGGAGATCGCGCAGACGTAAATGGCCAGGCTCGCGATCTTCGCGCGGACGATCGCGCCAGGCCGAACCGGCAGCGGTCCGAGGACCAGCGTGTCGCGGCGATCGATGAGGAGCCGGTTCCAGACCAGCGCGCTGACCGCACCGGTAGCGACCATGCTGAGGCCAATGTAGAGCACCCGGTCCGCCCGCGAGATCTGCTGGAGCACGTCGAGGCCGAACTTCCGCTCGACCATCGTCCAGTCCCAGCCCATGAGCAGAATCGGCAGGATGAATCCGGGCGCGGCCAGACCCGCGAGCATCCAGATGAACGCCACCTGGCCGTCGTGCGCCCCGGCATCGCTCTCGGCGTCGAACAGGCGGCTCAGAAACGCCGAGGTCAGCGGCCCGGGACGGAGCGGCACGGGAGTTTAGACACCGGGCCGGAGGCAACGGGCCGCGCGAGCCGTCTAGGCGAGCGGCAACTCGGGCTGAACGCGGCGTTCGGCGTAGCTGTCGGCTTGTTCGTGGGCGTGGTACGACGAGCGGACGAGCGGCCCGGATTCGACGTGGCCGAAGCCCAGATCGAGGGCGATGCGCTTGAGCTCCACGAACTCGTCGGGCGTGTAGTAACGCGCCATCGGCAGGTGCGCGACGGAGGGTCGCAGGTACTGGCCGATCGTCAGGATCTGGACGTCGATCTTGCGCAGGTCCTCGAGCACGTCGACGACTTCCTGGAAGGTCTCGCCAAGGCCGACCATCAGGCCGGTCTTGGTCGGAATCCCGGGCGCCCAGGTCCGGGCGCGATCGAGCAGCTCCAGTGCGCGCGCGTACCGGCCGCCGGGACGCGCCTGCCGGTAGAGGCGCGGCACGGTCTCGGTGTTGTGGTTGAGCACGTCGGGCCGGGCGGCGATCACCGTGCGCAGCGGCGCTTCCTGACCCTGGAAATCGGGGATCAACACCTCGACGCGGCACTCGGGCCGGCGCGCCTTGATCGCGGCAATCGTCGCCGCGAACGCGCCGGCGCCGAAGTCGGCGAGGTCGTCGCGATCGACCGACGTCACGACGACGTAGGCGAGCGTCATCGCCTCGACGGCGCGGGCGAGCTTCTCCGGTTCATCCGGGTCGAGCGCGAGCGGCGCGCCGTGCGTGACGTTGCAGTAGCCGCACGCGCGAGTGCAGACGTCGCCCATGATCATGAACGTCGCCGTGCCGTGATGCCAGCACTCGCCGATGTTGGGGCAGTGCGCCTCTTCGCAGACCGTGTGCAGGTTGAGCTCGCGCATGAGCGAGCGCAGGCGAAGATAATTCGGCGATCCCGGCGCGCGCACCTTCAGCCACGCCGGCTTCGGCGTGCGCGAAAGCACGTCGTCTTTGACGCGTCGGCCCCGGATGAATTGAAGCGGCGCGATCCCGGACATCCGCAGCGAGTATATCAACCGAATCGGCCGCCAATCGATAACGGAAATCGCCAGGCGGACCGCGCGTTGACCCATGCCGGAAGCGGCGATACATTGCCGCTTCGGGTCGACGTCACGCCGGGCAAATCGCAGGCAACCGTTTGCCCATCGTGAGCAACCGGCTGCCGTACTTTTCTTGGCGCTGACGCGCTTACCCGATCACCCGATCACCCGATTACCCGATTACCCGATCAAAGATTGCTTATGTCTCTCTCCATCACCTGGCTCGGCCACTCCACCTTCATCGTCGGCCTGCCCGACGGCCGCCGGCTGCTCTTCGATCCCTGGCTCGGCAATCCGAACTGCCCGCCTGCGTTCGCCAAAGCCGATGCGCTCAAGCCCATCGATCTGATTCTCGTGTCGCACGGCCACAGCGACCACAGCGGCGATGCCGTCGCCGCCGCGCGCGCGACCGGCGCGCCGGTCGTCTGCGTGTTCGAGCTCGGCCTGCTGCTGACGCAGAAGGGGCTGCAGAACGTCAAGGACATGAGCATCGGCGGCACGCAGCGCATCGGCGATATCGCCGTGACGATGACCAACGCCATTCACTCGGGCTCGTTCGACGAGGACGGCAAGATCATCTACAGCGGCGGCGCCACCGGCTTCATCGTCCGCGCCCCGAACACGCCGACGCTCTACTACGCCGGCGACACCGCGATCTTCGGCGACATGAAGATCTTCGGCGAGATCTACAGGCCGGAGATCGCGTTCCTGCCGATCGGCGATCACTACACGATGGGGCCGGACACCGCGGCGATCGCGGCGAAGTGGCTCGGCGTGCGACAGGTCGTGCCGATGCACTGGGGCACGTTCCCGCTGCTGACCGGCACGCCCGCCGCGCTCAAGACTCACCTGGCGGGGACGTCGATCGAGGTGCTGGAATTGAAACCGGGCGAAACCGCGAAGTAGCGCGGTCGTTGCCGGCGAAAGAACAAAGGGCGGAGGTGAGCGCTGGCTCCCTCCGCCCTTCGTCTGTTCAGGCGGGCCGTTCGACGCGGACTACTTCATCCAGATGTCCTCGAGCAGGGTGAAGTTCTTCGACGCGATGTCCTTGCCGTCGATGGCCAGCGTCACGCGATAGACGCCGGGACCGATGCCGCCTCCGCCGCCGCCACGTCCGCCGCCACCGAAGCCGCGGCCGCCACCGCCGGCGCCTGTCGTGCACGGCGACGGGCCTGAGGCCGCAGGCGGCTGTTGCTGCTGCTGCTGGCCGCCGCCACGGCCGCCGAAGCCGCCGCCTCCGGGGCCGGGATCGCCCGTGAGTGTCCACTGGAAGCGGTTGAGGCCGGCGTCCACCGTGCCGAGGCAGGTCCGCACCGCGTCGCCGGTCGCGGTGTTGGTGATCGTCACCCTGGCTTCGTTGACGCGGTTGGGCAGGTAATACGCGATCGCGGTGCCGCGCGGCGCGTTCTCGCCCTCCCACCACTTGTCGCCGGGGATCTCCGTACCGAGGCGGCGGTCCGTCTTCCAGAGCACGGCTTCGCGCGGCTCGAACAGCGTCGGCGTCTTCAGCGTTTCGGGCGTCATCGCCTGCAGTGGCGAGATGTCGTCCATGATCCAGATGCTGTAGCCGTGCGACGCGAGGATCAGATCGTGCTCGCGGGGGTGCACCATCACCTCGTCGACGCGGCCGCGCGGCAGATTCGGCATGAACTGATGCCACGAGCCGCCATCGTCGAGCGAGATGTAGAAGCCGTACTCGGTCGCTGCATAGAGCAGGTTCCGGTTCACCGGGTCCTGGCGGATGGTGTTGACGTTGCCGATCGGCAGGTTGCTCATGATCGGCGTCCAGGTCTGGCCGTAGTCGGTGGTTTTGTAGATGTACGGCTTCAGGTCGTCCAGCCAGTGACCGTCCATCGCGACGTACGCCGTGCCCGGCTCGTACCACGACGCCTCCAGACCGGAGACCATGTATTCCTTCATGCCGTTCGGGACCTTGGCCGTCAGATCGGTCCAGGTGCGGCCTTCGTCGCGGCTGAGCTGGACGTTGCCGTCGTTGGTGCCCACCCAGATCAGCCCGGGCGTGATCGGCGACTCGGCGATCTCGACGATGGTGCCGAACTCGTTGGCGGTGTAGCCGTCGTGCTTCGAGAGGATGCACGGCACGCCGACGACGCCGCCGCCGCGTCCGCCGCAGTTGGGCCGGTTGTAGGGATTCTCGAGCAGGCTCCGATCGTTGAGGTCGAGGCCCTTGCCGAGCGGCTTCGTGGTCACGAAGGTCTCGCCGCGGTTGCGCGAGATGAACAGCCGATTGCCGCCGATGAGAACCGTCGACGGGTTGTGCGCCGAGATGCGGATCGGCGTGTTCCAGTTGAAGTTCGACGTCTCGTCGCCCGACAGGTCGCCGATGAGGTTGCCGCGGCCGCCGCCGCGTCCACCGCCGCCGCCACCACCACCGCCGCCGCCGCCGCCGCGTCCGCCGCCTGGCGCCGTGGGCCGCACGCTGACGTTGGTGCCGGTGGCGAGGTCGTAGCGGTTGACGTTCCCGTTCTGCGACTCGGTGTAGAAGATGTTCGGGTTGGTGGGATCGATCTGCGTCTGGAAGCCGTCACCGCCGCCGACGCTGATCCAGTCCCACATCCGGATGCCGCGGGTCGAGCGGATGCTGCTCGGCCCGCACCACGAGCCGTTGTCCTGGAGGCCCGTGCAGATCGTGTACGGGCGATCCATGCCCGCTGACACGTGGTAGGGAAGACCGAGGCCCTGCAGGCGCACCGACTCCCACGTCTCGCCGCCGTCCCAGCTGATGTCGAGCCCGCCGTCGTTGCCGTACATCACGTGCTGGCTGTTGTTCGGATCGATCCAGATCGCGTGGTTGTCGACGTGGCCCATGTTGTTGAGCCCCGACCAGGTCTTGCCGCCGTCGATCGACTTCATCGGGCCGACGCCGCCGACGTAGACGACCTCGGGGTTGTTCGGATCGACGCGAATCTGGCTGAAGTACATCGGCCGCTGATTCTCGTTCGACACGAAGTTCCAGGTCTTGCCGCGGTCGTTCGAGCGCCAGACGCCGGGCGCATTCGGATTGGGCGGCTGGGGCGCGCCGCCACGGCCGCCGCCGCGTCCCGCCTGCTGCTGCTGTTGCGCCGCCGGAGGAGCCGCCTGCGGCGGTTCCTTGTCGGCTGCGACTTCGATCTGCGCGTAGATGACGTTGGGATTGGAGCGCGACCAGTCGAAGGAGATGCGGCCCATCGTTCCCCGCGGCAGTCCGTTACCGCTGAGCTTGCGCCACGTCTTGCCGCCGTCGGTCGACTCGTGAATCCCGCTGCCGATCCCGCCGCCGACGAATCCCCATCCCGTGCGCCGACGTTCGTAGGTCGACGCCAGCAGGTGATTCGGGTTGCCCGGATCGACGATGACGTCGTTGGCGCCGGTGTCCTGGTTGACGTAGAGCGTCTTCTGCCAGTTCTTGCCGCCGTCGGTGCTCATGAAGATGCCGCGCTCGTCGTTCGGTCCGAAGAGATGACCGACCGCCGCGACCCAGACGATGTTCGGATCCTTCGGGTGCACGACGATGCGGCCGATGGACTGCGTGTCCTTCAGGCCGACGAACGTCCAGGTCTCACCGCCGTCGGTGGACTTGAACACTCCTTCGCCGAACGAGCTGCTCTGACGGTTGTTGGGTTCGCCGGTGCCGACGTAGATCACGTTCGGGTTCGACGGCGCGAGGGCGATGTCGCCAATCGAGTGGACGAGCGTCGGCATCAGATGCCGGTAGGTCGTGCCGTTGTTGGTCGTCTTCCACAGGCCGCTGACCGCGTAGCCGATGTAGAAGGTCGACGGGTTGCGCTCGTCGACGGCCAGATCGTCGATGCGCGCGCCTTGACCGGTCGGCCCGATCGACCGCCATCTGAAGCCTTTGAGGCGTGGATCGAGGTTCTCGGTGTGGATCATTGCCGGCGGACTCTGTCCTCCGGCGCCCTGCGCCTGGCGCGCCGAAAGCTGGCTGACCAGCGGGACGCCCAAGATGAAGAGCCCGGCGAGGAAGAGCCACCGGCCTCGAGACGAATGCACTGATTGGGGCATGGTTCGTTCTCTCCTTGGAGCACGCAAAAACGAGCGAGGCCCGAAGCGACCTGGGAGATGGAAATACTACCGCAGAGCGGATTCTGCTTCAGCCGGAACCTACCCGAGTACAGCCTCAACTCTGGCCAGCACCCCGGAAGGACGCACGCCGGAGGTGTCGACCGTGTGGTCCGCGCGGGCGTAGAGCGGCTCGCGGCGGGCCAGCAGGCGCTCGAGCGCCTCGCGCGCGTGCGGGTGCTCGTCGATCATCCGCCGATCGCCTTGACGGAGGACGCGCTGCCAGTGGTCGGCGGCGCGGGCCTTGAGCCAGATGGTCGTCGCCTGGCTGCGCAGGAGCGCGAACGCGTCCGGGGAGGTGACGATGCCGCCGCCGGCGGCGATGACCATGGATTCGCCCGAGCCGACGAGCTCGACGAGCGTCTCGTGCTCGAGCCGGCGGTAGTAGTCCTCGCCGTGCATCGAGAACATCTCGCTCAGCCCGAGCCCGGCGCGGCGCTCGACCTCGCGATCGAGCTCGACGAACCGCAGGCGGCGCTTGCGCGCCAGCCGGCGGCCGATCGTCGTCTTGCCGGCGCCGCGCAGGCCGAGGAGCGCGATGATCTCGGCGCGCGGCGAGTCGGCGTCGGTCGTCACCAGATGCGACGGGGTGGTGTCGAGCGCGGCGGCGAGATCGGCGAGGCGGCGGATCGAGATGTTGCCGCGGCCGGCCTCGACGTCCATCAGGAACCGCAGCGACAGCCCGGCGCGATCGGCGAGCGCGCGGAGCGTCAGCTGCCGCGCCTGCCGGCGCTCGCGGGCGCGGCGGCCGAGCGTGGCGAGAATCGCGTCGGCGTCGGGGCGTCGCCGCCGCGCGCGCGGACGAGCGAGCCGGGCCGGGGCCGTCATCGAGGTGCAATATACCGCATCTTCAGACGCGGCTGCGCACTATAATGCCTTGACAGTCCGTCGCACCCGCCGCTAGGCTTTTCGAGGAAAACCACGCATGGCCACCGATACCACGACCTCTCCGGCCCCGCTCTCGTTCGAGCGGCACCCCGACCGCTACAAGCACTGGAAGCTCCGCTTCGACGGCCCGGTGGCGACGTTGTCGATGGACGTCCAGGAAGACGCCGGGCTCTCGTCCGACTACCGGCTCAAGCTCAACTCCTACGACCTCGGCGTCGACATCGAGCTCGCCGACGCCGTCCAGCGCATTCGCTTCGAGCATCCCGAAGTGCACGCGGTGGTCATCACCAGCCTGAAGGAGCGCATCTTCTGCGCCGGCGCCAACATCTTCATGCTGCGGGGATCCAGCCACGCGTGGAAGGTGAACTTCTGCAAGTTCACCAACGAGACGCGGCTGGCGATCGAGGACGCGAGTGAAGTCAGCGGCATCAAGTTCCTCGCCGCGCTGAACGGCATCTGCGCCGGCGGCGGCTACGAGCTGGCGCTGGCCTGCGACGAGATCCTGCTGGTCGACGACTCGAACTCGGCGGTGAGCCTGCCGGAGACGCCGCTGCTCGGCGTGCTGCCCGGCACCGGTGGCCTGACCCGGGTCGTTGACAAGCGCAAGGTCCGTCGCGACCTCGCCGATTTCTTCGGGACCATCGCCGAAGGGGTGAAGGGCCGTCGAGCGGTCGAATGGCGCCTCGTGGACGCGGTCCATCCGGCGAGCAAGTTCAAGGCGGCGGTCGACAAGCGCGCCCACGAGCTGGCGGCGTTGTCGGATCGGCCGGCGGCCGGGCCCGGCATCGCGCTCGGGCCGCTGGCGCTCGCCGAGTCCGCCGACCAGCTGGCGTACAGCGCCGTGACCGTCGATCTCGATCGCGCCAAGCGTGTCGCCACCATCACGGTCAAAGCGCCCGAGGCGCCGGTCGAGTCGACGCCGGCCGCCATCGTCGCGGCTGGTGATCAGTTCTGGCCCCTGCGCGCCTTCCGGGAGCTCGACGACGCGATTCTGCGGCTGCGGATCAACGAGCCGGAGGTCGGCACGGTCGTCGTCAAGGCGGTGGGCGATCCGCAGCTGGTGCTGCAGGCCGACCAGGTGCTCGCCGCGAACGCGTCGCACTGGCTGGTGCGCGAGATCGTCGCGTTCATGAAGCGGACGCTGAAGCGCGTGGACTTGTCGGCGCGCAGCTTCTTCGCGTTGATCGAGCCGGGCAATGCCTTCGCCGGATCGCTGTTCGAGCTCGCGCTCGCGGCCGATCGGTCCTACATGTTCGACGACCAGGATCAGGCCAACACGATCTTCCTGTCGCCGATGAACGCCGGGCCGCTGCCGATGAGCAACGGGCTGACGCGGCTCCAGGCGCGCTTCTACGGCGAGCCGTCGAAGGTCGACGAGGTGCTGGCGCACGAGGGCGCGTTCGGGCCGGGCGAGGCGCTCGACGCCGGGCTCGTGACGTTTGCGCCCGACGACATCGACTGGGAGGACGAGGTGCGGCTGACCATCGAGGGCCGCGCGGCGCTGTCGCCGGACGCGCTCACCGGCATGGAAGCGAACCTGCGCTTCGTCGGGCCGGAGACGATGGAGACGAAGATCTTCGGACGGCTGACCGCGTGGCAGAACTGGATCTTTCAGCGGCCGAACGCGGTCGGCGCGCGCGGCGCGCTGACCTCGTACGGATCGAACGAGCGCGCCGAATTCGATTTCGGCCGCACGTAAGCGGAGACGGGCACGATGATCTCTTCCGAGAAGATTCCGAACAACGTCGACCTGCACCTCAACAAGCGCCTGCAGCGCGCGCTCGAGCACTGGCAGCCGCAGTACATCCAGTGGTGGAAGGACATGGGCCCGCAGGGCTTTCAGGAGTACCACCAGGTGTACGTGCGCACGGCGGTCAGCGTCGATCCGGCCGGCTGGGCGCACTTCGAGTACGTGAAGCTGCCGGAGTACCGGTGGGGCATCTTCCTCGCCGACCCCGTCGTCAACCGCACGATTGGCTTCGGCGACTTCTTCGGCCAGCCGGTGTGGCAGGAGGTGCCCGGCGAGTTCCGCAACCAGCTCCGCCGCCTCATCGTTACCCAGGGCGACACCGAGCCGGCGAGCGTCGAGCAGCAGCGATGGCTCGGCCATCGCTGCCCGAGCCTCTACGACCTCCGCAATCTGTTCCAGGTCAACGTCGAAGAGGGGCGCCATCTCTGGGCGATGGTCTACCTGCTGCACTCCTACTTCGGCCGCGACGGCCGCGACGAGGCCGAGGACCTGCTGGCCCGCCAGAGCGGCAACCGCGACAAGCCGCGCATCCTCGACGCCTTCAACGAGCCGATCGACAACTGGCTCGACTTCTTCATGTTCACGATGTTCACCGACCGCGACGGCAAGTCGCAGCTGCTCTCGCTCTCGGAGAGCTCGCTCGATCCGCTGGCGCGGACCACGCGCTTCATGCTGACCGAAGAGGCGCACCACATGTTCGTCGGCGAAACCGGCATCGCGCGCATCATCAAGCGAACGTGCGAGCTGATGCAGGAGACCGGGCTGGCCGAGGACGTCCGCAAGCTCGGCGGCCTCGATCTGCCGACGATTCAGAAGCACATCAACCTGTGGTTCTCGCTCAGCCTCGATCTGCACGGCAGCGAGGTCTCGACCAATGCCGCCACCTACTTCGCCAACGGGCTCAAGGGCCGCGCCGAGGAAGAGAAGTGGGACGAGCACCGCGTCCAGGACACGCCCTACGAGCTCGAGCTGATGCGGGACGGCGAGGTCGTGCGCACGGAAGTGCCGATGCGCAACGCGATGAACGAGGTTCTGCGCGACTGGTACGTCGGCGACTGCGAGGCCGGCGTCGCCCGCTGGAACAAGATCTTCGAGCGCTTCGGCATGTCGGATCGCCTGCGCCTCCCGGATCGCAAGTTCAACCGCAACATCGGCCAGTTCGCCGGCTTCCACTTCGATCCGGACGGCCGCCCGCTGAGCAAGGAGGACTGGGAGCGACGCAGGTACGAATGGCTGCCGTCGCCGGCCGACAAGCAGTACCTGCTCAGCATCCAGAACGCGTCGATCTACGAGCCCGGCCGCTTCGCCAACTACATCGCGCCGCCGCAACGCGGCATCAAGGGCCAGCCGATCAACTTCGAGTACGTGCGGACGGAGATGTGATGCGTGTCTTTCTAACAGGTGACGGGGTCAGTCCCGGCTGTCGCCAGGCGGGGACGGACCCCGTATCTTTCAAAGGTGACGGGGTCAGTCCCGGCTATCGCCAGGCGGGGACAGACCCCGTATCTTCCTAGGATGCGCGTCCTAGTCGAAAGGCGCGACGGCGTCGCTGTCGTCATCCTCAACGAGCCGCCCGCCAACACCTACTCCTACGAGCTCATGCGCGAGCTCGATGCCGCGATTCTGGATCTGCGGATGGATCGCGGCGTCCACGTCATCGTCCTGACCGGTGCCGGCGAGAAGTTCTTCTGCGCGGGCGCGACGATCGGCATGCTCAAGGACGCCGATCCGGAGTTCAAGTACTACTTCTGTCTCCACGCCAACGAGACGCTCAACCGTCTCGAGCAGACGCCGAAGCTCGTGATCGCTGCACTCAACGGCCATACCGTCGGCGGCGGGCTCGAGGTGGCGATGGCGGCCGATCTGCGGATCGCCCGCGCCGGCGGCGCCAAGATCGGCCTGCCCGAGGTCGCGCTCGGCGTGCTGCCGGGCACAGGCGGCACGCAGCGGCTCGCGCGGCTCGTCGGCAAGGCGCGGGCGATGGAGCTGATGATCAGCGGTCGCCTGTTGACGATGGACGAGGGGCACGCTGCCGGGCTCGTCACCGAGGTCTGGGGCCAGGATCGGCTCGCCGGCCGTTCGTTCGTCGACGCCGTGGTCGAGTACGCGAAGGAGTTCACGCCGCCGCACAAGGCGAGCCGCGCCGTCGGACGGATCAAGCGCGCGGTGCAATCGGGCCTCGACGCAGGCTTCAGCGAAGGACTCGCGCTCGAGCGCGAGCTCCAGCAGCTCCTGTTCGAAAGCGACGACGCCAGGGAAGGCATCGCGGCGAATCTGGAGAAGCGCAAGCCTCACTTCAGCGGCCGCTGACCACGGCCGCCCTCTCGAATCCGGAGTGTCTTTGTGACGATGCTGGGCAGGAAGCAGTTGTTGATCGGCGGCGAGTGGCGCGAGGCCGCCGGCGGCACGACTATGGGCGTCGTCAATCCGGCGACCGAGGAGACGATCGCGGAGGTCGCCGCCGCCTCGCGCGAGGACGTCGACGCCGCGGTCGCGGCCGCGCGGGCGGCGCTCGACGGGCCGTGGGGCCAGATGGCGCCGCGCGAGCGGGGCCGGCTGTTGTGGGCGCTCGGCGAGCGGATGCGAGCGCGCATCGACGAGATCGCGAAGCTCGAGACGCTCCACAACGGCAAGCCGATCACCGAGTCGCGCCACATCGAAGTGCCGATGGCGATCGATTGCCTGCAGTACTTCGCCGGCTGGGCGGACAAGATTCACGGCGAGACCATTCCCGTCAAGGCCGATGCGTTCGTCTACACGCGGCGCGAGCCCCTCGGCGTGGTCGCCGCCATCGTGCCCTGGAACTTCCCGCTGCTGCTGGCGATGTGGAAGGTGGCGCCGGCGCTGGCGACGGGCAACGCCGTGATTCTGAAACCGGCGAGCCAGACGCCGCTGACGGCGTTACTCCTCGGCGAGATCGCCGGCGAAGTCGGGCTTCCGCCGGGCGTGCTCAACGTCATCACCGGCAGCGGCTCGACCACCGGCCAGGCGATCGTCGAGCATCCCGGCATCGACAAGGTCGCGTTCACGGGCGACACCTCGACGGGCAAGGGCATCATGCGCAGCGCCGCCGAGACGCTGAAGCACATCACGCTCGAGCTCGGCGGCAAGTCGCCGAACATCGTCTTCGCGGACGCCGACCTCGACGCCGCCGTGCGCGGCGCGACCGTCGGCATCTTCTACGGCAAGGGCGAAGTGTGCGCCGCCGGCTCACGACTGCTGGTCGACGCCTCGATCAGGGATCCGGTCCTCGAGAAGGTCGCGGCGCGGGCGAAGAAGATGGTCGCCGGCGATCCGCTCGATCCGAAGACGCGGCTCGGCGCGATCTCGTCGAAAGCGCAGCTCGAGCGGGTCCTGAACTACGTCGAGATCGCGAAGTCCGAGGGCGCGACGCTCATCGCCGGCGGCGCGCGCGCCGACATCGGCACGGGCAAGGGGTATTTCATGCAGCCGACGGTCTTCGCCGGCGTCACCCCGGCGATGACGATCGCGCGCGAGGAGATCTTCGGCCCGGTGCTCGCCGCGATCGAGTTCGCCGACGTCGACGACGCGATCGCCCGCGCCAACGACTCGCCCTACGGCCTCGCCGCCGGCGTCTGGACGCGCGACGTGAAGAAGGCGCACTACGTCGCCTCGCGCCTCCAGGCCGGCACCGTCTGGGTGAACACCTACAACGTCTACGACACCGCGGTGCCGTTCGGCGGCTACAAGCAGAGCGGCTTCGGACGCGAGATGAGCGTGCACGCGCTCGAACACTACACGCAGGTCAAGAGTGTCTGGGTGGATCTTGCGTAAGGGCGCGATTGGCTTGGGCCTTGGGGCTTGGGCGGGTGCTGATCTAGTTCCAATTCTTACAGGCTGCAAGGCCCAATACCCAAGGCCCAAGCCGATCGCCGTCACCGTCACTGTCCACTGAGGCGCAGGGAACCCTTGCGCCCTCAGTGTCGTCACTATATATTGCCACGCAACCTATGTCCTGGCCACTGACTGAACGGGAACTGAAGCGCAGCAGCGCCACGCTGCTGGTCCTGGCGCTCGTCGCCGAGGAGCCGCGCCATGGTTACGAGATTGGCAAGCTGATCGAGTCGCGCTCAGGCGGGAAAATCAGCTTCCAGATGGCGTCGCTCTATCCGTTGCTGTACCGCCTCGAGCGGCGCGGGTGGATCGAGGGCCGCTGGCGGCAGCAGGCGGGGGAGCGCAAGCGCCGCTTCTATCGCATCACCGCCGAGGGGCGGCGTGTCGTCGAAGGGGAGCGCGGGCTCTGGAACGCGTTCGTCAAGGCGCTCGACCAGGTGGCGGGGCTGAAGGGATCGCGATGAACTGGCGGGCGCGAATCGAACGGGCGATGCCGTCGCCCACCGGTGATTGGACGCGGGATGCCGAGGTGCTCGACGAGCTGGCCGCGCATGCCGCCGATCGGCACGACGAGCTCGTCCGCGCCGGCCACGCCGATGCGGACGCGGTCGCCATCGTCCTGCGCGAGGTGGCCGACGCCGCGCGCCGGCAGGCGGCGCGGCCGGCGGCGTGGCAGGAGGCGGCGCCGGTCGATCGCCCGCGTCTCTTCGCCTCGGCCGGACAGGATCTTCGCTACGCGCTGCGGATGCTGCGGCGCGCGCCGGCGTTTGCCGCGGCGTCGATCGCGACGCTCGCTCTGGCGATTGGCGCGGTCACCGCGATCTTCACGGTCGTCGAGGCGGTGTTGCTCCGCCCGTTGCCGTATCCAAACGCCGACCGTCTGGCGCTGATCTGGGAGTCGTCGCCGCAGGGCGCCAATCGCAACGTCGTGTCGAGCGGCAGCTATCTCGACTGGCGCGCGCGCAACTCGGTGTTCGAGGAGATCGGCGCGTTCTCGGACTCGTTCGACAGCGCCTTGACCAGCCCCGGTGAGCCGCGGCGGGTGCAGGCGATCAGCATGACGCCGGCGGCGCTCGCGGCGCTGGCCGTGCGTCCGGTCGCCGGCCGGATGCTGCGCGACGAGGACACGATCGCCAACGCGGCGCGCGTCGCGCTGCTCGGGTATCGCACCTGGCGCGACGACTTCGGCGCCGACGCGACAGTCATCGGGCGGCAGCTCACGCTTTCCGGCCGGACCTACGAGGTCGTCGGCGTGCTTCCCGAAGCCACCGTCATCCCGGAGCCGGACGTCGACGTCGTCCTGCCGCTCGGGTTCGGGCCGGCGGCCGCGAACGAGCGGACCGCGCACAACTACATGGTCGTCGGCCGGTTGAAGCCGGGCGTGTCGATTGACGCGGCGAATGTCGCGATGCGGCAGCTGGTCGCGGCGATGACGGCCGAGCATCCGAAGGAGCTCACCGGATGGAGCGCGCTGGTCGCGCCGCTTCACGGCGACGTCGTTCGGACCGTGCGGCCGCTCCTGACGCTCGTCTTCGCCGTCGTGGTGGTCGTGCTGGTGATCGCCTGCGCCAACCTCGCCAACGTGCAACTGGCGCGGGCGTCGAGCCGACGCGCGGAGATGGCGGTGCGGGCCGCGATCGGCGCCGGACGCCGGCGGCTCGTCAGTCAGCTGCTTCACGAGAGCCTCGTCATCGTCACGATCGGCGGCGCCATCGGCGTCGGCCTGGCCTGGCTGCTGATGCGCGCGCTCGTGGCCGCGGCGCCGGCTGACATCCCGTTCCTCGACAGCGTCGCCATCAACGGGCGCGTGCTCGGCGTCGCCGCGCTCACCACGGCGGCCAGCGCGCTGCTCGTCGGATTGCTGCCGGCCCTCCAGATCTCGCGCGCCGATCTGCAGCCGCTGCTGCGCGCCGGCCGGTCCGCGGGCGATGCGCGACAGGCGCGCTCCCGACTGGCGCTGGTGACCGTGCAGGTGGCGCTGGCGGCCGTGCTGCTGGTGGCCGCGGCCCTGGTCGTCCGCAGCATGCAGAAGCTCGGTGACGTCGAACCCGGATTCGATCCGGAAGGCCTTCTGGCGATCGAGTTCAACCTGCCGAGCGCGGTCTATCCCGATCTCGGCGATCACGCGCGCTTCTACACCGAGTTGATCGAGCGCGTCCGGGTCCGGCCGGGCGTCGCCGCTGTCGCCGGCACCACCTCGGTGCCCGCCCGTGGCGGCGGCATGACCTTCAGCTTCGGCATCGAAGGGCGGACGGCGACCAACCCCACCGGTCGCGAGGATCCCCAGCCATTGCAGGCGGTGACGCCCGGCTACTTCGAGACAATGCGGATTCCGGTCGTGGAGGGGCGGACGTTCTCGAACGACGATCGCGCCGACACCGAGCCGGTCGTCATCTTGAACGCGGCCCTGGCGCGACGCCACTGGCCCGGCGAGAGCCCGATCGGCAAGCGGCTGTCGTTCCGTCCCGGCCAGACGCCGTGGCTCACCATCGTCGGCGTCGTCGGCAACACGCACGACAACGGGCTCGATCGCGACGCGCCGCCGACGCTGTACGTGCCGTTCACGCAACGGGCGCCGAACTGGCGCTGGATGACCTGGCTCACGCTCGTCGTCCGCGCTCATGGCGATCCGACGGCGCTTGCCGGCGAGGTACGCGCCGTCGTCCGTGAGAGGGATCGCGATCTGCCGTTGCTGAACGTCAGCACCGTGCCGGAGCTGTACGCAGCCAACGCGGCGCGGCGCCGCTTCGCGATGACGCTGCTCGCCGGGTTCGCGCTGCTCGCAGTGACGCTCGGCGCCATCGGCATTTACGGTGTGCTGTCGGTCGGCGTCGCCGAGCGTCAACGTGAGATCGGCGTCCGTCTGGCGCTCGGCGCCGGGGCCGCGGACGTCGTCCGCGCCGTCGCTCGTCCGATCCTGCTCTGCCTCGCGGCCGGGCTTGCCGTCGGTCTGGCCGTCGCCATGTCGCTGACGCGATTCCTCGAGACGCTGCTCTTCCAGGTCGAGCCGACCGATCCGGCGTCACTCTCCGCCGTCATCGTCGTGCTCGCCGGCGTCGCGGCGGTTGCCGGCTGGATGCCGGTGCGCCGCGCCCTGCGTCTCGATCCCGTGCGCGTGCTTCGCCAGGACTGAGGGCCGCCGGGCTCAGGAGTCCGGACTCGTACTGCTAAACTTCGCCGGATGGATTCGCTCCGGGCCTGGCGGGCAGAGTTCCCGATCGTCGAGACCTGCACCTATCTCGTGAGCCATTCGCTCGGCGCGATGCCGCGCCGGACGCGGGACCATCTGGCGACGTTCGCCGATCAGTGGGATCACCGCGGCGTCCGCGCGTGGCATGAGGGGTGGTGGGAAGTCGGCCGCGAAACGGGCAATCTGCTCGCGCCGATCCTCGGCGTCGCGCGCGACACGATCACGATGCACCAGAACGCGACGGTGGCGCAGTCCATCGTCGGCTCCTGCTTCACGTTCGACGGCGCGCGCCGGCGCATCGTGATGCAGGACCTCGATTTCCCGACCAATCACTATCTCTTCGAAGGCTTCCGCCGGTATGGCGCCGAGATCGACTACGTGCGATCGCCGGACTCGATTCGCGCGCCGATCGATCGGCTGGTCGACGCGATCGACGACCGGACGGCGATCGTGCCGATCTCGCTGGTTCTGTTCCGCAGCGGCGCGATTCAGGACGTCGCGCCGGTCGTGGAAAAGGCGCACAAGGTCGGCGCGCGCGTGGTCCTCGACGCTTACCAGGCCGCGGGGACGGTGCCGATGGATCTGGCCTCGCTCGGCGTCGATTTCGCGGTCGGCGGCTCCGTGAAGTGGCTGTGCGGCGGCCCGGGCGCCGGCTACCTGTACGTCCGTCCCGATCTCGTGTCGACGATGCAACCGGGTTTCGTCGGCTGGGCCGGTCACGCCGCGCCATTCGGCTTCGAGACGGGGCCGATTCGCTACGCCGAGTCGATCGAGCGGTTCCAGAGCGGCACGCCGAACGTCCCGTCGCTCTACTCGGCGCGGGGCGGCTACGAGATCGTCGGCGAAGTCGGGGTGCCGGCGATTCGCGCGCACTCGCTGCGCCTGACCCGGCGGCTCATCGACGCGGCCACCGCGCGCGGCTGGCGGCTGAACACGCCGACCGACGACGCGTCGCGCGGCGGTTCGGTCGTGCTCGACGTGCCGCACGGCGAGCGGGTGACGCAGGGGCTGATCGAGCGCGGCGTGATCGTGGACTACCGGCCCAACGCCGGGATCCGGCTGGCGCCGCACTTCTACAACACCGAAGACGACATCGACCGCGCGGTCGCGGTGATGGACGAACTGGTCGCCACCGCCGCGACCGCCAAAGCGTGACAGGACGGGAATGACGATACGGACGGTGGCAGTGCTCGGCGCGGGCACGATGGGGCATGGCATCGCGCACGCAGCGATGACGGCAGGCTACGAGACGCGCCTCTACGACGTCGGCGACGCGCCGCTCGCCGCCGCGCGGACGACGATCGACGGGATCCTCCGGAAGGCGGTCGAGCTCGGCAAGGTCTCGGTGCCGGAGGCCGAGGCGGCGATGGCGCGGTTGTCGACGTCGACGTCGGTGGCCGACGTCGTCCGTGACTGCGACCTGGTCATCGAGGCCGCCCCCGAGCGCATCGACCTCAAGCTCTCGCTCATGGCCGAGGTCGATCGCCATGCGCCGACGGGCGCGGTCATCGCGACGAACACCTCGGCGCTGAGCATCACCGAGATCGCCAGCTCCACGACCCTGCCGTCGCGAGTGGTCGGGATGCACTTCTTCAATCCCGTCCACAAGATGAAGCTCATCGAGATCGTCCGCGCGCTCGAGTCGAGCGAGGCGGCGCTCACCACGGTCGCAGCGGTGGCGAAGCAGATGGGCAAGGAGACCGTGCTGGTCCGCGAGTCGCCCGGCTTCATCACCTCCCGGGTCAACGCCTCGATCGGCAACGAGGCGTTCTACATGCTGATGGAAGGCGTCGCCTCGGCTCGCGACATCGACAAGGCGCTGAAGCTCGGGCTCAACCACCCGATGGGACCGTTCGAGCTCGTCGATCTCGTCGGCCTCGACACGCGCCTCAGCATCCTCGAGTACCTCCAGAAGTCGATGGGGGAGAAGTACCGGCCGTGTCCGCTGCTCGGGCAGTACGTCAAGGCGGGGCGGCTGGGGCGGAAGGTCGGGAAAGGCGTGTACGAGTACTAAGAGCGGGTGACAACTTAGAACTCAGAACTCAGAACTTCGAACTCGGCACGCGGGACGCACGACTCAGGGCCGAGGACCAGGATTGACATTGGCCAACATTCGCATCGAACTGCGCGATCGCATCGCCACGCTGACGATCAATCGGCCGGATGTCCGCAACGCGCTCGATCGGCAGACGGTGACCGAGATCACCACCGCGTTGGCGGAGGTCGGCGGGCGTGAGGACGTCGGTGCGCTGGTGATCACCGGCGCGGGCGATCAGGTCTTCGTGGCTGGCGCCGACATCCGGCAGATCCGCGAGCGGCGGCGCGACGACGGCCTGGCGGCGATCAACTCGTCGGTGTTTGCGGCGATCGAGCGGTTCGAGAAGCCGACGATCGCGGCGATCAACGGGCACGCGCTCGGCGGCGGCTGCGAGCTCGCGCTGGCGTGCGATCTCCGGATCGCGGCTGAACACGCCCGGTTCGGGCAGCCCGAGGTGAATCTGGGCATCATTCCGGCCGCCGGGGCGACGCAGCGGCTGCCGCGGCTCATCGGCCTCGGGCGCGCGAAGCAGCTCGTGCTGACCGGCGAGACGATCGACGCGGCCACCGCGCTCTCGTGGGGGCTGGTGACGGCGGTCGTGCCGTCAGCCGATCTGCCGAGCGCCGCTCATGCGCTTGCGGCCCGGGTGCTCGCGCGCGGGCCGCTGGCGGTCAGGCTGGCGAAGCTGGCGCTCAACGCCTCGTCGCGCGTGGATCTCGATTCGGGGCTGCTCATCGAGACGCTGGCCCAGGCAATCTGCTTCGAGTCGGCGGACAAGATCGAAGGCACCTCGGCGTTCCTCGAGAAGCGGACACCGAAGTTCACTGGCGCCTAGGCGCCTCAGGAGGCTTGCAGTGAGCGATCAGCCACGCGACGACGTCGATCGTCGTCAGTTCCTGAAGGCGAGCGGCGCGGCCGTGGCCGCCGGCGCCGTCGCGCTGCGAGGTCGAGCGTCCCTGGACGCGCAGGCGGGGCGGCCACCGTTCGCGGCGCCGAAGATCGACGACGTCCGCATCGGCTACGTCGGCGTCGGCCTTCAGGGCGGCGGCCACGTGCAGAACCTGCTGCGGATTCCGGGCTGCCGGATCACCGCGGTCTGCGACATCCGCGAGGAGCGGACCAGATGGGCGACCGACCGCATCACCGCGGCCGGCCACCCGGCCCCGGCGGTCTACAACCGCGGCCCGCGCGATTTCGAGCGCCTCTGCGAGACCGAGGACCTGGATCTCGTCTATACCGCGACGCCATGGGAATTTCACGTGCCGGTGATGCTCGCGGCGATGAAGAACGGCAAGCACGTTGCCACCGAGGTGCCCGCGGCGATGACGCTCGACGACTGCTGGGCGATCGTCGAGGCCGCCGAGAAGCACAAGAAGCACTGCGTGATGATGGAGAACTGCAACTACGACCGCATGGAGATGATGGTCTTCAACATCGTCCGCCAGGGGTTGCTCGGCGAGATCGTGCACGCCGAGGGCGGCTATCTCCACGATCTGCGGCGGATCAAGTTCGAGGATCGCAACGAGGGCCTGTGGCGGCGCGCGTGGTCGATGCGCCTCGACGGCAACCTCTATCCGACGCATGGCCTCGGCCCGGTCTCGAACTGCCTGGACATCAACCGCGGCGATCGCTTCGACTACCTGGTGTCGATGAGCGGGCCGTCGCGCGGCCTGCAGGACTGGGCGAAGGAACACTATCCGCCTGACTCGCCCAAGCGGCAGGAGAAATACGTGCTCGGCGACGTCAACACCAGCCTGATCAAGACGGCGCGCGGCCGCACGATCCTCGTCCAGCACTGCACCAACCTGCCGCGGCCGTACAGCCGCATCCACATGGTGCAGGGGACGCGAGGGCTGTTCCAGGGCTATCCGCACCGGCTCTACATCGAAGGGCGGGGCCGCAACGATCAGTGGCAGGAGGCCGCGGCCGTGCTCGCCGAGTTCGAGCATCCGCTGTGGAAGGAGATCGCGGCACAGGCGCAGGGCGCCGGGCACGGCGGCATGGATTTCATCGAGGACTACCGCCTGATCAAGTGCCTGCGCGAAGGGCTGCCGACCGACATGAACGTCTACGACGCGGCGTCGCTGAGCGCCGTCGTCGAGATGAGCGTGCAGTCGGTGGCCAGGAAGGCTCGGGCCGTCGATTTCCCCGACTTCACGCGCGGCGCCTGGCGGACGACGGCGCCGCTCGACATCGTGCACATGTGAGGGCGCGCGCGTCGATGACGGAGCGGGAATGAAAGCCGTCGTGCTGGCGCGCGGACTGGCGCGCCGGATGCGCGAGGACGATCCAAGCGCCGCCCTCGAAGGCGCGCAGGCGGTGGCGGCGGCAGCGGGACAGAAGGCGATGATGCCGATCGCCGGCGGAGGCAGCGCCGCGGGGCCGGTCCGCCCGTTTCTCGACTTCGTGCTCGATGCGCTTGCTGACGCCGGTTGCACGCGCATCGCGCTGG
>DASTCC010000071.1:0-2758 GCA_035711465.1 Vicinamibacterales bacterium
GTAGCCGGCGGTGCCGAGGACGACGCCTAACCGGGTGTGATCCGAGTCGGCGGCCGACTGCGGCGAGCCGGTCGGCAGTGCGTCGCCCGCGGCCTTGGCCAACCCGAAATCCAGCACTTTCACGATGCCGTCGCGCGTGACCTTGATGTTTGCTGGTTTCAGATCGCGATGTACGATGCCCTTCGCGTGGGCGGCGTGAACGGCGTCGGCGATCTGGCCCGCGATGCGCAGCGCGTCCACGATCGGTATCGGGCCCTCACGAAGCCGCGCCGCCAGCGTCTCGCCTTCAACCAGCTCGAGGACCAGCGCCTGACGGCCGTTCGACTCCTCAAACCCGTAGATCGCCGCAATGTGCGGATGGTTGAGCGCGGCAAGCGAGTGGGCCTCGCGCCGGAACCTCGCCAGCCGGTCGGCGTCCAAGGCATACGCGCTGGGCAGCATCTTCAGCGCGACATCGCGCCTCAGTTTGCTGTCGTGCGCGCGGTAAACCTCGCCCATGCCTCCCCTGCCCAGCAGCCCAATCACGCGATAAGGCCCCACCTGCTCATCGGCGGCAAACGTCGGCTCTATCTCGGTGAACGTGAGCGATGGCCGGTCCCTGGACGCCGACGTCGACGACGGGGGCACATCGCGGGCTGGCAGACGTTCCGTGAAGCCCGCCGCCGCCTGGTCCGACTCGAGCAGCGACTGGACCTCGCGCCGCAGGTCTTCGTCGCCGCCTGCGGCCGCGGCCAGGAAGACAGCTCTTTCGTCGGGCGCTCTTTCGAGCGTCGCCTCGAACAGCGCTCTGACCTGCCGCCAGCGAGAATCGATCATGCCCGATCACCCTCGGCGCCCAGTTCCCGCGTCAGCCAGGCTCTGGCGACGCGCCAGTCGCGTTTCACCGTGGACGGCGAAACCTTCAGCACCTCGGCAGCCTCTTCGACGGTGAGTCCGCCGAACGCGCGCAGCTCCACGATTCGCGCGAGCGCGGCGTCGACAGCTTCGAGCCGCGCGAGCGCACGATCCATGGCGAGCACCGAGATCCGATCGTCGGCCGGCGCCTCGAGATCGGAGGGGATGGGCACACGCTCATCACCGCCGCCCCGCTTGTCGGCCCGACGGCGGCGCGCGTGATCGACCAGGATCCTCCGCATGATCTCTGCAGACACACCAAAAAAATGAGCGCGGTTTTGCAAGCCAATCCGATCCTGTCTGACGAGCCGAAGATACGCTTCGTGGACCAGGGCGGTCGGCTGAAGGCTGTGGCCGGCCCGATCGCGGCGCAATTGGCGCGCGGCGATGCGGCGCAGTTCGGCGTAGACGAGGGGAAGCAGTTGGTCGAGCGCAGCGCGATCACCGCGGCTCCAGCAAACCAGGAGCGCGGTCACATCATCCGACGGGGACGGGGACGGGATCATCTGCCGACTCTTTCGGTCAAAGGATACCGAAAGGGCCGGATTATTGATCCAGATTCACGACCGGCTTCGGGAAATTGCGTGACCCAACACGCCCTGTCTCGCGGTCAGGTCCTCATGCTCGGCACTCTTTGCCGTGAAACGGCGGGCATGGCCGTGCCAAATTCGGCGCCGGATGCAGCGGGAACGCGCGTCTCGTAGTCGATTCGGCGGATACCGCTGCCGTCTCGGGCCGCTTCGTCATTGGCCGGCGGGCAGCGACGGCGTCAGCGCGAGACCGCCGGGCTTCGTGAACAACGTCAGATACGGCTGGCCGAGCAGATCGCCACGAAACCTGGTGACGATGTCGCGCGACGCCTGGAGATTCACCGGCCGCTTGACCATGTCCATCACCTGGCGGCGGAGCGGCACGAGGTCGGGCGCGATGTCAGGGTCCTCGTCGCTCAACGGCCGCGAGTGCACGCCGGGCACGAAGAAGCCCGAAGCGTTGAAGTAGTGCAGGCAACCGTCGCCGACAAAGGTGACGTCGAGATCGCTCGTGCCGGGACCCTCGGCGTCGAACGGCGCGTCATCCTTCCAACGCCGGCCCGTGACCGCGCTGCCGCGGAGGATCGCCCGCGTCCCGGGTGGGACGAACTCTTCCAACGTTCGGCAGAATTCGGCGAACCGTTCTGTGCTGCCGCCGAAGGCCAGCCGAATGACGTTGTCGCGCATCTCCTGCTCGGACAGTTCCGCCTGATCGCCCATACCTGGTCTGCAATCAAAGATCGATCCGGCCTTATAGCCGAGGCGGAACCCTGAGCACCAGGCTCAGCGATACAGTCAGGACACGAGCTCCAGAAGCTGGGCGCGGTTCGGGGCGGGCATCGGCGGCGGCGGCATTCCGCGCATCGCCGTCGCCGCGCCCTGGATCGCATCGGCGACGCCTGGGCGCTGCAGGATCTCCTGGGCCGGCGTAATCGTCGCAACGTACTCCATTGCCAGACGAAACAGATCCGGACTCGCCGCCATCGTCATCATGAGACCCCTGATGCTGTTCGCCAGCGGATCGGACGGCGGCGGAAGCGGGCGGCCGTCGCGAATCGCTTCGATGTCGGCATGGCGCGCGCGGTCCATCGCCATCTGCGCGTGATACCACGGCGCCACATCGGTTTCGGTGCGGCGATCGAACTCCTCGGCGAACGCCCGCGCCTCGCCGGCCGTGTCACGAACCACGTCGCGCAGGATGCGCGCGTGCTTGAAGCCGATGGTCAGGCCGCGGCCCGCCGAAGGGTTCGTACACGCCCAGGCATCGGCCACCGCCGCGAAGCCGGTGGCCACCGGCGCGCCGTCTACGACGAACCGCCGGTAGCGATCGACGA
>DASTCC010000072.1:0-7960 GCA_035711465.1 Vicinamibacterales bacterium
CGAGAATACGGAACAGCACGCGCAACGTTTCGAGCGCGCGGTCCCGATCGAGAGCTTCACCGACGAGGTCGCCAACCAGGAGCGAAGCGCCCTGCACGTGCAGGGTCTCGGCCGGCATGACCTCGGCGAGGCCGCTCCGCGCAAGGTGCAACGCGCGGGCCATCAGCGCGTCGTAGAGCATCCGCTCCTGGCGCATCTCGGCGGCAATCGCCGTCCGCGCTTCGTGGAGCGACAGCCCGCTGAACTGCTGGTTGACGTAGCTGGCCGCCTGGGCGAGCAGCGTCGCATCGAGGCGGGTCTCGGTCTCGATCACTTTGTGCGTAATCTGCCCGCCCGACGCGACCACGACCACCAGCACGCGGCAGCCTTCGAGGTTGACGAAGTCGATGTGCTGGAGCCGCACCGACGGATCGGCCGGCGCCACCACGAATCCAATCTGCTGCGAGGCGCGCGACACTTCCTGCGACGCGTTCTCGAGGACGTCGCCCACCGTCCCCGCCTTCAGCAGCCGGGCCTCGACTTCGGGAGGCACGCGCGCGCGGCGCCGGGCGCCGAGCAGGATGTCGACGTACATCCGGTAACCGGAGTCGGTCGGGACACGGCCGGCCGACGTATGCGGCTGCCACACCAGGCCCTGTTCCTCGAGTCTGGCCAGGATGTTCCTGACCGTGGCCGAGGACAGCCCGAGCGCCGAGTGCTCCGCCAGCCAGGCGGACGACACCGGTGCGCCCTGGTCGATGTACTCCGTCACGAGGCGCGCCAGTATTCGGCGCTGTCGGTCCGTCAACTCCGGATGCATGGCGATGAACGCGGTTAGCAGTCTGGCCGCGAGAGTGCTAACAGTATAACAAATCGCGTCACAAACCGGCCCGTGCCATGAGTCTCGTCGCCGCAGATCGCGCCTCGTGCGCGATCGCGCCGCGCTCGCCCCACGCGAGCGTGCCGTCGCGGGCCACCAGGCGGCCGTCCACGATTGTCGCCCGCACGTCGGACGGCCCGGCCGCGTAAACGACGTGCGAATACGGATCGGCGCCGGGGGCATGTCTGATGTCGTCGACGCCGACCACGATGACATCGGCTTTCTTGCCGACCTCGACGGAACCGATCTCGGCGTCGAGCCCGAGCGTCTGCGCGCCGGCGCGCGTCGCCATCCACACCGCGTCGCGTGCCGTGAGCCGGCCGGGCGAGACCTGGGCCGCCTGCAGGGTCGCCGCGAGGCGCATCTCCCTGAACATGTCGAGCGCGTTGTTGCAGGCCGCGCCATCGGCCCCGAGCGAGACGCGGATGCCGCGCTCGCGCATGCGCACGACCGGCGCGATGCCCGATCCGAGCTTGAGATTCGATCCGGGGCAATGGAGGACCTGGACGCGCCGTTCGGCGGCGATCGCCATCTCATCGTCGGTGAGCCAGACGCAGTGCGCGGCGCACAGCCGCTCGCTGGCGAGTCCAAGGGACGCGAGATACGCGAGGTTGTCCATGCCGGTCAGGTGGCGGACGAGCGCGATTTCGTCGCGCTGCTCGGACGCATGGGTGTGGATGAGCAGTCCTTCACGGGCCGAGACGTCGGCCACGGCCTCGAGCATCTCGCGCGTGCACGAGAGCGCGAATCGAGGCGCGAGCGCCGCGCCCAGGCGTCCGTCGGCGGCGCCCGACCAACGTCGATGGAGGTCGAGGCTCTCGTCGATCGCGTCGCGCGTCGCCTGATAGAGGCGCGCCGGCGTCTCGCCGCTCACGTCCATCAGGCACTTGCCGACGATCGCGCGGAGACCGGTAGCCGCGACGGCGTCGAACACCGCGTCGGTGTCGTGCACGGTTTCCATCGTCAGCACCGTGGTGGTGCCGCCGAGCAGCAGCTCGGCCGCGGCGAGCCGCGCCGCGGCCGCCAGCGTCTCGGCGTCGTGCGCGGCTTCGAGCGGCCAAACGCGCGTGCGCAGCCAGTCGAGCAGCGCGAGATCGTCGGCGAGCCCGCGGAACAGCGTCTGACACAAGTGCAGGTGTGTCTGCACGAACCCCGGCAGCACCAGCGCGCCGGCGGCCTCGACGACGTCTTCGTCACGCTCGCGTTCGAGGTTGCGCCCGATCGCGCTGATGCGGCCGGCGGTGACGCGCACGTCGGCGTCGACGACGTCGAGCGCGTCGTTCATGGTGACGACGGTGCCGGAGCGGATGATCACGGCGCGCCGTCGCTAGCGGATGATGCGACCGAAGGCGCGGCCGATGCTGCCGAAGAAGCGGCTGAAGGAGTTGCCGCCGTGCACGTGGCAGTAGAACGCCGGCTCGGTGCCGGCGAGGAACACCTCGGTGAACCGGCGCGGGCAGTCGGGCGTCGCCAGTAGCCCGGTGTCGCGATCGATCTCGGCGGTGACGATGCCGTTGGGCATCGAGAAGGGGATGCTCGCGCGCGCCGCCAGAGCGCGCCGCATGAACGAGGTCCAGATCGGCAGCGCCGCCTGCGATCCGCCGAGGCCGATCGGCTGGTTGTCGTCGAAGCCGACCCAGACGATCGTCAGGAGCTCCGGGGTGAAGCCGACGAACCACGCGTCGCGGAGATCGTTGGTCGTGCCCGACTTGCCGGCCGCGTCGAGGCTGAACTGCGCGCGGGCGCCGGCGCCGGTGCCCTCGTTCATCACGCTGCGCATCATGCTGGTGACGAGGTACGTGGTGTCGGGCCGGGCGACGCTCCTGGTCGCCGCCGGCGGCAGCTCCCGGCTCTTGCCCTGCTCGACGAGCCGATCGATCGCCCGCAGCGGCCGCACACTGCCGTTGTTCATGAACAGCGTGTAGGCGGTCGCCATCTCGGCCGGCGTCGCTTCGAACACGCCGAGCGCGATCGAGGGGAACGGCCGCGCCGGCGTGCCGACGCCCGTCTTCTTCCACAGGTCGGCGACCCGGTCGTAACCGACGATCTCCGCGACCTTGATGGCGACGACGTTGCGCGACCGGGCCAGCGCCTGACGGAGCGTGACCGGGCCGTCGTACTCGTTCTGATAGTTGCCCGGCGAGTAGTCGTTCTCGCCGTCGCGGAACACCGTCGGCTCGTCCATCACTACCGACGCGGGCGTGATCTCGCTGCGGCCTTCGGCGGCCATCTGTTCGAACGCCGCCAGGTAGACGAACGGCTTGAACGTCGATCCCGGCTGTCGGCGCGCGGCGATGGCGCGGTTGTACTGCGACTGGCTGTAGGAGCGGCCGCCGACCATGGCGAGAATCTCGCCGGTACGCGGATCGACGGCGACGAGCGCCGCCTGCGGCTGCCCCTTGGGCGGCCGCCTGCGCGCCGCCAGCTGCTTGTCGACCTGCGCCAACCCTTCGCTCACCGCCTCCTGCGCGATGCGCTGCATGTGCAGGTCGAGCGTCGTGTAGATGTCGACGGCGCCCGACTTCTCGATCGGCATCTTCACCTGGTCTTCGAGGACCTGGCTGACGTAGTCGACGAAGTAGGGCGCTTCGTTTTCGAGCGCGCGGGCGGCGACCTTGAGCGGCTCGGCCTTGGCGCGCGCGGCGTCCTCGGCGCGCACGTAACCGACCTCGACCATCTCCTGGAGGACGACGTCGCGGCGCTCCTGCGCGCGCTCGGGGTTGCGGAACGGCGACAGCCGCGACGGCGACTGGATCACGCCGGCGATCGTCGCCGCCTCGCCGAGGGTGACGTTGCTGATGTCCTTGCCGAAGAAGATGCGCGCCGCCTCGGCGACGCCGCGGATCTCGAACGGTCCGCGCTGGCCGAGCACGACCTCGTTGAGATAGAGCTCGAGGATCTGCTCCTTGCTCAGGCGCGTCTCGAGGACGATCGCCATGAACTGCTCCTGCAGCTTGCGGCGCATCGTCTTCTCGGGCGTCAGGAAGGTGTTCTTGACGATCTGCTGTGTCACCGTGCTGCCGCCGACCAGGTATTCCTTGGTGCCGCGGAGGTTGGTGATCAGCGCGCCGACCGATCCGATGATGTCGACGCCGGGATGATCGAAGAAGCGCCGGTCCTCGATAGCGACAACCGCCTGGACCATGCGCTCGGGAATGCTGTTGAGCGGCACGTAGCGCTTGCGCTCGCCGGGCGCGAGCGACGCGACCAGCGCCGGCTCGAGCGCCAGCGTCTTGACGGCCTTGCCGCCCTCGGTCATCCGGGTGATCGTGGGCGAGTTGCCCTTGCGGAAATCGACTTTCACGATCCGCGGTTTGGCATTGCCGGCCGCTCGCACGTGGATCGTGACCGTGTCGTCGCCGGCGACGAATTCACCAGGTCTGTCGGCGCTCGCCTTCTGCGTGTAGCGGACGTCGTTGAGCCGCTGGATCAGCTGGGTGGGCGACAGGCCCCGTCCCACCGTCAGCTCGAACGGCCGGGCGAAGACGCGCGGTACCGGACGCTCGTCGCCGCCGAACCTCGCGTCGATCATCCGCGCGTAGGCGAACCACAGCACGCCGAGGACGACGACGCCCAGTGCCGCGGCGCCGGCGCTGCCATAGATCACGTAGCGGAGCCACGGCCGTGACCCCCTCGGCAGCAGGATGCGCAAGCCCCGGGCGTGCGGCGTTCGCGTCGCCGGCCGTGCGCGTGTCGGTCGCCGTGGCGGGCGAGTGGCCATTGGCCTGAAAGTGTACGGCATCCAGCCGTCCACGGACGCTTGACACCTCCGAAACCGCCGACTAACGTCACTTTCCCGCGCCCCGATGGCGTTTCATCCCGAATACGTGCGCCTCGTCCTCGACGAGAACTTCGAAGACGCCAAGCGGCTCTTCCTGGATCCGTTGATGGCGATTCAGTACGCGCACCTGGCGATGCTGGCCGAAACCGGGATCGTCGGCCGACCGGAGGCGCGCCGGCTGCGAGCGGCTCTCGACGCGATCGATCTCGCCGCCGTGCGCGCCACGCGGTACGACGGCGAGTGCGAAGACCTCTTCTTTCATGTCGAACGGTTGATCGTCGAGGCGTGCGGCGCCGACGCCGCCGGGCAGATGCACACCGCGCGAAGCCGGAACGACATCGACATGACGATGTACCGGATGCGGCTGCGAGAGCAGCTGCTCGATCTCGCCGGCGAGGCGCTGGCGCTGCGGCGCGGGCTCGCGACGCTCGCCGGCGCGCATCGCGAGACGATCTTCCCGGCCCACACGCACACCCAGCCGGCGCAGCCGACGACGGTGGCGCACTATCTGCTCGCGTTCATCGAGGAGCTGGCACGCGACCACGCCCGCATCGTCGCCGCGTTCGAAACGACCAACCGCTGTCCCCTCGGCGCCTGCGCGATTACCGGCACCGGCTTTCCCATCGATCGCCGCCGGACCAGCGAGCTGCTCGGCTTCAGCGGTCCGACCGGCAACACCTACGGCAGCATCGCGACGGTCGACTACGTGCTCGAGAGCGCGGGCGCGGCCGTCGTAACGCTGGCGGGTCTCGGCCGGTTCCTGCAGGACATGCTGCTCTGGTGCACGCGCGAGATTGGCTATCTGCGCCTGCCGGACACGCTGGTGCAGGCGAGCAGCATCATGCCGCAGAAGCGCAACCCGGTGGCGCTCGAGCACGCGCGCTCGCTGTCCTCGAAGGCGCTCGCCCAGGCCGCGTCGCTCGCCACCGTCGTCCACAACACCCCGTACGGCGACATCGTCGACACCGAAGACGACTTTCAGCCGCTCGTCGACGCCGCGCTGCGCGACGCAACGCGCGCGCTGGCGCTCGCGGCGGTCGCGATGGCCGGGGCCGAGCTGGACACCGCGAAGATGGTGGCGCGCGCGCACGAGCATTGGGTCACGGTCACCGAGCTCTCGGATACGCTCGCCCGCGACCACGGCGTGCCCTTCCGCGCCGCGCACGCGATCGCCGCGCGTCTCGTCCGGACGCGGGGCGCGGGCGGATCGATCGGCGCCCTGCTGGCCGCCGCCGCGAAAGAGATCGCAGGCCGCGAGATCGTGATCGCCGACGACGTGCTCGCGCGGCTGCTCAGCCCGCAGCACTTCGTCGACATCCGCCGGACACCCGGCGGCCCGTCACCAGCCGTCACCGCTCGTGCGCTCGTCGAAGGCCATGCGGCGATCGAGCGCGATGCCGGCGCGATCGCCGAGCGCAGACGCCTGATCGCGGCCGCGTCAGCCGCGCGGCGCGCCGCGGCAGACGCTATCTAATTGGAGCGCCCAAGCCCCAAGGCCCAAGCCCCAGGGCCCGCTCAGATGTTTACGACGTAGTGCTTTCCGGTCTCGAGCGGCAGCCCGTCGATGAGCCGGTCGATGAGCGCGTCGCCGTAGCGGTTGGCGAAGAACACGAGGCTCAGCTCGCGTTCCTGCGGGATGCCGTTGGGGAAGGTCAGGCGCTGCGTGCGCAGGAACTGCCGGCGCAGGGTGTCGTCCTTCTTCTTGCTCGCCTGCACGATCTTGTTCTGCAGCGTCTTCAGCGACTCGAGCATCTTGTCGAGCGTCGTGTCGACGGCGCCGCCGAGCGTCGGATCGACGCCGGCCACGGTCTCGCGGATCGTCGCGATGCGTTCCCGGATTTGACGGCTGGTGTCGGCGATCGTCTGCTCGATCGACGGCGGCAGCTGCCGCTCGAGCCAGCGGTTGAGCGCCGACTCGTCGGGCGCCTGGAAGGTCTCGATCGGAAGCGCGTGTTTGTCGAGGAAGCGAATGGCGGCCGAATCGAGGAGCGTGGCGTTGGCGCGGGGATAGAGGAGCGGCGGCTCGACCTGGAACTCTGCGTAGATGGCCTTGAGCTGTGCCTGATAGGCGAGCTCGCTTGGGCCGGCCACGTAACAGATCGTCGGGAACAGCCGATCCTGCACGAGCGGCCGGAGGAGCACGTTCGGGCTGAATCGTTCGGGATGCGTCTCGGCCTCGGCGCGAAGCTCGGCGGCCGGCTTGGACACGTCGCCGATCTGGAATTGCGCATCCGATCGCTTGATCGCGTGCCGGCCGCCGGCGTCGAGATAGAAGAGCGCCACCGCGTCTTCGGCCGGCTCGACCTGCGGCGCGTGGCCGAGCGCCGACATCGCCGCGGCGCCTTCGCGCGCCAGCGTCGCTGTCCGGCTGGGATTGGCGATCTCGCGCGCGAAGAGATCGGCGACGATCGGCTTGGCGGCCGGGTCCGACGACTCGAACACGACCATGCCGTGACGGCCAAGGAGTCGATCGATCAGCGACGCGAATGCCCCGGACATCGTCGCGCCGGCGACGTAGGCGCGGCGCAGCATCGCGACCAGGCCGGCCGTGAATTCGGTCGGCGCGAGCGACGCGTCGAGCTCGTCGATCATCGTCTCGACGCCGTCGTCGAGCACGAGCGACCCCATCGGCAGCCTGCCGGCGCCGGGCACGTCGGCGAGCGCGATCGTCTTGAGCTCGAACGAGGCGTCGAGAATTTTCGCGGCGCGGACCTCGGCCCAGTCGTGGTCCTCGGCGTCCACCCAGAAGATCGGCACCACCGGCAGGCCATGGCCGTCACTGACGCGGCGCGCGAGCTGGAGCGCGGTGACGGCCTTGAGCAGCGTGTAGAGCGGTCCGCCGCCGAGGCCGGCCTGCTGACCGGTGACGATCGCGACGCTCCGCGCATCGGCGAGCGCCGCCGCGGCGGCGCGAGCTTCCGGCGGCGCCTGGCGGCGATCGAGCTGCGCCGAGACCACCGACGCGAGACGCGCGCGATCGCGCGGCGCGCGCTGGACGCGGGCGATGGTGTCGCGCCACGCTTGCGGGTCGGCCGGGTTGCCGGCGAAGAGCGGGGCGACGGATGCGAAGTCGTGCGCGTACGCGCCAACCAGCGGTCGAATCCACGGAAAGCGCCCGAGGTCGATGGCTTCCCGAATCACGCCAGGCGCGGGAAGCGTTTCCGACGGGTTGGACACCTCGCCAATCTACTACAGAGACAGGCGTGCTACGATCACGAGGATTCAGGAGCTGCTGCGCTGCTTTCCGACGACACTTCTGCTTCGAGCGCGCCGTCCAAGCTCGGTCCGTATCGCGTGCTGCATCAGATTGGCAGCGGCGT
>DASTCC010000073.1:0-2406 GCA_035711465.1 Vicinamibacterales bacterium
CAATCTCCGGTGGCCGACCGCCCGCGAGCTCTCGGGTCCCTGGCTCCGCAGCCTCGCCGCGGGCCGCTGCTCGATCGTGTCCGCGCTCGCCCACCTGGCCGGCATTCCAGTGATCGATGCCGGCACATGGACGAGGGGCCCCGACCGGCCGATCGCGGTCGCCCTCGATGTGATGGACGAGGGCCGCCTGCTGCCCGCGGCGATGCGGCGGCTGGCCACCGACACGACGCTGCGCGAACAGATCGGATCCGAGGCGCGCGCGTACTGGGAGCGCGAACACGCCTACGAGCGCATGCTCGACGACTACCGCCGGCTGATCCGGCTGGCGGCATCCCTGCCGGCGCCGCAGCCACAGCTGCCGCAACATCTCGTGAACGACACCTCCGGACTGACCGGGCGGCTGCTCGCACCACTCGGCGTGCCGGTGCCTTGGAGTAGCATGTGAGAATTCGCGTCAACGGCGACCCGGTCGAGCTGCCGGCTGAAGTGACCATCCTGCAACTGCTCGAACAGCTGCACATCGACCCGCGGCTCGTCGCCGTGGAGCACAACCTCTCGATCATCAAGCGGGCCCGCTACGAGTCGACGCTCATCGCGGAGGGCGACCAGATCGAGATCGTCAATTTCGTCGGAGGGGGATGACGGCCGCGGGTTTCCGCCTTCGCGCTTCGCGCTTCGGCGCGACAGGCTCACCGAGAGCCGGAATCTCGAACTGAACCTGGAACCTTGGAACCAAAAGAATGACTTCCGACCCACTCGTAATCGCCGGCCGCACCTTCAACTCACGGCTGATCGTCGGCACCGGCAAATACCCGTCGCATCCCGTCATGGCCGACGCGCACCGCGCCGCCGGGGCGGACATGGTGACGGTGGCCGTCCGGCGCGTGAACCTGCACGATCGGTCTGCGGAATCGCTGCTGCACTACATCGATCAGAGCCGCATCTTCATTTTGCCGAACACCGCAGGCTGCTATACGGCTGACGAAGCGATCCGCGCGGCCAGGCTGGGACGCGAGGTCGGCCTCTCGAACTGGGTCAAGCTCGAAGTGATCGGCGACGAGCGGACGTTGTTCCCGGACAACGTGGCGCTCCTCGAAGCGACCAGAGTGCTGGTCGCGGAAGGATTCGTGGTCCTTCCCTATACGAACGACGATCCGGTCATCTGCCGCAAGCTCGAGGAGGCGGGCGCCGCCGCCGTGATGCCGCTCGGGGCGCCGATCGGATCGGGGCTCGGGATCCAGAATCAGAACAACATCCGGATCATCCGCGAGCAGGCGCGCGTCCCGGTGATCGTCGATGCCGGCGTCGGCACGGCCTCCGACGCGGCCATTGCGATGGAGCTTGGAGCGGACGCGGTGCTGATGAATACCGCGATCGCGCTCGCCCAGGATCCGGTGGCGATGGCGACCGCGATGCGCCTCGCGGTCGAAGCCGGCCGGCTCGCGTATGGCGCCGGGCGCATTCCGCGGCGTGCCTACGCATCGGCCAGCAGCCCCACCGACGGCCTGCCGACCCCCGTTGCTGCCCTCCCTCCCGTCGTCCGGGCCGGTTCCTGATGCACGAGCCGCTCGAAGCGAAGCTGCGCCGCCTCGAGCAGGAGCGCGCGGATGCCGATCGCCGGTACAACGACGCGCTGACGGCTTTCGACCACTCGCTGAGCCCCACGGTGACCCTGCCAAAGGGACCAGCGGAGTACGACGAGCGTCAGCTCCCGGCGCTCAACGACACGTGGAACATCCTGCCGGCGCCACCCGAGGGCAAGGGCGTCACGCGGCGGTTCACCGGCTTCGTCTGGCGAACCGTTGCGGCCTTCTTCGAGCGGCAGCTCACGTTCAACTCGCGGCTGGTGGATCACGTCAACCGGAACGTCGGGGCGCACCGCGAGGCGCAGCAGAGCACGATCGCCGTGATCGCAGCGCTCCGTGAGCACATCGATCGCCAGGCGGCCGTCGAGGCCTGCCTCGTGCAGGTCCTCCAGGCGATCACACCGTTCGTCGATACCAAGTCACGCGCGGACGCCCAGACGCTCAATGCCGCGGTCAGCGCGATGGCCGACACGCTGGGCCGGCAGTGGGAATCGATGTCGTCGCGCGAACGCGATCTGCGGGCGGCGGTCGGTGTGGCGCAGCATGCGGCGCTGACCGTGAAACGCGAGCTCGAACGGGCCGCGGTGGCCACGTCTGCCGGCGTCGCGCCGGCTCCATCCGGATCGTCGTCGCCCGCGCCGGGCGGGCCCGAGAGCTTCACGTCGCGTCTCGACGCCTACAAGTACGTCGCCTTCGAGGATCAGTTCCGCGGCTCGCGCGACGCGATTCGTTCGGGACAGGAAGCCTACCTGCCGCTGTTCGAAGGCCGCAGCGACGTACTGGACATCGGCTGCGGACGCGGCGAGTTCCTCGATCTGCT
>DASTCC010000074.1:0-16343 GCA_035711465.1 Vicinamibacterales bacterium
TTCCTGCGCACGCGAATGGACGTCATCGTCCTCGGCAACTTCACGATCGCGAAGCCGAGCGTGAACGCCGCGTAGCATGCACGTCGCCTTTTTCAACCGCTCCTACTACCCGGATCAGAGCGCGACCGGACAGCTCCTCACCGATCTCTGTGAGGATCTCGTCTCGGCGCACGGCTGTCGCGTGTCCGTGGTCACGGGCGTGCCGCTACTGCCGTCCGAAGCGGGTGGTGCGGTGCGCGGCGGCATCCTGCAGCGCGAGCATCGCAACGGCGTTGACATCTTTCGCGCCCGCGGCACGCGCTACTCGAAGCGACGGTTCGTCGGCCGGGCGACCAACTACGGCACCTACTTTCTGTCGGCGTGCTACGCCGGCCTGCGTCTCGACAAGCCGGACGTCGTCGTCGCGCTCACCGATCCGCCGATCATCGGGCTGGCCGCCTGGATCGCCGGCCGGCGCTTCGGCGCGCCGCTGGTCATGGCCTTCAACGATCTCTTTCCGGAAGTGACGGTGCTGCTCGACGACTTCCGCAGCGAGACCGTCAACGCCGGACTTCAGAAGGTGAACGAGTTCCTCGTTCGCCGCGCCGCCTGCAACATCGCGCTCGGACAGACGATGCGGGCGCGGTTGATCGAGAACAAAGGCGCGCCGGCCGACCGCACCGTGATCATCCCGAGCTGGGCGGATACGTCGGCGATCCAGCCGGGACCCAGGCGCAACGCATTCGCGGCCGCGCATGGGCTGACCGACAAGTTCGTGGTGATGCACTCGGGCAACATCGGACTCTCGCAGAGTCTCGAAACCGTCATCGAAGCGGCGTCGCTCCTGCGTGATCTGCCGGACGTCCAGATCGTGTTTCAGGGCGAGGGCGTGCGAAAGGCCGACTTGCAGGCGCGCGCGGCCGCGCTCGGCCTGACGAACGTGACGTTCCTGCCGTTTGCCGCGAAGGCGGCGCTCGGCGAGTCGTTCGCCGCGGCCGACGTCTTCATCGTCTCGCTGCAGCGGGGCCTGGCCGGCTACATCGTGCCGTCGAAGCTCTACGGCATCCTCGCCGCCGGCCGGCCGTTCGTCGCCGCGGTGGAGGAGTCGTGCGAAGTGGCGGCGATCGCGGCGACGCATCAGTGCGGCCTGCTCGCCGAACCGGGTGACGCGGCCGCGCTCGCCGCCCGAATCCGTGAATTCCACGCCGACGGCGAGATGACCGCGCGCTTCGGCGCCAACGCTCGCGCCGTCGGCGTGTCGTTCGATCGCCGGCTGCAGGTCGCGCGCTACCTGGACGTGTTCCGGCGGGTGCGGCCGAGGGCCGACGTTCAGGAGTCCGCCCCGATCGAAGGAGAGGTCGCGCGATGAGCGCCGACATGTCCGCCGCCGCGGCACGCACCGCACGAGTGCGGTCGCGATCGCGGGTGGTGGAGCGGCCGCGGCTCGATGCCACGGCCAAGCGCGCGCTCGACGCGTCGCTGGCCGGCTTCGGCCTGATCGCGTCGCTGCCGCTCTGGGCCGCGATCGCCGCGGCGATCACGCTCGAGGATCGCGGGCCGATCTTCTACGGGCAGGAGCGCGTCGGCCGCGGCGGCCGCGTGTTCTTCGTCTGGAAGTTCCGCTCGATGATTCCCGACGCCGAGAAGCATGTCGGCGCGCGGCAGGCGTCGGCCGGCGATGCGCGAATCACGCGCGTTGGCAGATGGCTGCGCGCGACGGCGATGGACGAACTGCCGCAGCTTTGGAGTATCTTTCGGGGCGACATGAGCTTTGTCGGCCCGCGCGCGCTGCGACCGGGAGAGATCGAGGTGCTCGGCAACGGCGCGATGGAAGCGCTCGAGGACGTGCCTGGCTTCGAGATGCGTTGCGCGGTGCCGCCGGGTCTCACCGGCGTCGCCCAGATCTACGCGCCGCGCGACATCCCGCGCCGCCAGAAGTTCCGCTACGACCGCGTCTACATTCGCCGGCAATCGTTCGGGCTCGACGTGCGGCTCATCGCCTTGTCGTTCTGGATCACTTTCCGCGGCACGTGGGAAGCGCGCGGACGCAAGTTCTGAGGAGCCACGCCTGGTGCATGACGCAGTGGTAATCGGAGCCGGCCCGGCCGGCGCAACGACGGCGCGCACGCTCGCTGCGCGAGGAAGGGACGTCGTCATGCTCGAAGAGCACGACGGCATCGGCCGGCCGGTCCACTGCACCGGTCTGCTCGGCTACGACGCGTTCACGGAATTCGATCTCCCGCGCCGGCTGATCCTCGGCGAAGCCGGCACGGCGCGGTTCTGGGGCGCGGCGGGGCAGTCGGTCGCGGTCAACAGCGTCCGCGTCCAGGCCGCGGTCATCGATCGTGCCGGCCTGGATCAGTATCTCGCCGAGCGCGCGCAGCGCGTCGGCGTGACGATCCGGCTGGGCGCGCGCGCCGAGTCGATCGCCGTGCACGCCAGCGGCGTCGACGTCACCGTGCGCGATCACGGCGTGCTGCGGGCGCGGGCCGTCGTGCTCGCCTGCGGCGCGAACTACCGGTTTCACCGGCTGCTCGGTCTCGGGCTGCCCGGCGTCTTCCTGCAGAGCGCGCAGCTCGAGGTGCCGTTCCCGGCCGGGCAGGAAGTGCAAGTGCGCTTCGGCCGCGAGGTCGCGCCGTCGGGATTTGCGTGGCTGGTGCCGTTCGCGCGCGGCGCCGACTCGTACGCCCGCGTCGGGCTGATGAGCGAGTCGCGCAGCCGCGAACGCTTCGAGGCCTTCAAGCAGACGCTCTGCCGCGAGGCCGGCATCCCCGGCGACGCCTGGCCGAAGCCGCGGCTGAAGATGCTGCCGCTCGGCCCGGTCGCGCGCACTTACGCCGATCGCGTGCTCGCGGTCGGCGACGCCGCGGGACTGGTGAAGCCGACGACCGGCGGCGGGATCTACTACGGGTTGCTCAGCGGCGCGCTGGCCGGCGACGTGCTCGCCGAGTCGCTCGATCGCGGTCGTCTGGACGCGCGATCGCTGCGGCGCTTCGAAGTGCGCTGGCGCAAGCGCCTCGGTCAGGAGATCCGCGTCGGCCTGGCGTTCCGCCGGATCGCCGCGCGGTTGAGCGACGACTCGATCGACTCGCTGATCGAGCTGGCGCGCGTCAACGGCGTCGTGCCGCTGCTGCAGGAAACGGCGACGTTCAACTGGCATCGGAAGGCCGCGGTCGCCCTGCTCGGCCACCCGGCGGTTCGTCGCATCGTCTACAAGTCCTGGACGCGGAGTGCAGGTCAGATCTGACGCCGGTGCGCACGGCGATCTCGACCGGTGGCTCGCGGCGGCCCTCCTCGGGGCGCCGTCCGTGCCGCCAGAGCGCGGATCCGCCGAGGCCGTCGTCGAGGCGGCCGGTCGGCACGGCGTGCTGCCGCTGCTGGCCGCATCGCCGGCGGCGCCGGGGCTCGGTGCCGGTCTGCACGCGCGCCTCGTGACGCGCGCGCGTCTCGCCGCCGCCGCCGATCTCGTGCGCGAGCACGAGCTTCGACGCGTCCTTGCCGCGCTCGACGCGGCCGGGGTGCAGCCGCTGCTCCTCAAGGGGGCAGGGCTCGCATACTCGCACTACGCGCGTCCCGATCTCCGGCCGCGCCTCGACTCCGATCTCCTGATTCCCGTTGCCGCACGAGCGCGCGCAACCGAGGTGCTCCAAGCGGCCGGGTACGCGCTGTTGCCGCACGTCACCGGCGATCTCTTGATGTACCAGGCCTCGTTCGTGACGCCGGCCGCCGGCGCGCCCCTGCACGTCGTCGACCTGCACTGGCGGATCGCCAATCCGCAGGCCTTCGGCCGCGTGCTCGAGTACGAGGAGCTCGCCGCGGCCGCCGAGCCGTTGCCGGCGCTATCGCCGAGCGCGCGCGGCCTCGGCCGGGTGCACGCGCTGATGCTGGCATGCGTGCATCGTGTCGCGCATCACGGCGACGCGCCGCTGCTGATCTGGCTGTACGACATCCACCTCGTCGCCGCCTCGATGACCGCCGAGGCCTGGCGCGAGTTTGCCGCGCTGGCGACCGCGCGCGGGGTCGGCGCGGTCTGCCGCCGCAGCCTCGAGCTCAGCGTCGACCTGTTCGGGACGGCGGTGCCGGCGAGCGTGCTGGCGTCGAGCGCGCTTGGCGGCGCCGACGCGGATCGCTCGCCCGCGGCCGGGTACCTCCATCAGCCCCGCCGCGTCGCCGGCGTCTGGTGGGATTTCAGGCTGCTGCCGAGCTGGCGCGATCGGGCGCGCCTGGCCAGACAGCACGCCTTTCCGCCGGTCCGCTACATGCGCGACGTCTACGCGCCGGCGAGCGGGGCGCCGCTGGCGGTGTTGTACGCGCGGCGCGCCTGGCGCGGCGCGCGCAAGTGGCTCGGCCGGCAGTGAGATGAAAGACGACGTGCCGATCTCGATCGCCTACGCGCGCGTGCTCGTCGGCACGCTCGCCTGGGGTGTGTTGACGTTCGGCGCGGTCTACTCGTGGGCGTACGTGCCGCTGGCCGGGCTCGCCGCCGCGCTCGGGCTCTGGGGCATCTTCGCGACCGACGCCTGGGTCGATCGGCGGACGCGCATCCTGGCGATCATGCTCAGCCTGATCGGCCTCGCCATCAGCCTGCAGCTCGTCGCGTTGCCCTACGCGTGGATTCAGTCGATCTCGCCGGCGCTCGACGACTACTTCCGCCGCTTCACGCTCGGCTACCATCCGGCGTCGCTCCATCCGCTGTCGCTCGTGCCGGAAGCGACGGTCGAAGTGCTGCTGCTGTATCTGGCGCTGGCGCTCTTCCTGGTCGGCCTGTCCCGCGCGATCCGCTACGTGAAGCTGGACTGGCTGATGACCCAGCTGATGGGGCTCGGCGCCGCGCTCGCGCTCATCGGCGTGGTCCAGAAGGCGCTCGGAAATCCCGATCACCCGCTCGTCTATGGTTTCTGGGAGCCGCAGCAGGGCGGCAATCCGTTCGGCCCGTTCATCAACCGGAATCACTTCGCCGGATGGATGGTGATGCTGCTGCCGCTCGTGCTCGCCTATGCCCGGGCGGTGCTCGAGCGGGCGCGGCGGCAGGTGGACGAGCCGCCGCCGCTGCTCCGGTGGCTGATGACGGTCGAGGCCAATCGCGTGCTGCTCCTCGCCGTGGTCGTGTTGATGATGGGGATGTCGATCGCCCTTACCGGATCGCGATCCGGTGTCGCCAGCCTGGCGATCGCGATACTGGTGCTGGCCGTCTTCATGATCAAGCGAACGCAGGGCGGGCGGCGGCGTCTTCAAGTGGCCGCGGTGCTCGCGCTCGTCGTCGTCGCCGCCATCGGCTGGGCCGGCGTCGATCGCGTGGCCGATCGCTTCAGCCGGGCGCCGGCGGAGCTCGAGGGCCGGTTCGAGGCGTGGCGGGACACCGAGCGGATCATCCGGGACTTTCCGGCGGCCGGCGTCGGTCTCGGCAGTTACCCGCAGGCCATGCTGATCTATCAGACCTCCGATCGGTCGAGGATGTATGCCGAGGCCCACAACGACTACCTGCAGCTCGCGGCGGAGGGCGGTCTGCTCGTCGGCATTCCCGTTCTGCTCACCATCGGCACGCTCGCGTGGACGATCCGCCACCGGCTCCGATCGCAGGCCGACGATCCGATGACCTACTGGGTGCGCGTCGGCGCCATCGCCGGCATCGTCGGCATCGCGGCGCAGTCGGTGGTCGAGTTCAGTCTGCAGATGCCCGGCAACGCCGCATTCCTCGTGCTGCTCATCGCCATCGCCATTCACCGGCCGTCGAGGAGGATGCATGCGCATCGCGTTTGACCTCGACGGCGTGCTCGCCGACCTGCACGAGCCGTTCGTGCGCGAGGCGATCAAGCTGTTCCCGGAGCTCGATGCCGCCAAGATCGGCGCCGCCGACATCGGCGCCTCACCGGACGACGAGACGCACAAGAAGGGGGAGGACCAGATTGGTCTGCCCGCGGCGGCCAGCGTCGCCGTGTCGCAGCGGCAGTCGGACGCGGTCTGGAAATCGGTGGCGGCCACCGACAACTTCTGGGAGACGCTGAAGGAGTGCGAGCCGGGCGCCATCGCCCGCCTGTTCAAGCTGTCCGAGGAACGCAAGTGGGAAGTGCTGTTCATCACCAGCCGCCCGAAATCAGCAGGCCGCACCGTCCAGCGCCAGAGTCAGCGCTGGCTCCATCGGCAGGGGTTCGAGCTGCCGAGCGTGTACGTCGTCCACGGATCGCGCGGCCGGGTCGCGGCCGCCCTGCGGCTCGACGTCGTCATCGATGACCGGCCGGACAACTGCCTGGACGTCGTGCTGGAATCGAAGGCCGGGGCCATTCTCGTCTGGCGGGGCCCACAGGGTAGCGTTCCTTCGTCGGCCAAGCGGCTCGGCATCGCGGTGGTGTCGTCGGTAGCCGAGTGTCTCGACGCGCTCGCTGAGGCCGACCGCGGCACCGAGCCGGGCCTTCTCGACCGGCTGCGACGCGCGTTCGGCCTCCGCACCAAAGCGGCCGCGCCGTTCCTGCGCTGAGTGGCGCGCCTGCCCGCCGTTGCACCTGCGGCGGCATGTATCGATCGAGACACATGCGCGTTTCCCTAACCGAGCTGTCACGAAAACCGTGCCCCAACGATCAGGATCGTCCATTGGGGTGGGGCGGCCACGCGAGATTGCAAGGGTGATCGCGCGGCTGCCGAAGAAAACTGATGACTTGCGAATGACGCGACGTGGTACTGCTCTTGCCGTTATGTGGCGCGGCTCTTCGCTGCGCCTGAACGGCCAAAGCCTGGCGAGTGGAGAGCCCAAGGGTCTTCAGACCGGAAAGGCTTCCCATGTCGCGCCGTTTCGCCACGCTCGGAGTGCTCGCCCTGGCCCTTTCGACGGTGTTCTCTGCGCCAGCGGCGGCCCAGGACGCCGCGGTGAGCCTCGGTTACGCGTCGTTTGCGCCGGCGGCGCCGTCGTTCCTGCCGACCCTCGGTGCGTCGGTGCCGCTCGTCGACCTCGATCAGCTGGGCCGACCGCCGGTGCCGCCCGCGACCAGTCGCGTGGACCGCGGCAGCTCGCGGCTGCTGAACTCGCTCTACGCCTCGACCGCCGTCATGCAGGCGCTCGACGTTCATTCGACGCTCTCGGCGCTGGGCAACGGCGGCGTCGAAGCCAACCCGATGATGTCGGGGCTCACCAGGAACAAGGCGGCGTTCATCGCGGTGAAAGCCGCGGTGGCGACCAGCACGATCCTCGCGACCCGGCAGATCGCCAAGCGCAACAAGGTTGCGGCCGTCGTGACGCTCGTCGCGATCAACTCGGTGTACGCGATCGTCGCGAGCCACAACTACCGGGTTGCCAACAGCTTGAAGTAGCCCGCCAATACGGGACCGCCGCCGGCGGCCGGGTCCTGGTGGCGTCATGAGCACCGGCCGCCGGATCGCGGTGATTCGCTCCGTCGTCGATCTCGCGCACGATCTTCTCGAGGCCGGCCGCCTTCGCGTGGCCGGCCTTTTGTTGTTGATGGTGCTGTCCGGCCTGGCTTCGGGCACCGCCGTCGTCGCGCTCGTCCCGCTGCTCACCGCCGCTGGCGTACCGATCGAGTCGGGTGGGTCCAGCGCGTGGCTCGGGCGGTTCGTCGAGATGGCCGGGGCGATCCGGCTCGAATCCGCGCTCTCGTTCTATGTCGTGCTCGCAGCCGCGATTGCCGCGCTCGGCTGGGCGCAGAGCGCCGCGGGAGCTGCGGTGACCCAGCGCGTCGCTCATCAGCTCCGGCTGCGCGGCTTCGACGCCGTGCTCCACGCCGATTGGACCAGCGCCGCGCGGCACCGGGCGTCGGATCTTCAGGAGGCGCTGATCCGGAGCGTCGATCGCGCCGCGCTGGCCGCGCACGACCTGATCACGCTGCTCTCGGCCGCAATCTTCGTGCTGGTCTCGGTCGCTCTTGCGGCAGCAGTTTCGCCCGCCGCGACGGCTCTAGCCACTGCAGCCGGCGCAATGTTGATGCTCGCGTTCGGCGCAGGACGGCGGCGGGCGCAGATCGTCGGCGAGCGGCTGATCGCAGCCGATCGCGACGTCCATCGCGAGATCGGCGAAACGATCGGCGCGCTCAAGCTGATTCGCACATTCGGTCTCGAATCGCGTCACCGCAGCGAGCTCGCCAGGGTGGGCGAGGCGCTCGGCCGCGCCAACGTCGCGCTCGCGAGCCAGCCGGCGCTCATCCGCGGTGGATTCGACGTCGGCGCCGCGATCGCGATGGCGGCGGTCATCTACGTCGCTGTCCGCTGGCTGGCGGTCGCGCCTGCCGCGCTGCTGATCCTGGTGCTCTTGTTCCTCCGGCTGATGCCGCGGGTCGCGACGATCCAGACCTACTTTCACAGCCTGCTGTCCGAGTTGCCCGCTTACGAATCCGTAAGGGCGCTGATTACAGAATTGGCACCTTCCTCGACGGTCGGCGCAGCGGCCTCCGAGATGCTGGAGCCGGTTCGGGCCGATATCACGATCGACCGGGTCACCGCCGGGTACGGCGGGGTGCCGGTGCTGCGCGACGTCTCGGTGCGAATCGAGGCCGGGACGACGGTCGCTGTCGTCGGCCCCTCCGGGGCTGGTAAGACGACGCTGGCCGACGTGCTGCTGGGACTGGTGCCGGCGGCTCCCGGACGCGTCCTCGTGGACGGGAAGCCGCTGACGGCCACCAACGTCGCCGCCTGGCGTGCGCAGGTCGCGGTCGTGCCCCAGGAGGTCGTGCTGTTTCACGACACGGTCCGCGCGAACCTTGCGTGGGCCGCGCCGGGCGCGACCGAGGCCGACATGTGGTGTGCGCTGGAGGCAGCAGCAGCCGCCGGGTTCGTGCGCGCATTGCCGCGCGGACTCGACACCGTCGTCGGCGATCGCGGCCACTTGCTCTCTGGCGGCGAGCGACAGCGTCTCGCGCTCGCACGCGCGTTCGTCCGGCAGCCGCGCGTGATCGTGCTCGACGAGGCGACGAGCGCGCTCGATCACGAGAACGAGCAGGTCGTGCAGCGCGCGATCGAAGCCGTCGGCGGCGCGACAACGCTCGTCGTCATCGCGCACCGGCTGTCGTCGATCCGCCGCGCCGACCGCATCGTCGTCATCGACGGCGGGCGCGTGGTGGAGAGCGGGACGTGGGCCGAGCTGTTGGCGCGGCCGCACGGGCGGTTCGCGCGGATGTGCGAGGAGCAGAGGCTATCGGAGTCGCCGGCGACGCCGGACGCCGGGGCCAGCGGGCCAGCCGCGTCCCTTCGGCTGGCCGCGTCGCAGAGGAGCAGATGATGTCGGACGAACGTCGTCGATCGGCACGCGTGGAAATCGTGGGACGCATCCACGGCCACGCCGTTTCGTTGGACGTACAGGTCGAGGTCAAGGAGATCAGCCTCGGCGGCATGGCGCTGATCACGCCGTTCCCGTTTCCGATCGGCGCTCATCACGAGTTCCTGCTGACGCTCGGTGACGGTTCCACCGTGTATCTGCGCGGAAACGTCGTGCATTGCCGCAATGTCGCGCCCCCGACCGATCCCGAGACCTTCGTCACCGGGTTCCAGTTCGTAGACGAGGAAACATCGCCGCAAGACGAAGTCGGGAACCTGATCGAGAAGATGCAGTGACCTTCCGGCCACCCGCCCGGTGGCCGCTCCTCGCCGCCCTGGCGCTCGGCGCCGCGCTCGTGCAGTGCACGAGCGCGTTCCTCAGCGAGTCCGTCACCTCTCCCAACGCTGCGGCCGCGATTGCCGGCAACCTCGTCGAAGGCCGCGGCTACCAGGTCTTCGCGAGCGACGGCGGCGGCGCCGTGCCTCCCCGTCCGGGTTTCCGCGCCTACCACCTGCCCGGCGAGGTGTTCTTCCTCGCGCTCGGTTTCCGCACGCTCCCGCCAGCGCTCCATAGGTACCTGCACGTGCCAGTCGTCGTGCTGTTGATCGTCGCTGCCGCGGCGATCGCGTGGCGTCTGGGAGGGCGGAGCGCCGCGATCGTCGCTGCGGCGGTCCTCTGCGCCGACCCGTTTCTCGTCGTCCACGGACCGGTCTGGGACGACGCGCTGCTGGCGGCCGCGCTCCAGTGGAGCGCGATCTGGATGATCGCGGGCACGTCGAAGGGTCACTCCACATCGTGGCGCCTTTGCGCGATCGGGCTGCTCGCGGCATTCGCCGCGCTGACTCGCGCCGAAGCGCAGGTCACGCTGATCACGATCGGCGGCGGTCTCTGGCTGTGGCACCGGCGACCGGAGGTACGCCGCGGGGGACTGACCCTGGTGGCCGCCGTCGCGATTGCGATGAGCGGCTGGGCCATCCGGAACGCGTTGGCAATCGGCGTGCCGATGCTCGGCACGACGCACGACGCCAAGACGCTGTTCGAGTCGACGTTCAGCACCGCGCGCGGGACGATTCGCCGCACCGGCGTCGCGCAGGAGTTCGACATCTCGCAGCTGCCGTCGTCGTTCGGCACGCTCGGATGGCTCGACGAAGTCGACGCCGACGCGCTCTTCCGTCGTGAAGCGTGGCGCTACATCGCCGCTCATCCCGGCGACGTCGCGATCACCGGCGCGTTCAAGGCGGCGATCAGTGTCTTCGGCATCCAGGCGAATCTGCCGCTGAGCTCGCTTCGCAACGTCGTGCCGATCGTGTTCAACGGCGTGTTGCTCGTGGCCGCGGCGATCGGGATTCGGTCGTGGCGCCGGGACGCGACCGGCGACGATCGCCGCGTGTTCTTCGTGGTCGCGGCGAGCGTATCGACGTGGACGCTGGCCGGGTTGATGCTCGGGCCGGTCGGTCTGCGTTATCGGATGACGTTCGGCGTGCTGGTCGCGATTGGGGCGGCCTTGATCGCGCGCGAGCGCCCGGCGGAGACCTAAGAACGCGCGCCCGCCGGCGCCGCGTCGCGCTGGCCTGTCAGCACGCGGCCGTCGGCGCCAATCCGGCAGGTCTCCTCGAACGGCGATCCCGGCATGACCGGCTCGTCGAAGGGACGATCGTCGACGACGATCCAGGCGTGTCCCTCGAGCCGGCCGTCGACGCGGCGGAATCCCATCGCCAGCGACGGCTTCAGCCCGGCGCGCGGCAACTGACGGAACAGCACGAGACTCCGCTGCAGGCAGTCGCGATCGCCGATCGGGCTCATCCTGCGGATGCGGCGGCTCGCGCCGCTGATCCGATCCACGAGATCCGGATCGACGCGCGGATGCGGCTCGCGCGCGAGCCAGCGCGCGATGGTCGTGACGGGCACGAAGTGTTTCAAGGCGGCGACCGCGACGTAGCCGGGCAGCATGCGAAGCACGCACGCGGCGGTACGGGCGCGTCGGGCCAGCGTCACTGGCGGCGGGCCGCGGCCAGCGGCAGTGCGGCGGGAGAGAAGCCGATGGCGGCGTCGATCACGGCGTCGACGAGGCCGTCGATCGCCGCGAAGTTCGGACGGTAGGTGAGCGTGAACACCGGCACCTGCTGGGCGACGGTCATGTAGGCCTCGACCAGCCCGCGCATGTGCTCCGCATCGCGCTGATCGAAGCAGTGCGCGTGGGTGAGGAGCGCCGAGAACGCGTCGACCGCTGACAGCTGCCGGATCACCGGACGCGTCGTGCCGCCAGGGTCCTGTTGCAGCACGAACACGGCGCGCATCGGGGCCGGCGGCGCGATCGGCTCGATGTCCTCGTGACGTTCACCCGCGCTCTGAGCCTCGAAATAGCTGCGCGACGCGGGACGCAGTTGCGGCGTGAACGGCAGCGGCTGCACGATCACGCCCTCGCGCTGACAGGTAAAGCCGACCGCGTCGTCGGCGATCTGCGGATAGCCGGCCTGGCCGAGCGCGTGCGCGAGCGTCGACTTCCCGGAATGGCCGCGTCCGCAGAGCGCGATGACGCCGGCGCGCGTGCCGGCGGCACCCGCGTGCAGCGCCTGCCAGCCGAGCGCCTGCAGGATGACCGGCTGAATCGAGCGGCGGAACGACGCGCTGACGACCTCGCGGGACACACCCCGCGCCGGCACCACGTCGACGACGCGTGTCGCGCCGCCGAAGGTGAAGACGCCGAGCGCGGGCCAGTCAATCCAGCGGGCGGATCCGGCGACGAACGCGCGCGCGAACTCCGCGCCCGCGTCGTCCGTCCACGTCTGGACCAGCCGGCCGCTGGCGGACTCGCGTCGCGTCGTTTCCGGCGCGAACCGCAGGGTCAGCATTGCGTCGGCTCCGTCCTAGCGATCCTGCGCCGGCACCTTCCGCGGTTCGCCCGGGTCGCCGGTGAGCACCGTGACCTTGCCGCCGCCGTTGCGAAGCACGTCGCCGACCGTGCCCGCCGCCTTCACCATCGGCGGCTCCCAACGGCGCCGCGACACATCCTTGTGCTGTTCCATCGTCTTCATCGTCTGCTCCTCTGCAAGAAACGTCCTCAAACGTACTGCCGCGTCCAGGTTTCGAGGTTGATCAGGTTCCACGCCTTTGAAATCACCAGCGGGGTCGGGCTGCCCCGGAACGCCCGCTCGACGTAATCGCGCGCCCCGGCCGGCTCGATCACGCCCAGTCCGGCCAGGCCGCGATAGTCACTGACCGTTTCGGCCAGTCGCGGCCCTTCCTGTGCGAGCGTCGAGACGAAGAAGTCGAGCGCGGAGACCTTGCGCTGGCGCTCGAATCCCAGCGTCGGGAAGCGGCGCGCGACGACCTCGCGGACTTGCCCTTTGGAACGGCCGCCGCGATTCAGGATCTCGGGCGGCGTGCGATACACGTGCGACAGGAGATCCACGTCCCAGTACGGGTGGAGGTAGCGGACGCCAAACGGACGGCCGAACTCGTACTGCTCCTCGAATTCCCACGACATCAGCGCGTGATCGAGGAACGTGCGCGACTCGCGGGCGTAGAAGCCATCCGGCGGATTCGACTCGGCGAGATTCGCCGCGGCGCGCGCGAATTGCCGCTCGCGAACCGCCGGATCCGGCCCGACCCACGCCGGATCGGCCGCCAGGAGCTTCTGACGCCGGCGCTTCTGCCACCAGTCGGAGGCGACGCGATCGAGCGCCGCGCCGGCGAGCGGTCGCAGCCCGTAGGTCCAGATCGATCCGCGCAGGACGTGCGGCCAGCCCTGCTGATACGAGCGCTGCCACATCCGCGCCATCCGGTACAGTCCGGCGACGTTGCCCGATCGGATCAGATCGGCGGCCAGATATGGCGTCACGCCGAGCCATTCGTCGCCGCCGCTGCCGGTGAGGATCGTGCGGACGCCGTCGCCGCTCGCGCGACGCACGAGCGACAGGTACGCCGGCGACCAGGTGTTGAGCAGCGGCGACTGCAGACCGCGATTGAGATCGAGCGCCGACGCGAAGAGCCCGCGCGGACCGACCGCCTCGCGGAAGTCGACGAGCTGCAGCGGCAGATCGAGCGTCCGCGCCACCGACGTCTGCACCAGGCGCTCGTCGCACTCCGGCGCCGGGAATCCGAGCGAGAGCGCGCGCGGGACCTCGAAACCGTGGCGGCGTGCTTCGTCGGAGGCGACGGCCGCGACGCTCACGGAATCGAAGCCGCCCGACAGGAAGATGCCGGTGCGTCCGGACTCGAGGCAGCGGCGCACGGCGCGATCGAGATGCTCGTCGAAGCGATCCGCTTCCGACGCGCTGAGCCAGTCGATGCCTCCCGAGACCGGGTCCCAGTAGCGGCGGACGGCCAGCCGGCTCCCCTGCATCTCGGCCCGCCATCCCGGCGGCACCCGCCGGACGTCGGCGAAGAAAGTCTCCTCCCGATCCGACCAGCGGTTGCACAACTGCTCGGCCAGCGCGGCGCGGTTGAGATCGCGCGAGACGCCCGGCGCCGACAGCAGCGGCGCGATCGACGACGCGAACGACCAGCCTCGCGGCGTGCGCGCGTAGAAGAGCGGCTGCGATCCGATCGGATCGCGGACGACGAAAATGCGGTTCTGCCGCCCGTCCACGACGACCGCGACGAAGCTGCCGCGCAGTTTCGCGAGCACGGATTCGCCGAAGCGATCGTAGGCAGCGAGAAGGATCGCAGCCGGCGTCGCATCGTCGCCGATGCCATCCCCGAGGGCTCGCAGCCAGTCGGATCGATCGAAGAGGACGCCGTCGAAGTAGGTATCGAGTCCCTCGTAAGAGGTCAACGGCACGCCGGCGACGGTCAGCCGGCCGCGTTCGTCGCGCGTGCAGACGATCGCGCGGCGTTCGTCGTGCCGCGACGACAACGCGTCGCGGCCGGGCGTGTGCGAGGCGATCGCCTCCGTCGTGGCCGTGCTCATCGGACCAGCCCGGCGGCGGAGAGATCGTCGACGACGATGCGGATCTTCGCTTCGGCGTCGGCGGGATCGACGTCGTACTCCTCGACCAGCGCGCTCGTCATCGCCGCGATCGTCTTGCCGCTGGCGATGAGCTCCCAGACGCGGGCGCCGGTCTCGTTCAGCTCGAAGATCTTGTTCGTCGGCAGATGCACGAGGACGGCGCCATCCCCGAGCCGTCGAGCGACGACGTCGGGTGCCGGCGTGACGGGACGGGCGGCCGAGGGAGCGTGGTCCATGACCCTATATCGGCCGTTGCCGGCAAAGCCGACAACCAGTGCCGGTACAGACACTTAGACCATACCGGGGGCCGGACTCCGAGATTACGTGGGGGTGGCGATCCAGTCAAGCCGACGTGTGACCCGTCGGCGCTCTGCTGTGACGCGATCGATACAGATCAGAACACCGCCAGCATCAGATATGTCAGCCCCGACGCGATCAGGCCGAGAAACGCGGGGGTCGCCCAGCCGAAGCCGGCGCCGCCCGTTGCGATGTGGATGGTCACGAGCGTCATCACCCCGACCAGCATCGAGGCGAGTGCGCTCCAGCGGCCCGCTTTGGGCAGGAACAGCCCGCCCATGATCGGCGCGAACAGCGTCACGATCATGATCGAGTAGAACATCGTCAGCGCGTCGACGACGCTGTCGAGCGCGAACGTCAGCACGTAGCCGACGATCGAGCCGCCGATCGCGACCAGCCGGGCGACGCGAAGCACGTCGCCGTCGGTCGCGTTGGGGCGGAAGAAGCCTTTGTAGAAGTCGCGCGCCCCCGACGTCGCCAGCATGAAGAGGACGGCGTCGGCGGAGCTGATTTCCGCCGAGAGCACCGCGGCGAGCGCGATCGCGCCGACGAACGGCGTGACGTCGTCGGCGAGCACGGTCGGCAGCGCCATCTCCGCGCGTTCGAGACCCGGATGGAGCGCCCGCGCCGCCAGGCCGAGCATCACCGGCAGCACGGCGAAGAAGAGCAGCGCGACGCCGTTGATCGCGACGCCCATCGTCAGCGAGCGCTCGTCCTTCGCGCCGTACGCTTTCTGAATCAGCCCGGGCGAGAGAAAGAACGCCGGGCCGAGCAGGAAGAGCGTCGGCCAGCCGACGTTGGCGCCGCGCCAGAAGCTGGTGTCGCCCGCGCTGGCGCCGGCGAGACTGGCGCTGTGCTGCGCGAGCGGCGCGGCGATCACGAAGCCGACCAGAATCACGAACAGCTGAATCCGGTTGACGACAGCCGCGCTCTTCAGGCCGCCCATTACGAAGTAAGTGGTGGTCGCGAGCGTCGCGAGCAGCGCGCCGATCGCCAGCGGCAGCCCGGCGACCTTGTGGATCACCTCCGCCGCGCCGCGGAGCTGTCCGCAGAGAATGAAGAAGCTGCCCATCCAGATGATGGCGGCGGCCAGACCCCGGACGTCGCGGCCGAAGTGGTACTCGAGGAAGTCGCCGACGGTGAGGAATCCGAGCGTCTTCGCTTCGCGCCACACGCGCGGGCCGATCCAGAAGGCGAGCACGAGCGAGCCGAGGCCGGCGCTGCCGTTCCACCACCACGCCGCCAGGCCGTCGGAGTAGGCGTAGCCCGTGGCGCCGACCGTCGATCCGGCGCCGATGTTGGCGGCCAGAAAGGTCGCGACCAGCAGTCCCGGCCCGAGCGTGCGGCCGGCGACGAAGAAGTCGGTGCTCTGACGGACCGCCCGCCCGACCCACGAGCCGAGCACGATCAGACCGATGGAGTAGACGATGAGCAGGGCTACGAACAACGTCACGGGGAAGCGGAAGCCTACTTGATCTCGCTCGCTGCCGGATATCCGGGGACGCCGCGCGCGAGGCTCACCGCGCGGATCACGGCGTCGGCCGTCGCCTCGGCCGCCAGCGCGCCGATCTGGCTGACGTTGGCGTCGCGTGTGAGCGCGCCCGTGGCGAGGGCGAAGAGCGTATCGCCGTCCGACGGCGTGTGCGAGGGCACGATCGTCCGCGCCAGGCCGTCCTGGGCCATCTCGGCGACCTTCATCGCCTGCGCCTTGCTCAGGCGCGCGTTGGTGACGACGACGCCGATCGTCGTGTTCTCCCGGCCCGGACCTTCGGCGACGACGCCGCGGCGGACGATCGCGAACGGGTTCTCGAGCGATCGGCCGTCCGCCGTGCGCACGCCCGCGACCGGCTGGCCCGTCCG